>JBARYA010000001.1:0-5062 GCA_049647625.1 Microbacteriaceae bacterium
ATTGAGATTATTGACTTCGATACGAGTAGACATTCGGGACCTTTTCTATGCCAAACTTAGCGGCGGATCTTCGGAGAGAAAGCGTGGGCGATGAGGCGAGCGCCGAGGTTCAGGATCATCACAATCAGGATGAGCACCAGGGCGCCAGACCAGGCGCGGGCATCGAAGAATGCTTCCTCAATGCCCTTGTTCTTGTACTGGTCGTAGACAAAAACCGGGAGGGTCATCATTCGACCCTGCACCATATTCCAGTTCATATTGACGGTGTACCCGGCAACCAGCAGCAGGGGAGCTGTTTCGCCAATAATGCGGGCGATGGCCACAATAATTCCGGTGGTGATTCCGGCAATGGAGGTTGGCAGCACCACCTTGAGAATAGTCAACCACTGCGGCACACCCAGGGCGAGGGATGCTTCGCGCAGCTCGTTGGGCACCAGGCGGAGCATCTCATCACAGGAGCGCACAATGATCGGGATCATGAGCACCGACAGGGCCACAGCACCGGCAAGTCCGGAACGGGTACCGGCTCCAAAGATCATCGAGAAGAGGGCGTAGGCAAAGAGTCCGGCAACAATTGAGGGGATGCCGGTCATCACATCGACCAGGAAGGTGATTGATTTTGCCAGGGGGCCACGGCCGTATTCCACCAGGTAGATGGCGGTGAAGAGGCCAATAGGCACCGAGATGAGGGTTGCGCTGAGGGTGATGCTGAGCGTGCCGACAATGGCGTGCAGGACGCCGCCACCGCCATCAAGTTCACCCTGCATGGTGGTGGAGAGGAACTCCCAATCAAGGCGGCTCCAGCCCTGAACCCCGACTGTCCAGATGACTGAGATGAGGGGGAGGAGTGCGAGGCCGAATGCGCCAACCACCAGCGCGAGCATTATCCGGTCGATAGCCTTGCGGCGTCCCTCAATAATGGTCGAAATGGTGCCGATGGCCACAATATAGAGCACCAGGGATGCGATAACAGCGGCCGCAATGTTCATTTCGGTCTCGCTCCCGACAGCTAAAAACGCTGCGAGGGCGAAGACCAGCACGAAGCTGCCCAAGAAGGTGAAACGAGCGGCACCCTTGGGCAGGGTTGAGCCCTGGAGTGCATTACTGATATTCCGAGGGTTGCGCGATTTCGCCCCGGGCTGGAGCTTCGGTTCTGGGGTCGTGAGTTGGCTCATGCGTTGGCTCCCGAGAATGCTTTGCGACGGTTAATGACCCAACGGGCAATGAGGTTGACCGCGAAGGTGACCAAGAAGAGCACCAGACCACTGCCGAGGAGCCCATTCAGGTTGAGGCCGTACGCTTCTGGGAACGAGAGCGCAATATTGGCCGCCACAGTGTTCGGATTATTTGCGGTCAACACAAAGAAGTGAATGACCGCTGCTGGGGAGAGTACCATCGCCACCGCCATGGTCTCACCCAGGGCGCGACCGAGTCCGAGCATGGCTGCAGAAATAATGCCAGAGCGCCCAAAAGGCAAAACTGCCATCCGGATCATTTCCCAGCGGGTGGCTCCCAGTGCAAGGGATGCTTCTTCATGCAAGACCGGAGTCTGCAGGAATACTTCGCGCATCAGCGCCGCCATAATGGGCAGAATCATGACCGCCAAAACCACCGCTGCGGTGAGGGTGGTGCGACCGGTTGAAGAAACAGCTTCACCGCCAAAGAAGGGAATCCAGTGCAGATTGTTGAAGAGCCAGACAAAGCTTGGCTGCAAGAATGGCGCCAATACCAGGATGCCCCAGAGACCATAAACCACCGAGGGTACAGCGGCCAGCAAATCGGTAATGTAGCCGAGCAATTGGGCAAGCTTGCGAGGCGCGTAATGCGAAATGAACAGTCCAATGCCGATTGCAACCGGGGTGGCAAAGAGGAGGGCGATGGCTGCTGTCCAGACGGTACCAAAAATGAGTGGGGCCACATAGTCGGCGAAGGAGTCGGCGTTATTGCCGAGGAGTCCCGGTTCGGTAACCATCAGTGCCGGAAGCGATTGGATGAAGAGAAAGACCCCGACACCGGCAAGGGCGAGCAGAATGCTGACACCGGCGAGAAGAGAAATATTTGCGAAAACAATATCGCCGAGGCGACGAACTGATTTCGTAGCTGAGCTCTTGCGGTTTTTGGCTATTGCCGAGTTCTTCGGAACGTGATCTTCCGAAAGAGACGATTCAAGAGTTTCTCTCTTTTCCTCTTGAGGCGCCCCTGGCTGAGTCATGGTCATGAATCTTTCCAAAATGTAGTGGACTTGGTCAGAATAGTGTTCTCGTTGCAGTGCCAAGCGTAAAGAACAAAGGTTAACAATTGGCAAACGAGAGGTATGTTTATGGGGTCTCTGAACCGAAAAAGACTTTGGCCCCGAGACGGGGGAGTCTCGGGGCCAAAGGGGTGTGCGAATTTAGGGTTTCAGCGAGGAAAGCGCTCGCATTTTTTTTTTTGGGGGGGGGGGGAGGTAGTTGTAGCGCTGTTACTTGATTGAGGCGATTGCGCTGGCAATCTTCTCTGCCATAGCGGAGCTCAGCGGGGCGTTACCAGCCTTGGCAGCTGCAGCCTTTTGACCGTCGGCGCTCGCAATGTAGCTGAGGTATGCCTTCACCAGTGCCGCATCGTTTGCATTCTGGTACTCAGAGCAGGCAATTGCGTAGGAGATCAACACGATTGGGTAGACACCGGATGCGGTGGTGTTGCGATCGAGTTTGACCACGATATCGTTGGCCTCACGGGCATCCAATGGTGAAGCGTCAACAACGGCTGCCGCAGCTTCTGGGCTGTAGGCAACATATTTTTCGCCAACCTTGACCGAAACGGTTCCGAGCTCACCGGCACGTGAAGCATCAGCGTAGCCAATGGTTCCCTGACCAGCCTTGACTGCGGTAACGAGACCCGAGGTTCCGTCAGCGCGCTCTGCAGTTGAGGCCCAATCGGCATCCCAGGTTTCAAAAGATGCATCAACTGGCCAAGCATCAGGCGCAGCCTGGGCGAGGTAATCGGTGAAGTTTCCAGTGGTACCAGAGTTATCTGAACGGACGACACGAGTGATGTCCAGGGCCGGGAGGGTTACTCCGCTGTTCTGGGCAACGATTGCTGGATCATTCCACTTGGTGATCTTGCCGGAGAAAATATTGGCAATAGTGTCAGCATCCAAGTTCAGGCTCTTCACACCATCAAGGTTGAAGATAATCGCAATCGGGGAAATCCAGACGGGAAGGTCGATAGCCTTGGTTCCAGCAACGCAACGAGCATTGCCTTCGAGTTCTTCTACCTTGAGTGCGCGGTCGCTACCGGCAAACTGTACGCCACCCTCTTTGAAGGCGGTGCGTCCGCCACCGGAGCCGACAGCGTCATAGGATACGGTGACCTGTGACTGGATGCCGCTGAAGCCAGCAATCCAAACGGTCTGGCCTGCGCCCATTGAAGAGGCACCGGCGCCAGCCAAATCACCACTGAGTGCTACAGGGGTTTCGGTATCGCTCGGTGTGGGTTCCGTGGTGCTTGAGCAAGAAGCCAGTGCGAAGCTTCCTACCAGTGCAAGAGCTGTGATGGCTCCAAAACGCTTGAAATTCAAGATGTTCCTTTTCATATGCTGTGTGCAGAATGTGTGCTACAACCCTGTGGGTTAATGAAAATCTATTCCGCAAAGGTGAAGAGAAAAGGGTTTATCGGTTAACTCTTGGTAAACGGATTCGCGAAAGGTACCAAAGAAATGATTGATCGAGGGGCATATCTTTCTAGCCCAACAATCTGAGGATTTTCGCCATGACTGATGTGGATGACGACAAACTCTGCGGTATTGAGAATGGAACTGCGGAAGATTTCTCGGGTGAGTGTTGAATTGGTGAGCTTAACCATTTCGCTCAAAATAGTCGGGATGACCGGCCCGTGTGAGCAGATAACCGTACTGAGTTCTTTGTCCAGAACATCAACGATGGTATCCGTAATATGAACATCAAACCAGGAACTGTGATTTTGGCTGAGAGTTGGGCCAACCTCGGGGGAGAGCTTTAAACATTTGGCTAGCTCACCAACTGTTTCAAGACAACGAACTGCCGGACTGCTGATAATGCGATCAGGCCGGTAGGGATAAATTTTGCGGCTGCAGGCAACCACTTCTTCGCGGCCGCGTGAACGCAGTGGTCTGGATTCATCATTATCGGGCCAAGATTCCGGAAGTTTGGCCTTGGCATGGCGGAGGGCAATCACCACAAAGGTATCAGCTATCCCGTCGAGGATGCTTTGCCGTAAAATCTCCATAATTTCAATATCACGGCGGTAACTCAGCAATTTCTTGGCCTCATCAAAATTCACCCAAGACACTTTTGATACTTCGCTATTCGGGGTGAAATTGAAGTCGGCGAGAAGCTCTTCACTCAGGAAGGACGACCAATAATAGACCCGCTTTGGGCGCCCACCGGGAAGTTCATATTCGGCAATAGCCACCGGAGGCCCGAGCCGAAGGGATATTCCGGTTTCTTCTAAGACCTCACGAACGGCCGCCTCAGGCAGCGATTCCCCGGGATCAAGTTTTCCCTTTGGAAAGGAAACATCTTGCTGGAGCGGGCGGTGAACGAGAAGAATCTGAGGCTCATCGTTGATTTTTCGCCAACACAACACCCCGGCTGCGAGGACGGTGTCAATCATCAAGTGGATTCTTTCGAGAGTTCTTTTTGGTTATCTGCGCCATCAGGGAGTCTTGCAAATCTTTTCTCTCACTCACATCGAGGGCTGCTCGTATCCAATTACCTTCGGCATCCAAATCCCAAGCGGAGGTTTCTGGATCGAAAGCTTCGTGGAATAGTCCGTCAATATAGGCAATGTGATCGGCTTGTTCTATTTTAACCAAAGTTTCAACCCGGCGGTCGAGGTTTCGGTGCATACTATCTGCGGAACCGATAAATATTTGTGGCTCCTCCCCGTTCACAAAGGCATAGATTCGGGAGTGCTCAAGGTTACGGCCCAGAATGGAACGCACCCGGATATTTTCACTCAGCCCTGGGGTCTGCGGCTTGACGGCACAAATACCGCGTACCCAAATATCCACTGGAACGCCGGCCTGGCTTGCCAAATAGAG
>JBARYA010000002.1:0-4263 GCA_049647625.1 Microbacteriaceae bacterium
GTCTGGCTCTTCGTACTGGGCATCTCAGCGCTGCTCACGGTGAATGTGCTCGATATTTTTCAGGCAACACTGGAACAGCGGGTCGCTCTCTCGCTGTTCATCCCGCTCCTCACCGGTATTGGTGGAAACACCGGATCTCAGGCTGCAACCACACTGACCCGAGCTTTGGCTATGGGCGAAGCGGGTATTCGCGATATTTGGCGGGTTGCATTCAAGGAGGCTCGTACCGGTCTCACCATGGGAATCATCCTTGGGTTCACCGGTTGGGCTGTTGCCTCCCTCATATACGATCCAGAAATCGGTGCGGTGATTGGACTGACTCTGGTGTCGATCTGTGTGATCTCTGCAGTCGTTGGCGGATGTATGCCGCTGGTTGCAAAGGCGATTCACGTTGACCCTGCTGTTTTCTCCACCCCGTTTATTTCAACTTTTTGTGATGCGACCGGCCTGTTGATTTATTTCAGCATTGCCAAAGTCGTGCTGGGCATCTAGCCGGAAGCTCAACACAGGCGTACATTGGAAGTAGGGTTTGTCTTTCAGTGGAGGTGGAGCTTTGACAACGGTGGAACGAATGCTCGAAATCGATCGCAGTGATGCTGAAGTGTGGCAATTGCTTCGCCTCTTTGGTGGGATTACTCACTGGATGAAGGGCGCTGATGGGATGCAATTCCTCGGTGATGAGGGAGTTCCCGGGGCAAAGCGCATCTTCCCGCAGGTTGAGGGTGCAGATCCACTCATTGAAGAATTGATCTCGGTGGATGACGCTGATCAGGTGCTCAAATATTGTTACCGACAGTTCCCCCATCCCATGAAAGAACATCGGGCCGCAATCTCCGTGACCGATAATCATGATGGCAGCTCTACGGTGCTCTGGCATATTGAGTTTGAAACGGATGCGGAAACCGAGCCGATATTGAGCGAATATTTCTCAGCAGAGTTTGAAAGTGGCTTGCAGGGACTCGAAGAGTTCTATCAAAACCAGAACTGAATTTTTTCTTCTAGTTGATCACCAGATTGATGAGGGTGGCGAGGAACACCATGCCGAAGAGGAACGCCAAGATACTGTGAACAAGGGCGGTTGAGCGCATTTTGGTGCTCTCAAGATTGGTGTCTGAAACCTGGTAGGTCATCCCAATGACGAACGCTAAATAGGCAAAGTCTCGATAGACCGGAGGCTCTTTCATATTGAAATTAATACCTCCGGGTTCTCCCTCAAAATAGAGTGAGGCGTAACGGAGCATATAGAGCGTGTGGAGCAGAACCCACGAGAGGATAATGCTCAGGCTTGCCAGGGCAGACACCAGCACTTTCTCGGTACTCGAGGGTGAGGTGTCCAAAGCGAGCAGCAAAATAATCGACACCAGACTACCGACACTGGCCAAGAGGACCAGGACATCGGTCGCCGCTCGGTGCGGATCTTCTCGGCTCGCATGGGCCATCGTGGCTGCTGGATCGAGGCCGTGCACTCGAGACCATACCCAGAGAATGTAGACGGCGCAGCTGGCAGACCAGGCAAATGAGGTGGCAAATATCCAGCCGAAGCTTGAAACGGTCGTGAACCATACCGCAGTGCCAACCAAAATCATGGTCAAGAATCGACCGGTTGAAGGATGGATGAGTCTGGATGCTGGGGGAGTCATCGCCATGATGCTGTTCCTTCGTTTTCCTATTCGAGGCCAAAACGGCGCGCGCTTCTCTGATGGGATATATCGGCAGAAAGGATAGTATTGATTCTTGCAGTCAGTTTAGTTCAGTGCAATTGAGTGTCGCGCGAGACTGGCGCTTCGGTGACAAAATTATTCAAGGTGAGACACAGATATTTATGAGCGGTAATACTGCAGAAAACGGCCCAGTCTTTGACGCGAATAGTGTTCAGGCTTTTAAAGATGCATTTGCGCGCCATGCCGCAGGCGTTGCAATTATTACCTCCCGCACCCCTGATGGGGCACCGGTAGGATTCACCGCGACCTCGTTGGCCTCGCTTTCTGCAGACCCACCACGGGCGACGTTCAATATCGCTCAGACTTCTTCGAGTTGGTCGGCGATTACCGTCGGAAACCTGGTGGCCGTCCATTTTCTGGGGGTTGAAGCCGGGCATATTGCGGCAAAGTTTGCCACCGACACTGCGAATCGTTTCGTGGGTGAGCACTGGGTCTCAGGGCCCTATGATCTGCCGATTGTGAACGGCAACACCGCGGTTCTGATCGCCCGAGTTTCTGATGTGATTCTCAAAAATAACAATGCTATCGTGGTGCTCGATATCCTTGAGGGACAATTTGCCGAGACCCATAGTCCACTGCTTTATTACCAGCGCACCTTTCATGCCCTGGGTGAGATTGATGGAGATCTTCGCTAAGGCTTTCGCCTTTTGACGTTCTGCGGTATGCGGGATGTCTCCAGCAAGTTTCCAGATTTAAGAAATCACCTGTTAACCAGAATCCCCTGTATCGTAATTTGTTCGAAATCATAGAGGAAATCGTTCGAAATCTGCCTCCGAAAGAATGAGTGCATGCCCACAACGCGTGGGGAGCACGAATGAAAGGAGCAACACATGGACAGCGGTAGTCTGGCCTGGTTAATCACAGCAACAGCACTGGTCCTTCTTATGACCCCCGGGGTCGCATTCTTCTATGGTGGACTGGTCAAGGTGAAGAGCGTGGTAAGCATGATGATGCTCAGCTTTGGAGCTCTCGGTCTGGTTGGGGTCCTCTGGATTCTCATCGGCGCCAGCATGTCAACGGTAAGCAATGTTGGTGATTTTGCCGGAAACCCGTTCGCAGATTTCGCGCTCGCCGCACTCTCGGGTGACGACCAAGCATTGCTCGCGATTGCCTATAGTGCCACCTTTGCCATTATCACCACCGCACTGATTTCTGGTGCTATTGCCGATCGGGCAAAGTTTGGTTCCTGGATGATCTTTGTCGGTTTCTGGTCGACCCTGGTCTATTTCCCGGTTGCTGCCTGGGTCTGGGGTGGTGGCTGGATCATGAACTTGGGAGAGCTCCTTGGAGGTCTGCCATCTGTTATTGACTATGCCGGTGGTACCGCGGTGCACATTAACGCTGGGGCTGCGGCGCTCGCATTGGCGCTCGTTTTGGGCAAGCGCATTGGTTTCACGAAACAGGCACCTAAGCCACACAATGTGCCGCTGGTAATGATCGGTGCCGCGCTGCTTTGGTTCGGTTGGTTTGGTTTCAATGCCGGAGCCGAGGCGCTGGGCGGTATGGGAAATGTTGGTCTCATCACCGTCAATACTCTGGGAGCAACAGCCGCTGGTGTTCTGGGTTGGATTCTGGTTGAGAAAATCCGTGATGGCAAACCCACAGCCGTTGGGGCAGCATCCGGTGCCGTCTCTGGCCTCGTTGCGATCACCCCGGCCTGTGCAAACCTGACACCCGGATGGGCGCTACTCTTAGGCATTCTTGCCGGTGTTGCCGCAGCCCTGGCCGTGAACCTGAAGTTCCGTCTGGGTTACGATGACTCTCTTGATGTGGTCGGGGTGCACCTGGTGGCCGGACTTATCGGCACTGTCTACCTCGGGTTCTTCGCCACCGATACCGGTTTATTCACCGGTGGGGGCGGCGGCCAGCTCATTGTGCAGACGATTGCGGTCTTTGCCGTGATGCTCTACAGCTTCACGATCGCTTTCCTGATCGGGTTCGCAATCGAGAAAACGATTGGGTTCCGAGTCCGGAGCGAAGACGAGCTTGCCGGGGTCGACCTGGTGCTTCACGGTGAGCACGGTTATGACCAAATTGAGCGTGAATTGGCAGAACTTGATCAGGAACGTTCAGCGACGCTTGGCGCTTCTGCCAAAATATTTCGCTAAAAGTTCAGCAATAGTCTGACTCTTCGAGACCGTTTTCCTGTGATATCTGTGACCATTGCCGCTGGGAAACAGAATTTCCAAAAGGAAAACGGTCTCGAAACACGCTCGAAATATTTTCGGCGTAATTTGTCAATTACACAAAAAACCTTGGCAGTCGAGGGACTGTCCGCACAGGGCGGAAAATCAATGCAGCATCCGATCTATCAGCAGTTCTCACACATTCCCCAAGCTCAGGGCCTCTATGACCCTCGAGATGAGAAGGATGCCTGTGGTTTGGCCATGATTGCTACCCTGAACCAGCAGCCTAGTCATGACATTGTTGCAATGGCCCTGGGTGCGCTCCGGAATCTTGAACATCGGGGAGCGATCGGGGCTGATGCCGGCACCGGTGATGGTGCGGGTATTTTGAGTCAAATACCGGATACGTTCTTTCG
>JBARYA010000003.1:0-3978 GCA_049647625.1 Microbacteriaceae bacterium
AATCAAACCTGCAGAAATATATGGTCCTGAATCCTTTTCAAAGAAATATGGGATCGGTAGGGCCTCAAGCAGTTCGCCCTCAGAGGCCAAACGCACGAAATCCTGGCAGGGAGCGTCCGTCACGACAATCGGCTCCTGCCCCGAAACGGTAGCTTCAGTAATTTTCTCGGTAATTTGTTTTGTTGAACATCCAATTGCCTGCGCAATTCTTGCGCGAGAATTCAGCATGTTCCCAACAACGGGAAAATCTGTACCACTGACATTATTGAACCGAACTGCCGGACCGTCGTCAAAAAGGCCTAAAAAGCTGGCCACTTCAAATTTTTTATCAACCGCTTGATCAATCTGAATCAGTTCATTGTTTGACTCAAGTTCAGTCAGAAAGTCTCTATACGATTGATCCATTACTTACACCTTTAATAAATATTCCCACCTCGGCTGTACTCCGAAGTTCCTCTTCTGCTGCAATGCACACTCCCCGAAGGAAAGTCTGCTCAATTTTACCGAGCATTTCACGACCTTCATATGGAGTCCATCCGGCAAGTGAATGTTGTTTCTCAGCTGAAACAGTCCATTGCGTATTCGGATCGTAAACCACAAAATCGGCATCATAGCCTGGAGCAAGATGCCCCTTGCGATGCCCGAGATTAAAGCGGTTCGCCGGACCACTCGCCATCAATTCTGCAACCCTGTTTAAACTCAATCTTCCCTTGGCGAAACCTTCGCTCAGAAGAATCGGGTAGAGCAATTGTACGCCTGGTGCGCCCGATGAATTATTGAAAATATTTTCAGCGTCAGACTTCTTGTCGAGACGCCATGGTGCGTGATCTGATGTGAACATATCGACAGCTCCGAGTGCAAGCAATTCCCAGAGCTCCTCAACGCTTTCTTTGCTCCGCAATGGCGGATTAATCTTGCCTCGTGCGCCGAGACTGTTCATATCGTCCCCAGAGAAGAGGAGATAGTGTGGGCAGGTTTCTACAGAAATATCTGCGCCTCTTTCACGAGCGGCAACCACAATATCGATTGATTCAGGCAGGCTCGCATGGAAAATATGGAATGGCGCTTCCGCCGCCTCAGCAATAGCCACACCGGCCGCTATCGAAACGGTTTCTGATACTGGAGGTCGTGATAAGCAATGCGCAATCGGCTCGGTCTGACCAGCTTTTACCAAAGTTTCGATCATGGTGCCGATAATTTCGCCATCCTCGGCATGGACACCAACCACAACACCGGCTGCACGTGAGGTTTTGAGAATCTCATAAAGCTCATCATTGCTAATCCGTGGAAAGCGGTTCTTATCGGTTTCAAACATGGACACTTTAAAACCGCAAATTCCGGCATCAACCATTGATTGCAATTCGGATCCGAAGGAGCCTGGCGCTACCGTTCCGTGGAGGGCAACATCGACATAAGCCTGTCCGGGAATCTCAGAAATCTTCTGATTGACCCGGGCTAGATTATTGACCGGGTTTCCATCATCGTACGGCATGTCAATAATCGTGGTAATCCCGCCAGCTGCCGCTGACATGGTTGCAGCACGGAAACCCTCACGAGGATCACTAAAGCAATGCACATGTGCATCGATGCCACCGGGAAGAATATACTTCCCGGTGGCATCGATAGAAGAACCGACATTGCTTGCGAGATGGTCAACCACCTGTGTGGAGTTCAGAATCTTGGTAATGATTCCGTCCTGGTGCACAATCGCGCCTCCCAGGAGTACCCCTTGAGGGGTAACAATATTCCCGACAACAATGCCCGAATTCTTGCTCATGATTTAAATCAATTCACCAATGGCTGCTTCAACCGCTTCGGTTACAACACCCTGAGCAACGAGCTCTTGAGCCTTGTACATGAACTCTGATTGATACACATCTTCACGAGTCATCGGAATGGTCTCACGAATCCGGTTGTATGCAACCTGGGTACCGGTACCGAGCTGAGCTCCGCCAAGGTGTGGTGCACTCAAATCAATACCCTGGGTTGAGAGGATGAACTCGACACCAACAATGATTTGTGTATTCTTGATGACCTGACGGGCCTTGCGAGCCGAGTAGGTGCACATGCTCACATGGTCTTCTTGGTTAGCTTTTCCAGGGATTGAATCAATCACACTCGGGATGGCCAGAAACTTGTTTTCGCTGGCAATCGCAGATGCTGAACAGTGCACAATAGAGAAACCGGTATTGAGGCCAAGCTGACCGCCAACGAGGTTGAGTGGCAAACCATAGCTCAGGTTTGGATCGGTGAGACGGAATGAACGACGCTCACTGATTGCACCAATTTCTGCTACCGCCATCGAGATGAGGTCGGCCGCAAAACCAATTGGTTCACCGTGGAAGTTTCCACCACTCAAAACATCGAATGATCCATCTTCATTCTCAAACATCAATGGGTTATCGGTGGCAGCATTTGCTTCACGGGTAAGCAGGGTGCGTGCGAAGTCGAGGCTATCGCGTGCAGTTCCGTGAACCTGTGGTGCGCAACGAAGTGAGTAAGCATCCTGTACACGTGGCTTGTACTGGCCACCAACACGCTGCTCATCAGGCAACTGCATGATGCGCGCTGGCTCGGTGGTGCGGCCTGAATCCTTGACCAGGTTACGAACGTTCTCTGAAACCTGTCGCTGACCAACAGCATTACGTGCCTGATGAATTCGATCGTCGAAGGCACGGGTCTCGCCGCGAACAGCCTCAAGGCTGAGTGCCAATGAGATATCTGCTGCCTTAGCAATCTTCTCTGCTTCATAAAGCGTGATAATCGCTGAAGCAAGAGAAATGGTGGATCCGTTGATCAGTGCCAGCACATCTTTCGGTCCGAGCTTGAACTCGGTTGCAAGACCGGCAGCAGCGAGTGCATCCCGAGCTGGCATACGCACACCCTTGTAGATAGCTTCCGCTTTCTCATGACCGATCATGACGCTAACCATGTGTGAGAGAGGCGCGAGGTCACCGCTGGCGCCAACAGAACCCTGCCAAGGAATAATTGGATGAACACCGAGGTTCAGCATATCGAGGAGACGATCGAGGCATTCGATTCGAACACCGGATACACCCTTTGACAGTGCATTCACACGCAGGGTGAGCAGCGCACGAACTTCTTCTTCAAGCATTGGCTCACCAATACCGGCAGAGTGAGCATTGATGATCAAGCTCTGGAAGCGATCAAGGTCTTCGAGTGGAACACGAACATCCATGAGGCGGCCCAGTCCGGTGTTGATACCGTAAATCGGCGGGGCATCTGGAGTGAGCCAATTGTTTTCTACATAGTTGCGTACCCGAATGGTCTCTGCGCGTGATGCTGCTTCGAGGACCACCTTTGGACTCCCCGGTGCACCTTTGGCAATCGCTACGACCTGCTCAACCGTTAGGCTCGCACCATCCAGTTCTACCAACTCAATAGCACCCTTGGTTTGTGCGTTCATTAAAGCTCTCCTCATTTGGTAAATTATCAATACAAAGCTAGCTATATTCTGTATAATTTTCAGGAATACTGCAGTAAGCTGGGAAGATAATTTATATTGATACCCTTTTCATGAATAAAAATTGTAGAAACACTAGGAGTAGCCATAAATGCCGAATAATATGCTTGATTCTGACCTTGACGACATAGATGTTCAAATAATTCGAATCCTGCGGAGATACGGTCGCGCAACGAACAAAGAAATTGCCGCCGCCGTTGGTATCCCACAATCTACCTGTTTGGTCAAGATTCGGCGCCTGGTTGAGAACAAAACAATCAAGGGATTCCATGCAGAATTAGATGTACACAAGCTGGGGCGACCACTACAGGCCTTTGTCTCTATCCGGCTTGGGATCCACTCCCGTCAAGAAAACAACCGTTTCTTGAACAAACTCGTTGAGATGCCAGGGGTTCTTTCCGTATCCCTGATGACAGGCGACGATGATTACATGGTTCATGTGGCCGCAAAAGATTCAGAGTCACTCTCGAACTTCGTACTCGATGAAATCACCT
>JBARYA010000004.1:0-19255 GCA_049647625.1 Microbacteriaceae bacterium
GCACCAAATGGAGTCGGTCTTTTCGTTTGTTCAGGCGGAAGGTCGAGCGACGAACAATAACTTCGATGCGATGTTTGAGATAGACCTCAAGAAGTTCTTTCAGACCGAGAGTACGTGGTGAGCCTTCGACGAGGGCCACATTATTGATGCTGAACGATTCTTCGAGTGGAGTGAAACGATAGAGACGCTCGAGAACGGCCTTTGGATCATAACCGTTCTTAATGCCGATAATCAGGCGGAGTCCATGATTGCGATCGGTGAGGTCGGTAACATCTGAAATTCCCTCAATTTTTTTGGAATTAACACCGTCACGAATTTTTTCAATGACTTTTTCAGGGCCGACCAGGTAGGGGAGCTCGGTGATCACAATTCCGGTTTTCCGGGCTGAGATATTCTCAACGCTTAATTTTGCCCGTGTTTTGAAACTTCCACGGCCGGTGGCGTATGCCTCTTTGATACCGTCTAGACCAACAATGACACCACCACCGGGGAAATCCGGTCCGGGCACATGCTGCATCAATTCTTCAAGGTCGGCATGAGGTTTTTCAAGCAATAAACGGGCAGCAGAAATGACTTCAACCAGATTGTGGGGTGCCATATTGGTGGCCATACCGACGGCAATGCCGGTGGCACCGTTGACCAAAAGGTTCGGGAAAGCTGCCGGGAGTACCTCTGGCTGGGTGAGCTGATTATCGTAGTTTGGGACGAAATCAACGACATCCTCGTTCAATGATGCCGTCATCGCCTGCGCTGCCGGCGCCATTCGGGCCTCGGTGTAGCGCGAAGCTGCTGGGCCGTCGTCTAAGGAGCCAAAGTTGCCATGACCATCTACCAGAGGTAGACGAAGGGTAAAGTGCTGTGCCAAGCGAACGAGGGCGTCATAGATGGCTGAATCGCCATGTGGGTGCAGCTTGCCCATAACCTCGCCGACAACCCGGGCGCTCTTAACATGTCCCTTATTTGGGAGCAGGCCCATTTCATCCATCATGTACAAAATGCGGCGCTGTACCGGCTTCATGCCGTCGCGCGCATCGGGAAGGGCTCGCGAATAAATCACCGAGTAGGCATACTCCAAAAAGGAGGTTTGCATTTCTTCAGCGACGTCAATATCGTCGATATGCTCGGATTCAGGGGAGAGTTCAGATGGTGTTGACGTATTCATTGTTTACTTTGTATGCCAGACTTTAGTTCGATGCAGATAATGATACCCTCCCGTGAAGACAGCCTCGGTAGCCTTGCCGAGGTTATCCCAAGTTGTTTTCTTGCGATGCAGCAAAAATCGAACCGGCTTGGGCTTTCGCCAACCCGTTCCGCAATTCTGGTCGTTGTCGATGGTCTCGGTGACGACAATTTACGCGAATATGCCGGCCATGCCAGAGGGCTCTGGTCCTCACGTATTGCCAGTCTTCAATCAACTTTTCCGAGTACAACTGCGGTAGCAATTACAACGTTGACCACCGGGGTTTTACCGGGTCAGCACGGGATGGTGGGGTACCGGGTACGTAATCCTGAAAACAATCACCTATTGAATCAGCTCAGTGGCTGGGGCAAATACATGGTTCCTTCTCATTGGCAATTAGCGCCTACGCTGATGCGCCAATCCGCAGAGCGCTGTTATGTTCTTTCTGATGCGAAACATCGAACTTCGGGCTTCTCACAGGCCGTCCTTGCCGGTGCAGAATATCTGGGGATCGATGGTCTTTCGGAACGATTCGCTCGGGCGCTCGAATTAATTCAGGATGCTCACCGCACACCAAACGGGCCCGGGGTGTTTTGCTATGTCTATGTTTCGAGTCTTGACCAGGCAGCTCACAAGAGTGGCGTTGGCAGTCGAGAATGGTTGGAGGCTTTGGAGTCCATCGATCATGAATTCCGATTGATGACATCACGTTTAGATGATCAGAGCGGTCTCTTATTAGTCGCAGATCATGGAGTAATAAACGTTCCACGCGTATCACAACGTATCGTTCCGGTGTCTAGCGAACTCTTTGCAGGCGTGCAGAGTCTTGGTGGTGAACCGAGGTGTCTACAGCTGTATTTCAGTGAGCCGGGTTCTTCAATTGACGCTGCAGTTCTTGAAGCGGCAAAAGAGCGTTGGAGTCGCGCCTACCCTGAAGAGGCTTTGGTATTTACCCGTTCAGAAGCCATCGATGCTGGGCTTTTTGGTGAGGTGAGTGCTGAGGTCCTACCAAGGTTTGGGGATCTCTTTGTGATGGCTCTCGGAGATCATGCCTTTTATCGGGATGATGAACTCGGTGGTACCTCAATGGTTGGACAACACGGGGCACTTTCTGAAAAAGAATTGTTTATCCCCGTGATTGCAGCGGGCACATTCAATAAACGCTAAGAATTGCAGAGAACCGCTTTCCAGGCAGCGGCTTTAAAAGGGCAACTGCTCGTTTACTAGAATTCTTCGGGTTTCGCACCGAAAACAATTTCATCCCAGGAAGGAACCTGTTGGCGGCCACGGCGGCCCACACTTCCGGTGGTATTGCGCTGAGGAGTGTTCGCTTTTGGCGTTGCCGGAGTGTTTTGTTTATTATGTTCTGCTTCGACGGCTTCTGGTTCGACCGCTTCTGCTTCGCTGTTATCTGCGTTGCCATAATCAGCATCATCGTAATCCAGTGCTAATTCTTCATCCGTGTCGTTTTCACCGGCAAAATCATCGAGAGGAATATCAATATCCTCATACTCGGCAACGCTAAAGATTGGTGGAGTATCGTTTCGCTCCCCACGTTTCTTGTTCAAATCAAAGAGAAGTTCTTCTGTTTCTTCTTGTTCTGAGGGGACTTCTGCACCAGCTTTTCGGTAGAGTTCGGTGATAACCGCATCCGAAGTGCGACCATAGACGACGGGTTCTGTGTGCGGCATTGTGTCTTGTTGCGATACATCAGGACGGAAAGCAGCGCTATCAAAACGGGTCACATTGACCGGAGTCTCCTCAGTGCTGAGAACCCGCAAACGTGAAGGATGGTTCGGCGAGACACTGGAAAGATTTTCAGCATCTGGATTGAGCGGTGAGAGATATTGTCGCTTCGGTTCATACCACCAACGGGCATCGTGTTCGACATCTTCACTTTCAAAAGTAAGCTGCACAATCCACCGGTTAGCATTCAGATCTTTCCAAATGGACCACTGTGGTTCGGCATTAAAAATCAATTCAAGGCGGATGGCTATTACCTGACCAAAATTGAGCAATTCGCCTTCGCTACTGTGTTCGGCGGTTATCACTTGCGTTTCTAATGCTTGTTCGAGAACATGCGCGAGTTCATCCAGAATGGGTGCGGCAAATCGGGCGGCATACTCAAAGCTGGTGCCGGCTGCGTGTGCAACATGTTCAACAGTCTCCCCGCTGCGAATGCGTTGTTGAATTTCTCGGGGGCTGAGTTTTGAATCAGAAGAAGTCGCTCGAACTATTCCTTCGAGGTTCCCCGAATGAGTTTCGTTTTCTTCGTTCATTATGAGTGTTTCCTTCGATAGGGGTTCCACGGGGGTTATTCCAGCGAAACTTTGATTCTCGTTAAAGATGCCATGAAATGCTCAAAATATCCGGATGTTGACAGGGCGAGCCGTAACTTTGCGTTATGGTTATCTATGCCATTTTTTGTGAATGTGCAGAGAAAGTTTGCTTTTTTTCAAATTGTGTAGCAAACTATCGCCGGTTCTGGTTTAAAACTGATCATAAAGAAGTGGATGTAATGGCAACTGACTACGATGCTCCTCGCAAAACCGATGACGACACTGAGTCAATCGAAGCGCTCAAAGAACGAGTGCCTGATTCTCGGTCAAGTGCAGTCGATGGTGATGATAATGATGGGGTAGGTGGATTTGAACTTCCGACCGAATCCCTCGTTGATCTTGATGATGTTGTCGTATTGCCCCCACAAAAAGACGAATTCACCTGTGTCGAATGCTTCTTGGTAAAGCATAAGTCTCAGCTCGATCATGAAGAGAAGCTTGGTCCAGTCTGCGTTGACTGCTCCTAAGTTTTTATAACGATATAAGAAAGTCCTGCTTATGCGTAGAGCGCAAGCAGGACTTTTTTCTCTGTGAAAATTTAGCTTTCAGAGGACGGCTGAGTGTCGTTCTGCGCTGGATGTTGTTCGAGAATTTTCGCGATTTCTTCAGCCTTCCGGCTCGAGATCAGCCAGTAGGGAACCGAGTCTTCAGGGTCAGTATTCTCGATTTTCAGGACCGGGTTGATTCCGGCACGAATCAAATAGTAAGCGGCGAGGTTGAGATTGCGACCCCGCTCAATGAAGGCATCTTGATCATAAAAAACTTCGACCTTTCCCAAAAACTTCCGTTCAATTTTTGCTTCATCAGCACGGAACCAATGATCATCAATTTCTAGCGTTGGGCTGAGGAACAGGAATGCAAAACAGGTGCTCAGGTACACAAAAAGCCCAACAATGATCCCGAGCCAGAACATGTCATACGCGCTAAACAACACCGTGATCGATGGAACTGCGATGAGGAGTGCAACAAAAAGCCAGGGTGATGGATACAAACGTTCCTGAAAAGAGTTCATAGCTTATATCTTCCACCATCCAAACTATGATTTTGCGCCATACGCGCTAATCTAGATTCATGCACAATCCTGTCGACATCCCGATCACCGGGACCCCAGTACCGTTTTATGCTCATCCGGGTGATGCCGGAGCTGATCTCCGTTCGAATGAAGATTTAGTACTCGCACCCGGTGAACGAGCACTTGTTGGTACCGGAATTGCAATAGCCCTTCCGGAAGGGTTTGCGGCGTTTATCGTGCCACGAAGTGGTTTGGCCGCCAAGCATGGCATAACTATCGTCAACAGTCCGGGCACCATTGATGCGGGGTACCGCGGTGAAATTAAGATCTCCCTACTCAATACCGATCAAAAAGAATCGTTTCCGATTCATAGCGGGGATCGTATCGCTCAGATGATTATTTTCCCTGTAGTACAAGCTAAGTTTGTAGAGGTCACGGAATTATCCGAGAGCGTGCGCGGAAGCGGCGGTTTTGGTTCCAGTGGCATTGCCTAGAAGTCGAGATTAGGGAACAATGACCGAAGAGATTAATCAAACGGATGCAAAAAGTGCTCCAGCAGACCGCCAAACAGCTGGACCTTTCGATCTGGGGGAAGTAACCGATATTAGTCCGACGATTGATTTGGGAAGTATCCGCATCGTGCCTCGACCAAATCTTGAGCTAAAGCTTGAACTCGATGAAGCGAGCAAACGGGTCGTAGCCGTAAGCGTAGAAATAGCCGAGTCGAAGCTTCAGCTTCAGGCCTTTGCTGCACCTCGCTCGAGTGGTCTATGGCACGAGATTCGGAATCAAATTTCTGAGCAGATTACCAACCAGGGCGGGGTCACAAAAGTAGAGGAAAGCCTTTTAGGCCCACAATTGCTGGCAGAGATTCCGGTTCAAACACCGGATGCCACTGTGGTGAAACAACAGGTGCGTTTCCTCGGTGTCGACGGGCCTCGCTGGTTCCTCCGAGGCGTTGTGAGCGGTAAAGCCGTCACTGATCAGGCAGCGTGGAACGAAATTTCTACCGTTTTCCGGAGCACCATTGTTGTTCGAAGCTCAACGCCGATGCCGCCAAAAGACCTGCTTCCATTGAAACTTCCTGGCACCCAGCTCGCACAAGAATCACATCACCTCCAATGAGTCATTCGGTTCATCCTGAGGACGCTCTTTCTGATGATCATCGAGAAAATTCGATTGAAGAGGAAGACAGCACTGCTGTTGGGCGTTCCAGTGATGCGCAACTCGGTGCGAGTCTGCGCTCTACGCTGAATCGTTCAGCGCTTGGTGCCGCAGCGCAACAGGAGAATCCCCAGGGGAGCGATCTGTTGAAAGCGGTTGGTGGTATTCGAGGTCTTATCGAAACCACTCTGCCTCCACTGACATTCTTGCTCGTATTCTTTTTAACCTCACAAGATCTGGTACTTTCAGTAACGATACCTATTGTTGTTGCTCTGCTATTTATCCTGATTCGAGTACTGACAAAATCGGAGCTTCTTTCATCCATTTCCGGTCTGGTCGGTCTCGGATTTTCTGCAGCCCTGGCTTTGTTTAGCGGCAATCTCGAAAATAATTTCTTGTTCGGCATCGTGAGCAATGCCGTGTTGTTCGTGGTGTTGCTCATCTCGCTGATCATCCGACATCCACTGATCGGCTATTTGGGCGCTTTCCTGATGGACGCACAGGGTTGGCGCGCAAATGCCACTCAATTTCGTCTGATGAACTATGCCACCATTGTTTGGCTCCTCTTGTGTGCCGTTCGGCTCGCGTTCCAGGTTCCCTTTTATTTGCTGGGGGACTCGGCCAGTCTTGCCGTGACAAAGCTTGTTTTGGGCGTTCCCCTATATGCCTTAGCCCTGTGGGCAAGCTGGTTGCTCCTTCGGGCAGCGTTCATTTCAAAACAGCACTAAAGTCTGCGGAGTATGATGGGGCTGAAAGATTCTTGACGTATTTCACTCAACACGGTCTTCGAGCGGAAACGTAGGAAGGAAAGTGCTGCTAAGATATATCTTGACATCAAGATAAATTAGTGAGTTACTCACACTGACACGGTCATACACTGTCAGGAAGTAGCACTTCATAACTTTTTGAGTAAAACCTAATCGAAAAGAGGTTGGAAATGCCCGCAAAAAATAGTTTCAACGCTGAGGATAATCTTCACGTTGGCGATACCGATTACCGTGTCTACCGAATCGATACGGTGCCCGGACACGAAAAGCTTCCATTCAGTCTGAAAGTTCTTCTCGAGAACCTCTTGCGCACCGAAGATGGCGCAAACGTCACCAAAGCTCATATTGAGGCTTTGGCTTCTTGGGATCCGAATGCCGAACCAGATACCGAGATTCAGTTCACCCCGGCCCGCGTAATCATGCAGGACTTCACCGGTGTTCCCTGCATCGTTGACCTTGCTGCTATGCGCGAGGCAGTAACCGCACTTGGCGGTAACGCAGACCAGATCAACCCACTTGCTCCGGCTGAATTGGTTATTGACCACTCAGTTATCGCCGATATTGCTGGAACAGCCGATGCTTTTGAACGCAATGTGGAGTTCGAATACGAACGAAATGAAGAGCGCTATCAATTCTTGCGCTGGGGCCAAACAGCATTCGATGATTTCAAGGTTGTTCCTCCGGGAACCGGTATCGTTCACCAGGTAAATATCGAGCACCTCGCTCGGGTCACCATGGATCGGGTTGTTGATGGCGTGCTTACCGCATATCCTGACACCCTCGTTGGAACTGACTCACACACCACTATGGTGAACGGTCTTGGCGTCCTCGGTTGGGGCGTTGGCGGTATCGAGGCGGAGGCTGCCATGCTTGGCCAGCCAGTATCGATGCTGATTCCTCGAGTTGTTGGCTTCAAGCTCAAGGGGCAAATCCCTACCGGTGTAACCGCAACCGACGTTGTTTTGACCATCACTCAGATGATGCGTAAGCACGGTGTTGTTGGCAAGTTCGTTGAATTCTATGGTGAAGGTGTTGCTTCAGTACCATTGGCAAACCGCGCCACCATTGGAAACATGAGCCCTGAGTTCGGTTCAACCGCAGCTATGTTCCCTATTGATGAAGTAACCATGGACTATCTGCGCTTGACCAGCCGTTCACCAGAACGCATCGCTTTGGTTGAGGCCTATTCCAAGCTCCAGGGCCTCTGGCATGATGCCAGCACCGAACCAAACTTCAGCGAATACATTGAACTCGACCTTTCGACAGTTGTTCCATCGATTGCTGGACCAAAGCGCCCACAGGACCGTATCGTCTTGAGCGAAGCCAAGTCGCAGTTCGAAAAGGACATCAACTCCTACGCCACTGTTACCAATTCAGTTGTAGACCGTGACGGAAAGCAGAGCTTCCCAGCATCAGACCCGATGTCTTTCACTCCTGAAGATGAATCAGATATTACTCCTGAGCCGGTCACCATTTCGAGCGGTCCTGCCGGTCCGTCAAACCCGGCAGAGATTATGATGAAGGGTCAGAAGGTCAAGATTGACCACGGTGCTGTAGCCATTGCATCCATCACCTCCTGCACCAACACCTCAAACCCATCTGTCATGATGGCGGCGGGTCTCTTGGCTCGTAACGCTGCGGTAAAGGGTCTCAAGGCGAAGCCTTGGGTCAAGACCTCTCTTGCACCAGGTTCGAAGGTTGTTACCGAGTACTACGAGAAATCTGGCCTGATGCCGTATCTCGAGGATCTTGGCTTCAACGTTGTTGGTTACGGTTGCACCACCTGCATCGGTAACTCAGGACCGCTTGATGAGAAAGTTTCTCAGGCCGTTCAGGACAATGACCTCGCCGTTACAGCAGTGTTGAGTGGTAACCGTAACTTCGAAGGTCGCATCAACCCGGATGTCAAGATGAACTACCTGGCAAGCCCACCGCTTGTTATCGCGTACTCACTTGCCGGTACGATGAACTTCGACTTCGAAACCGATTCTCTCGGCACCGATAATGCGGGCAATGAGGTATACCTCAAAGATATTTGGCCTGCTGCGACAGAGGTTGAAGAGTTTATTGCCAGCTCGATTGACTCAGATATGTTCAGCCGCGAGTACAGCTCCGTTTTCGACGGTGATGAGCGTTGGCGTTCACTGGATACTCCAGAAGGCTCATTGTTCGAGTGGAATGACGAATCGACCTATGTTCGTCGCCCACCTTACTTCGATGGCATGACCATGGAGCTCACTCCAGTCACAGACATTAGCGGTGCTCGTGTCCTTGCCAAGCTTGGTGATTCGGTAACCACCGACCACATCAGCCCAGCAGGATCGATTAAGGCTGATAGCCCGGCTGGAAAGTACCTCTCAGATCACGGTATCGCCCGTAAGGACTTCAACTCTTATGGATCACGTCGTGGAAACCACGAGGTTATGATTCGTGGTACATTCGCAAATATTCGCCTCCGCAACCAATTGCTGAACGATGTTGAGGGTGGATTCACCCGCGACTTCAACCAGGCAGACGGACCACAGAACACCATCTACGATGCCAGCCAGAGCTATCAGGCTGCCGGTGTCCCATTGGTAATTCTGGGCGGTAAAGAATACGGTTCCGGCTCCAGCCGTGACTGGGCTGCAAAGGGAACCAGCTTGCTTGGTGTTCGCGCCGTGATTACCGAGAGTTTCGAGCGTATTCACCGTTCAAACCTGATCGGAATGGGCGTTGTCCCGCTGCAGTTCCCTGTTGGTGAAACAGCAGATAGCCTCGGCCTCGACGGTACCGAAATTTTCGATATCGTTGGTATTGAAGGGCTCAATAACGGTGTGACCCCGAAAACAGTTCGCGTGATTGCCCGTCCAAGCGAGTTCTCGGCAGCGAATAAGGCAGTTGTTGAATTCGATGCAGTGGTTCGGATCGATACACCGGGTGAAGCCGATTACTACCGTAACGGCGGCATTCTGCAGTACGTTCTACGCCAATTGGCTCAGGCCTAAGCTTCATAAAAAATATCGCCACCCGGATCATCCCGGGTGGCGATATTTTTATGCTTTCGAATCTAGCTCTTGTTTCCAACCCCACGGATAGCCGGGGTGTGGAAGGTTGAGCCAAATACTCGCTCAGAGGCTCCAACGCGATCAAGGTAGGGAGTAATCCCACCGGTCTGGAATGGGTAACCAGCGCCCATGATGAGAGCCAAATCGACGTCTTCCGGTGCGCTCACGATGCCATCATCCAAAATCCGCTTGATCTCATCGGCCAAACCATCTTCAACACGACGAAGGAATTCAGCCTCAGTCATTGGTGTTGAACCACCAGCGACAATTTTCTGCGCGTTCTTGTCGTAGCCCTTGATCTTGTTTTTGCCATCACGGTCAAAAATCTTTCCGTACTCAGCGAGCTTGTGTAGGTTCTCACTGGCAAAGAAACGATCTGGGAAGGCTGCATGGTGGCTATCCAATACATGCGCGCCAACTTTAAGTCCCACCAACTCCAGAAGCTCGAAGGGTGCCATTGGTAGGCCGAGTGGTTTTGCAGCATTATCTACCACTGCAAAAGGAGTGCCGGTATCAACCGCATGCATTGCTTCACCAAGAACCTTAGCGAGAACACGGTTGACCACGAAACCAGGGCCATCAGCGGTAATAATGCCGGTCTTGCGGAGCTTGGCAGCCATCTGGACCGCAGTGCTCAGTGATGCATCATCAATCTGTGGAGTCTTCACAATCTCAATCAGCGGCATCACTGCAACCGGATTGAAGAAGTGGAAACCGACGAGGCGTTCTGGATGCTTGAGCTCCGCACCGATAGCCTCGACAGAGAGTGACGAGGTATTGGTCGCAATAACAGCTTCAGGGGAGAGGATAGGCTCGAGCTCACCAAAGAGGTCTTGTTTGACCTTGAGATCCTCGAATACTGCCTCAATGACCCAATCACAATCAGCGTATTCGCTCTTATCCGTGGTGCCGTGGAGCAGTGCATTGAGACGATTATGCTCATCCTGGTTGATTCTTCCTTGACCAAGCAGCGTATCGAGTTCGCCCCGAATATATGCCAGTCCCTTATCAACGCGGGCTTGGTCGAGATCAGTAATCACCACCGGCACTTCGAGACGACGAAGGAACAAAAGTGCAAACTGGCTCGCCATCAGGCCAGCACCGATAACACCAACCTTGGTAATGGGCTTTGCCAATGCCTTGTCGGGAGCTCCAGCAGGCTTTTTGGCACGCTTTTGCACCAGATTGAAGGCGTAGATGCTGGCAGCAAATTGATCGCCACCGATGAGCTCTGCGAGAGCATCATCTTCAGCGGTAAACCCCTGTTCCCTGGTGGTATTCTTTGCCGCAGCTAAGAGATCCAATGCCTTATAAGGAGACTTGGGAACGGTGCCAATTTTGCTTTCCAACATTCCGCGGGCAATCTTGATTGCAATATCCCATTTGACCAGGCGTTCGGTCTTGCCAGGTTGGTTCTTACGCTTTACCTGAATCTTGCCGTTGATGACCTGATCGGCCCAGTGAATGGAATCTTCAAGATAGTTCACCGAATCAAACATTACATCGGCAATTCCGAGCTCGTATGCTTCTGCAGCCTTCAGCATCCGATTCTGCTTCAATGGGTTTTCGATAACCACTTTGAGTGCGTTTTCGATGCCGATAAGGTTTGGTAGCAACCAAGCCCCACCCCACCCAGGAATAATGCCAAGGAAAACCTCGGGGAGCGCAATAGCAGCCGCATTCATATCAAGTGTGCGGTAATCAGCATTGAGGCCAATTTCGAGGCCACCACCGAGCGCCAGGCCGTTGATGAAGACGAAGGATGGAACACCAAAGTGGGCCTGCTTACCCAGCACATAGTGTCCCATTTGAGCCAATTTTTTAGCAATCTCAACAGACGGAACCTCACTCACCTTAGAGAGATCAGCACCGGCAGCTAAAATGAACGGCTTGCCTGTAGTCGCAACCGCATGTATTTCACCGGCAGCTGCTCGCACGGTCAGCTCGTCATAGATTTTTCCGAGCTCGGTGAGAGTAACCGGCCCAAGAGTGTTTGGTCGGGTGTGATCGCGACCATTATCGAGGGTAACTAAAGCCAGTGTTTTCCCACTTTTGAGCGGCACATCTCGGACATAGCTATGACTGACAACCTCATCCTCTGAGAAAGCGAGGAGATCTGAAAAATCAATTGATGAATAATCGGTCATGATTTAGGCCTTTCCAGTCCAGTGTGGGTTTTCCCAAATAACCGTGCCGCCTTGACCAAGCCCGACACACATAGCGGTGATTCCGTAACGCACATCCGGGCGTTCTTCGAATTGGCGGGCAAGTTGAATCATCAAGCGCACGCCAGAGGAGGCGAGCGGGTGACCAATTGCAATGGCACCGCCGTAGGGGTTGACGCGTGGATCTTCATCGTCGATTTCGAAATGATCTAAGAAACTGAGCACTTGTACGGCAAAAGCTTCATTCAACTCAAAAAGACCAATATCCTGAATGGTCAACCCGGCCTTTTTCAAGGCCTTCTCGGTAGAAGGGATCGGTCCGATACCCATAATTTCGGGGTCAACACCTGCGAAGGCAAAACTGACCATGCGCATCTTTGCTGTGAGTCCGTGTGCCTTCGCTTGGTCGGCCCGAGCCAAAAGTGCCGCAGTGGCACCATCGTTCAAACCTGAAGAGTTTCCAGCGGTAACGCGCCCGTGCGGGCGGAAGGGGGTTTTGAGGGCAGCCAGACCTTCCATAGTGGTTTCTGGACGAGGAGCCTCATCTCGTGTGGCTAGGCCCCATCCGCTTTCGGTACGGATAGCAACATCAACGAGGTCAGCCTGAATCTGACCCTTGTTATACGCTTCAGCAACCTTGCGTTGACTATTCATAGCGAAGCGATCGCTCCGCTCTTTGGTGAGCTGAGGGAAACGGTCATGGATGCGTTCCGCGGTCATTCCCATATTGAGCGCATCACCGCCAACGAGTTTCTCGCTGACAAAACGGGGGTTAGGATCGACACCCTGACCCATTGGATGGTGACCCATATGTTCAACACCGCCGGCGATAACGAAGTCGTATGCACCGAAGGCAATACCACCTGCGGTCGCGGTTACAGCGGTCATTGCACCTGCACACATCCGGTCAATGGCATAACCAGGTACCGATTTTGGTAATCCCGCAAGTATCGCTGCTGAGCGACCCAGGGTGAGACCTTGATCTCCTGTTTGGGTAGTGGCGGCAATCGCAACCTCATCGATGAGGTCTTTGGATAGAGATGCGTTCCTCTCCAATAATCCGGTAATTGCTTTGACTACGAGATCATCTGCTCGTGTTTGCCAGTACATTCCTTTTTCACCAGCGCGACCGAACGGGGTACGTACTCCGTCAACAAAAACTACTTCGGCTCTTTCAGACAACACTGCCTCCTGATATTAGACGTCTTATTCTGAATCCTATTCGAGTTCAGAACAGAGCTTTAATCTTTTGGAGTTTGCGGTGTTGTTGAACCGGTCTCGACGTTTTCTGTTTGGAGACTTTCTACAAATCCTTGCAATATTTTTGGTGCAGTGTAGCTAATCTGCCAATCACGTGCGCCGAGCTCTCGAAGAGCGTTTTGAATGTTCAATTCACTGAGTGACTCAGGGGGAGCGAATGCAAGGTTGCGAAGAATCTCTGGGGTGAGAAGGGTCTCTTGAGGGATGCCCAGCTCTTCGGCAAGGGCTAAAATCTTCGGCCGGGTAATATCAAAGCGATTCTTGGCCTCGGGAAAATGACGATCCCAAACCTTGATTGGAGGAAGGTCAGGGCCCTTCGCGCGGAGTTCGGGTTTATTTTTATCTTTTTGGGCAAGCTGAAGTGCCGCCCACCAGCGTTTTGCTTCAGTTCGACTCGCACGGCCATTGAATTCTTTGAACTGCATAAATTCAGGAAAAGTTTTTGGCATCCGTAGTGCCACCGCAACAATGGCACGGTCGGGGATTAAGCGGCCCGGTGCAATATCTGTTTCTTGTGCCAGAGCATCCCGAGAGAGCCACAAATGCTGCGCCAGAGCTAATTGATCACGCGACTTGATTTGATGGATGCCGGATAATTTACGCCATGGTTCGGACAAAGAATTCTGCTTCGGCTCTCGAGCCAAAAGAGCCGCGAATTCTGTCTCAGCAATTCGAAGACGATCCTTTTCGATCAATTGTTCAACCAGCAGATCCGTTAAATCAACAAGATATTCGACGTCAAGGGCTGCATAAATCAACCATTCATCCGGAAGCGGACGGGTCGACCAATCAACCGCAGAAAATTTCTTTGCCAGATGAATATCCAAAAATTGTTCGAGCAGAGCCGCTAAACCGAACCGTTCAACCCCAAGCAGCTTTGCTGCCAATTCGGTGTCGAAAATGGTGCCGGGATGCATGCCGTGTTCATGAAGATTCGCTAGGTCTTGGCTTGCTGCGTGCAGAATCCAGGTAACATCCGAAAATTCTGTGCTGATTGCGGAGAGATCTCCAATTGCAGGTGGGTCGAGCAGGATTACTCCGCTGCCACGGCGAAAAAGTTGAATCAAATACGGCCGTTGGCTATAGCGATACCCGCTTGCCCGTTCGGCATCCATAGCGATTGGGCCGTGACCGGCTCGTAAACGGACAAGTGCTTCAGCGAAGCCTTCAGCAGTGTCTGTAACAGCTACCTGAGCGTGCTCTTCCTCAATACTGAGAACTTCAAGATTGGTATTAGTTGGCTCCACGACGGTTTCTATACATACTGAGAGATTCGGTTCCGGAAGCTGGAGGGAGGCCTGCAAGCAGACCAACGACATCAAGCCAGGCCGCTAAATGTGGGCCAATATCCGAATCAAGCGGCGTCCAGGAGGCTCGGAGTTCAATCTTTGCACCATCACCGCTCTCAGCTAGACTACCAAATCCGGTTGACAAAATTTTGGTGGCTGTACCTGCTGCACCAAGATATTCAGCACCGCGATCCTGAAGTGATTCAGTAAGCCAAGACCAAGTAACACTCGCCAGGAATGGATCGGTACCAATTTCGACATCGAGGGGAGCGTGGGAGTACATGATGATACGAAAATTTCCGCCCCAGCCTTCTTGCTCTTCAGGGTTGTAGAGCAAAACGAAACGTCCGGCACCCAAATCAGAGTCTTCTTCATGGTTCTGTGGGAGGACATTGACTGCAAAAGCGATGCCGTATGGAGCCAAGGAGCTCGGTGCAGTAATTTCGGTGACGACCAGTTCTGTGCGGGGAATCACTGCGCGCAGAGAACCCAAAGCGTCTTCGAAATCTTTGGGAAGAGTCGGGCTGGATGACATAATCGGCACAGATTTAGATTAGAGTTTGAGACAGGAAAAGCACTTCAGGCGCGCCGCGGTGCTGCATTCTTTTCGTCCAGCTCGGTACAGTACATGCCGAGAAGTCAAAGCGATTATGGGAGTTACAGTATGGGCAAGAAATCAACATCATCCTGGAAACTCATCGCTCTGGTTCTCTCAGCGCTGAGCGCAGTCTTCATGTTGGTCTATACCTGGCTCATCAGAAAAGTAGCACTCACGGTTATTCAACCCAGTACCAATGAGGTACCAGATGGGTATATTCTCGACATCGACTACGAGACCGAGACCATCACTTTCAGTGCGGGTGAAAGCTTCGGTATCAACGGAGAATACGGGGTCGTATTCGGAGCCAAGCGAGGCGGCTACCTGAAAATTGGCAATATTATTCGCCAAGATCGAAAGACCATTACCCGAGAACTTGGCGAAATTGTTCGAGGAACACCGGAAAGCGGTGAGCCAGCTTGGCAGATGAGTTGGTTCTATTCTGGGCCAGCAGATCTCAATCTCCGTTACCGTGAAATTTTGATCAAGGGACCCATTGGAATTCTTCCATCCTGGGTTTTCCCAGTCGAAAAGAGTTCACAATGGGCTGTACTTGTTCACGGTCGTGGCGCATCCAGAGCCGAATGCTTGCGAGCAGTACCACTCCTGGTAGAACAGGGATACAATTGCGTCGTTATCAGCTACCGCAATGACGGGGTTGCAACACCTAGTCCCAGTGGACGCTATTCGCTCGGAAGCACAGAGTGGCATGACCTAGAAGCCGTTATTGAATATGTTCAGGGTGAGGGCGCCGAGGACCTACTCATTATGGCTTGGTCGATGGGTGCAGCAATTACTCAGGAATATCTGCGTCATATGAGGGGGAGCGAACAGCTTGGACAACTCTCCGGGGTTATCTATGACTCACCGGTGGTCGACTGGTCAACAGTTCTTGACTATCATGCTGACATCGCTGGGCTGTATCAGCCGGTAAGAGACGGTGCGCGTGCACTCCTTGAAAACGAGTGGGGCACCATGCTCACCGGCGCAGAACAAGCGCTTGACTTTGACGAAATGTCACTTCTCGAACATCCTGAAAACATTTTTGTACCGACCCTCATTCTTCATAGTGATGATGATCATTTTGTTCCTTCAAGTGGTTCACGAGAGTTGCAAGCGATGCAGAGTGAACTGGTGACCCTGGTGAGTTTTGATGAGGCACAGCACGTTCGGCTCTGGAATTACGATCCGGCCCGTTGGAGCGGTGCCATTACCTCCTGGTTGCTGCAGCTGAGGGGCTAATCAGCTATACGACTCCAGCGTTGGAACAGATATCCGTCACTGGATTCAAATTCTTGGGCGAGGCTAAAGTTTCGATTCGGCCATGAATCGAGGGCCACAAGAGATTCGCTTCGAACAGGGCTGTGACTGAGTGCAAGCTCATCAATGAGGCCTGCTTCAAGGAAGGCATCCAGAATCTTGGCGCCACCCTCACAAACGATCGAATGTATTCCACGAGAACGAAGTAATTGCACCACATCATTCGCGGCATCAACAAGCAATGGTCTCACCGGGTAAATATCCAGTACATCTTCTGCATAGACTGCCGAACAACGCGCGTAGTTTTCTTCAGAGCAAAAAATGATGAGTCGTTCACGACTTGCTTGACTCGCTTCGAAATCGAGGACGCCGCTCTGGCTCATCACACCAAGCAGAGCATTTTTGGGCAGGATCAGACCCTCTGCATGCAGTGTTGAGGCACCTTCGAGAACAATCTCTGAGCTATTTCGTATGTATCGAAGAATCTTACGATCGAGCGGGCTACTCAGACCGCTTGATCCGCCCTGATCATCAGTGAGCCTTCCGTTGGCAGAGAGAATAACATTGCCTCGGATGAAGACTTCACCGCTATCTGTCGTTGCGGGAAACTGGTAAGAATCCTCAATAAAAGCATCAAGTTCTGGCTGTGCTGAGAGATCTGCTTCTACGAGATCAAAGCTCTTCTGTTCGGGGAAAGTCTGGCGAATCTGCATTATTTTTAACGGGTACTTCGCTTCTCTTGCACTTGACGCTGAATTCGTTGCAAAATACCGGCCATACCGCGAAGCCGAAGCGGGCTCACCGTCGCAGAAATCTTGAGCATATCGGGATAGTCAACAGGAACGTTGAGAACCTGCTCAGCACTCAAACCATTGAGCCCCTGGAGGAGGATTGAGGCGAATCCGCGGGTTGTTGGCGATTCTGCCGGTGCGGTCGCGTGAATCGTAACCACATCATCAGCATCAACCTCGACAAAAAGAAAGACCGGAGATTGGCATTCAAGAACCCGCTCAAAGAGTTCTTTTCGTTGCGAATACGCCTCGGGGAGCTCCGGGAGTTCATTCGAAAATTCGAGGAGTAATTGCAATTGATCATTTTTGCCCAATTCGGCAAAGTCATTTGCGATCTCTCGCAAAGTCTCTGGAAGCTCAGCAGAAGTCATAACTCTATTATCGCGTATTCACAATGCTCTGTGGCTTGGAGAAACTTCTCCATAGCTACAGAACATCAAGGGCCTTAGGCCGGAAGAGATCCTGCATCGTCACCAAGCACAATCGGAACCCGAACAGCGCTGCCCCATTCGGTCCAGGACCCGTCGTAGTTGCGAACAGTGCTAATACCAAGAAGGTACTTGAGTGCAAACCAGGTATGGCTTGATCGTTCGCCAATTCGGCAATAAACGATCACATCATCGGCATCCTGAATATTTGCACCATCACGGTACAGAACATTGAGCTCATCCAGGTTTCGGTAGCTACCATCTTCTGCCACAGCCTTGGCCCAGGGGACACTCTGAGCAGTTGGCACGTGACCGGCACGAAGACTGCCCTCTTCAGGATATGCGGGCGCTGTTGTGCGATCGCCACGATACTCTTCAGGACTGCGCACATCGATAAGTGGCTTACCGAGGTGGGCGAGAACATCGTCTTTGAACGCGCGGAGGGTTGAATCATCACGTTGAATGAGTGGGTAGTCGACTACGGCAGGCTTGGGCTTCTCAAGTGTGGTTGGACGGCCTTCTGCGAGCCATTTGTCACGTCCACCATCCAGAATTCTGACATCTTGATGTCCGAAGAGTTCGAAAACCCAGAGGGCATAGGTGGCCCACCAGTTATTCTTGTCGCCATAGAAGACAACTGTGGTATCACGAGTGATACCGTTTTCTCCCAGCAACTTTGAGAAAGCCTCAGCCTGAATATAATCGCGAACTACCGGGTCGTTCAGGTCGGTATGCCAGTCAATTTTGACGGCCCCTGGGATGTGTCCGGTCTCGTAGAGCAGAACATCCTCATCAGATTCCACAATAACCAAGCCAGGTGTACCAAGATTCGCTTCAAGCCATTCAGTGCTTACCAAACGCTCCGGATGCGCATACTGTTGAAATTTTGCTGCGGGATCTAACTCTACTGACATTCCATCCTCCGAAACGGTAAGCTATTCAAGGCAATTTGTTGCCATTAAATTTATTGGTGCTCTTTGAGACTAGATTGCATTCTGCTGTCCTGCAAGGTCTGTTACAGATCATTGCAGGAATAGCTCGAAAGGTTATTGTGAGCGGTTTTATGACCGAAAATATCCATGATATTGCTGAATTGAACCCGGTGCTGACCGCCGAGGAGATGGCAAAGTCACTGGTACCGCCCCCACAGTTCTCTCATGCCAGTTTCGAAAACTATCGTCCTGACGACAATTATCCTAGCCAGGCAGAGGCGCGTGAATATCTTGAAAGCTTTATGAGCGGTAAGCCGCCCAAAAAAGCTGCGAAAGATAAAAGTGAAGAGCGTCAAGGGTTTTTCGGCAAAAAAGACAAGGGCCCCAAAAAGGCGAAGAACGGCAACGAGCCGATGCATCAGGGTGTTTATCTTGATGGTGGATTCGGCGTCGGTAAGACCCACCTGCTCGCTGCACTCTGGCACAGCGCATACGGACCAAAGCATTTCGGTACCTTCATCGAGTACACCTCACTGGTTGGTGCGGTCGGTTATGCAAATGCGGTCAAACTCCTCACCGGTTCAAAACTGATTTGTATTGATGAGTTTGAACTCGATGATCCCGGTGACACCATGATGATGACCCGGATGTTGGGGGAGCTGGCTGAAAAGGGAACCAAAATTGCTGCAACTTCCAATACCCCACCAAATGCCCTCGGCGAGGGACGCTTTGCAGCGTCAGACTTCCTGCGCGAAATCAGCGCCATGGCTGAACGTTTTAAGATTATCCGCATTGATGGTGAAGACTATCGTCGTCGCGAAAGTGCGAGCACCGCACCCACCCTGAGCTCAGCAGAACTAGATACGCTCCTCAAGCGGGACGCGGCGAACGGCAAGCAGGTGTATCAGAGCGAATGGCACCACATGCTCAACCATCTTGGAAAAGTGCATCCGGCAAAGTATGTGCAAATTGCCAATATGATCGACATCCTGGCCATTACCGAGGTCAGTCAATTACACAATC
>JBARYA010000005.1:0-6135 GCA_049647625.1 Microbacteriaceae bacterium
TGTCACCACCGTTGTTGATCCAAAAGTAGCTGAAGAAGAAATTGCTTCAGATGCAGATTCGGGTCAGAGCCCAGACGACGATAGCACCGACAAGTAACCACATTCCTATTCATCAGTAGTAGAGAGCACAATTCGTTTTGGCAACCACAAGAACACCGGTTCAACTTGCCCGCAGATCACTGATCTGGTTGGGTCTCATATTTGTATCACTCCTTGGCATCAACTGGGCTGCGGTCACATATGCCGGTGGTTCTTGGACTCCGAAACTTGCTCTTGACCTTGAGGGTGGAACGCAGATCATTTTGGCTGCTCGATTGGAGAGCGGCGAAACAATCAAAGCAGAGGATATGAAGCAGGCGGTCGAGATTATCCGCCAGCGTGTGGACTCTTCTGGTGTTTCCGAGTCAGAAATTGTTATCCAGGGTGAGCGCAACATTGTGATTTCGCTTCCGGGTACTCCTGATCAAGAGACCATGAACCGTCTTGAAGCCAGTGCGAAACTTGAATTCCGCGAAATTTGGCTTATGGACAATGCTGAAACAGTTACCCAGCCAACGGCCGAGCCAACACCTCCAGCAACGACTGAGCCACCGGCAGATGCCGAATCAATGGTGATTGACAAGTTTGAGGATCTTACTCAATTTGCTGTGGATAGCTTCGGTGCTTTTACCTGTGCAACGGCAGACCTGAAAGAAATTTCAGCGACACCGGCAAACGAAGTAATGATTGCCTGTTCAGCAGATGGCGGTTACAAGTTCCTACTTAGCCCAGTCCGTGTGGATGGCAAATTCTTGAGCGATGCCTTCGCTGGAACAGTAACCACCAGCACCGGTGCGAATCTTGGACAGTGGGCAGTCACCATGCAGTTCAAGGGTGAGGGCATTACCCAGCTTGCAGATATGACTCGGTTCCTCTTCAGCCAGAGCGGCGTACGAAACATGTTCGCCATTATGCTCGATGGTGAGGCCATCTCGTATCCATCGACCAATGGTGTTATCCCTGATGGCAAGCCACAGATCACCGGAAGTTTTACTCAACTTGAAGCTCAAACTCTGGCAAATCAGCTTCGATTTGGCGCCTTGCCATTGAGCTTTGACTTGCAGAGCACCGACACAATCTCTCCAACACTGGGTAAAGAATCGCTCACTGGCGGTATGATTGCCGGCCTCATTGGTTTGTTGCTGGTGTTGATTTATTCTTTATTCCAATACCGCACACTCGGTTTGGTCACCTTCGCATCCCTCATAGTTGCCGGTATTCTGACCTATTTGCTGCTTACTATCCTGTCGTGGCGACAAGGATACCGTCTCTCATTGGCCGGTGTTACCGGTGTAATTGTGGCAATTGGTATTACCGCCGACTCCTTTATCGTTTACTTTGAACGCATTAAAGATGAGCTTCGCGATGGCCGGATGCTGGTCACCGCAGTGGAGAATGGCTGGAAGCGTGCACTTCGCACTATTTTCGCCTCAGATGCGGTGAACTTCTTGGCAGCTGCTGTGCTCTTTGTGCTTGCAGTTGGTGGAGTTCAAGGCTTCGCCTTTACTCTCGGTTTGACCACAATCATTGATATCTTGGTTGTCTCCCTCTTTACCCATCCACTCTTGCAGTTCTTGGCGAAGACGAAGTTCTTTGGTGGGGGACACCTGGCTTCGGGTCTCGATCCGCAGGCTCTTGGAGCCGTGTACCGTGGACGCGCTCAATTCCGTGAGCCGGTCATTGCCGCTCAAAAGAATATCCGTAGTACCAAAGAGGCTGTTAAGCGCCAAACCATTGCAGAGCGAAAGGCTTTAGCCCAGGCTGACGAGAAGCAGGGGAACAAATAATGTTTAATTTTGCAAAATTTGGTAACGAACTTTATACCGGTGAACGCTCCTACGATATCGTCGGTAAACGCAAAATCTGGTACACCATTGCACTGGTATTGATTGTTCTTTCCGTTGCCATGCCATTCTTGCGTGGTGTAAATCTTGGTATTGAATTCCGCGGTGGTTCTGAATTCCGTGTGTCTCAGGTGCAAGAACTGAATACCGATCTTGCAGTTGCCGCTGTTGCGACCGTAAACGCTGACACGGTAGTTCGAGTGAGCACAATCGGTGGCAGCACCATTCGGGTGCAAACAGATCAACTCAATGATGTCGAGACCGTTCAGGTATCGGAAGCACTCAGGAATACCTACAAAGTCGGTGAAGAAGACGTTACCGCCTCGTATGTCGGCCCGAGTTGGGGTGCAGATGTAACCGGTGATGCCCTGCGCGGTCTCTTGGTCTTCATTCTCTTAGCCTCAATTGTTATGGCGCTGTACTTCCGAACCTGGAAGATGTCACTTGCCGCTATCTCTGCGATGCTGCATGATCTTATTGTCACCGCCGGTATCTTTGTGCTGATTGGTGTGGAAATCACCCCGGCAGCAGTTATCGGCTTCTTGACGATCCTGGGCTACTCGCTCTATGACACGGTTGTGGTGTTCGATAAGATTCGAGAAAATACTCTGGTGATGGATAGCTCCCGAAGTTTCCCTTCAGTGGTGAACTTGGCAGTGAACCAAACCCTGGTTCGATCGATTAATACCTCGGTTGTTGCCGTTTTACCAGTGGGATCGATTCTCTTTATCGGTACGGCACTTCTTGGCGCCAGTACCCTGCGTGATATCGCACTCTCACTCTTTATCGGCATTATTGTGGGTACCTACTCAACAATCTTTATTGCTGCACCGTTCTATGCACACCTCCGTGAGGGCGAACCGCAATTCGCTCAGAAAACTGCGGTGAAAGCGTAGTCTTTCCTTCAGTCTTCGAGGACTAAGCTTAGAGGTCTAGGAGGTGTTGTTGCGTGACTGATTCAAACACAACAAGTTCTTTCCGTGGAATTTTACCGAAGCTATTTTCACGCTCGAATCCTTATGGGGCGCTAGAAAAACTGCTTCGTACCGTACGACAACACCATCCTCGAGCCGATACCCTCATCATTGAGCGTGCCTATCGTCGCGCTGCAGATGCGCACAAAGATCAGCGCAGAAGTAGCGGCGAGCCGTATATTACCCACCCTCTTGCAGTCGCGCAGATTTTGGCGGACCTGGGAATCGGTCCTTTGACGATTGCTGCAGCGCTATTGCATGACACCGTCGAAGATACCGACTACAGTCTGGTTCAATTGCGTGATGAGTTTGGCGACCAGATAGCCATGCTGGTTGATGGCGTCACCAAACTCGACAAACTTAAGTACGGTGATAGCGCACAAGCTGAAACAGTTCGCAAAATGGTTATTGCCATGAGTAAAGATATTCGTGTCTTAGTTATCAAATTGGCAGACCGGTTGCACAACGCCAGGACTTGGGGTTTTGTCAATGTTGAGTCGGCAAAGCGTAAGGCGCAAGAGACTCTTGAGATTTATGCACCCTTAGCCCACCGTCTCGGTATTCAGTCGATGAAGTCCGAGCTCGAAGATTTGAGTTTTTCGGTACTGCAACCGAAGATCTACCTCGAAATCGAAAATTTGGTTCGACAGCGCGCTCCTGAACGTGAATCGTTCTTACAGGATGTTATCTCAGCGGTCAATACCGATATGAAGTCCTCAAAAATCAAGGGTGAGGTGCTTGGTCGACCAAAAGAGTATTACTCCATTTATCAAAAGATGGTTGTTCGAGGTCGGGATTTTGACGAGATTTACGACCTGGTTGGCATTCGGGTACTCGTTGCCTCTGTTCGTGATTGCTACGCCATCCTGGGCTCAATTCATGCCAGATGGAAGCCATTGCCCGGACGATTCAAAGACTATATTGCGACCCCGAAGTCCAATCTGTACCAATCACTCCACACCACAGTTATCGGCCCGAATGGTCGACCGGTAGAAATCCAGATTCGTACCTACGAAATGGATAATCGAGCATCATTTGGTGTGGCAGCCCACTGGAAATACAAACAGGGCAATGAAAAAGGTGCCGATAAGACTGGCGGCCAGAATTTCAATACACAAAGTGAAATGGCTTGGTTGGCCAATATCTCCGATTGGCAGGCAGAAACTGCCGATCCGGCAGAGTTCTTAGACTCATTACGCTTCGAAATCGGGGCGAAGGATGTGTACGTTTTCACACCTCAGGGCAAAGTCATTGGTCTACCGGCTGGTGCGACTCCGGTTGATTTTGCCTATGCAGTGCACACCGAGATTGGCCACCGCACCATGGGTGCGCGGGTAGACGGCAGGCTTGTTCCACTCGAAAGCACACTCACAAGTGGCTCCGTTGTTGAAGTGTTTACCTCAAAGAACCCGGACGCTGGTCCGAGTAAAGACTGGCTCAATTTCGTTCACAGCACCCGAGCACGTAATAAGATCCGTCAGTGGTTTACGAAGGAACGCCGTGACGAGGCAATAGAGCAGGGCAAAGAAGCCATTGCTCGCGCCATGCGCAAACAAAACCTTCCGCTGCAGCGGCTGATGAATCAGGAAAACCTCACTGAGCTCGCGGTGCTGATGCGCTACGAAGATGTTTCAGCGCTGTATGCAGCTGTTGGTGAAGGTCATGTTTCTACGCAATCAGTTATCGAGAAGCTGGTTCATAACGTTCGCGAAGATTTCGAAGAGCATTTTGATATCGATGTGCTCAATAACTCGCCTCAGCGACCAATACGCGATAGCGATTCGGGCATCCTGGTGAAGGGTTCACCGGACATCCTGGTCAAGCTCGCTCGATGCTGTACCCCGGTTCCAGGCGACGATATTGTCGGCTTTGTGACCCGTGGCTCCGGTGTTTCTGTGCATCAGAAGAGCTGTCTCAATGTGAAATCACTGAGCGCTGAACGCATGATCGAAGTGAGCTGGGCTCCGACGCACAAGAGTGTGTTTACGGTTCAAATCCAGGTAGAGGCCCTGGATCGCAGTGGCCTGCTCTACGATGTTTCCAAAATTTTGACGGAATATCATGTGAATATTCTGAATGCTTCGGTTACCACCAATCATGATCGGATTGCTATTAACCGATTCTTGTTCCAGATGGGTGACACCACCCACCTCGACAGGCTATTGAACGCTGTGCGCCGCATTGATGGCGTTTACGACGTCTATCGCATTCAGCACACCTAATGCCCGCAGAAGTACGTAGGCACAGACACGTAGGAGCAGTCACACAAGCATTGACTGAATCGGTTTGAGACTATCGCAGCCATTTGCCGATTCATTAGCTCAAAGTTTCATTAACTTACAATCCGAGAGTGATCCGGCTCAATTGGACTTCGTGAAGAATAACAGCAGGCACCTCAGGGGCTTGGGCTCTGATATGTTCCAGAAATAGACGAGCCCTAGCCCTCGATGAGTTCTTGGGGGTGTTCATCATTTTTTGGTCTTCGTACATGGATTCACACTCAAAAACCTGAACCATTGCCTGGATAGCGTGTCTGAGTGAGACAAAAGATTCTCCTCGAGTATCCGGGCTCATTGCCAGAAAAACAAGATCCTGGATCGTGCGCCGTGGGTTCGTTAGACGTATTCCGGCGTGGTTTATGAATTCATAGTCTTGGACAATACGATTGGTCACCGAAGCCTCCGGATAATTCTCCGCTTTCAAACGAAACCCTTGCCTGGCACTGAAATGTGCTTTCGGAGCCCGAATGAGTGCCCCATAAACCCAGGCAGCACTCAGGCGATCAAGAACCGCACCATCGGGAAGAGCGGGCACGGCTACTTGTAATCGAGTGTTGAAGAACGGGGGAGTGTCAATCGGAACAAAGCTGCCGGCAAGACCGTATATTTCACCATTCAGGCAAAGCGCACTCAATTCTGTTGCTGAGTAGAGTGGACTTCTAGCTGAAAGAAGCTGTTGTTGTAACGCGACCATAGCCGAACCATAGCCCAGATAGCTCTTGGCGCTGAACAGCTATTTCAGTCTGTGGATAGAGTGCGAAGATTTATACTCTGGCTTAATGAATCTGGCCCTCAACGCTCGAAAGCACTGAGGGCCAGAAAAAACGATAACTTAGTCTTCGACAACGGCACCCAACCAGGCGCGACGAGCTGCTAAAGACTCTTCAATTTCTTTTACCAATTTGCTATTCTTATCAGCCTTGGCAGCGCTAAGTTCTGATTCGAGTTTGGCAATTGCATCATGCAATTGGCTTGAGAGGCCAGCAACTCGAGCCTTGG
>JBARYA010000006.1:0-2115 GCA_049647625.1 Microbacteriaceae bacterium
GTGACCGGTTCGCTGATTTATGATGGCAAAAAGGGTGACTTCGACTTCCGTGCCGGACCGGTATTCACCAATATCCTGCTCGCCGATGAGATCAACCGCACCCCGCCAAAGACCCAATCGGCACTACTCGAAGCGATGGAAGAGCGTCAGGTTTCGGTGGATGGGGAAAGCCGACTCCTCCCAGATCCATTCCTGGTAGCTGCCACTCAAAACCCGATTGAGTATGAGGGAACCTACTCACTGCCCGAGGCCCAGCTCGACCGCTTCCTGCTCAAGCTCATCCTCGAATTGCCACCACGAGAGGTGGAGCTTGAGGTGCTTCGTCGGCACAATACCGGCTTCAACCCGAGCAAATTGGGTGCCGCCGGGCTTGAGCGTGTGATGACGGCAGAAGAAATTCTGGCCGCACAGCTGGCCGTCGGTAAAGTGACCGCAACCGCCGATGTGATGGGATACGCTGTCGATTTGGCACGGGCCACCCGTCAAAGCCCCTCAATCCGTCTGGGGATCAGCCCCCGTGGAAGCGTCGCGCTCTTGAACACTGCGAAGGCTTGGGCCTGGCTGAACGGCTATGACGCAATCACACCAGATCACCTGCAGGCAATGATTCTTCCGGTGTTCCGTCATCGTATCCAGCTTCGACCGGAAGCCGAACTCGAAGGTGTCTCTGCCGATGCACTGCTGCAATCAATCCTTACCCAGGTTCGGGTACCCATCTAAGTGATCATCACCGGCTGGTTCGTACTGCTTTTGGCACTTGGCACAATTCCTCTTGTGCTGAGTGATGGTGAGTTGCTGTTGTGGTGGCTATTGCTCTGCGTGGTGTTGGCGCTATTCGATCTCTTTTTGGCTGCCAGCCCCCGCAAACTTCGCCTCGAACGCAATCTTCCGAAAAAGCTTCGTTTGAACGAACAGGCTCAAAGTGAGCTCCTCATCACCAATCTCAGCTCCCGCAATATGCGATTGAGCATTCGTGATGCCTGGCAACCCAGCGCCCAGAGCGGTCCCAGCCGAGTCACGATGAGCCTGCCGGCAAAGGAGCGACGAAGAGCTCTCTGGCAATTGGCACCGAGCCGACGCGGAATGGTGCGCAGTGCTTTTGTCACCATCCGCTCATTTGGCCCATTGCGTTTGACAGCCCGACAGGTGACCTTGGCCAGCCCCGGTGAGCTCAAGGTCTTGCCGCCATTCAATGCCAGAAAGCATCTCCCCAGCAGAATCGCCAGGCTTCGCGAACTCGAAGGCCAAACCGTGGTGATGGTGCGCGGACAGGGCACCGAGTTTGATAGTCTCCGCGACTATGTCCGCGGCGATGATGTGCGCTCTATCGACTGGCGCTCTACCGCACGTCGCCAAGAAGTGACCGTGCGAACATGGCGTCCAGAGCGTGACCGAAAAGTCATTGTGGTGATTGATAGCGGACGAACATCCGCAGCCAGAATTGAAGACGAAACCCGTTTAGACAGTTATTTTGAGTCTGCACTCTTGCTTTCGGCGCTCACCTCCCATGCCGGTGACCACACCCAGGTGCTTGCCTATGACCGCAGGCTCCGTCTACGGGTGGCCGGTCTCAGCGGCCCAGAACAGCTCAGTCGCCTGATGAACGATATGGCCGAGGTGCAGCCAGAACTGATCGAAACCGATTGGTCAGCCATCCCCGGCCAGATTGCCCAATTAAGCAATACCAAGAGCCTGCTGGTGCTCCTCACCACGATTGACTCGATTGGCGCTTCTCGTGGTCTTTTAGCCGTTCTGCCACAGCTGACCCAGAAGCACACCGTGGTTATTGCGACCGTTACCGATCCGGATGTTGCACTCGCGATCCATGAACGAGCCAACCGTGACGAGGTCTACCGTGCCGCTGCCGCAGAAAAAGCGTTGCAGGATCAGGACCAGCTCACCGCCGTGTTTAACCGCCTCGGAGCCGAAGTGGTCACCGCAACCCCGAAAGAGCTCCCACCTGCGCTTGCGGACTACTATTTGGCCCTGAAAGCTGCCGGTCGGCTCTAGGCACAACTCACCGAGCTTTCATAGTTGTTTTGGTGCGTTGTTTTGAATAACTCAAAACAACTGCTAAACTAGAGCTATGAGCACAGTGCAGCACGACTTCGAGGG
>JBARYA010000007.1:0-2038 GCA_049647625.1 Microbacteriaceae bacterium
CCCAAAAGCCTCAGGGTTGATAGCCAGGAAAATCGCTGAACAATTGTAGGGCACGGAAAGGTCGCCGAAAAGACCATTCACCTGTTGTCCAAAACCGCCGCCACTCAGAGCGCCACTCATAATATCCACCATCAGGGCTAGACCATAACCTTTGGCACCACCGCTCGGTAAAAGCATCCCGGTGATGGCAGATTGTGGATCATCGGTTGGTGTGCCCGAGGCATCGGTAGCCCAGCTGGTGGGAATCTTCTGGTTCTGGGCAGCAGCAAGTCGGATTTTTCCCATTGCGGCTTCTGAGAGTGCCAGATCGAGCACAATCGGATCAGCACTCGCTCGGGGTGCTCCGAAGGCGATGGGGTTATTTCCCACAACCGCCTCGGCTCCGCCTGGAGCCGGCATCAGGGGTCGGGTATTTGTGGTGACCAGGGCGAGCATTCCGGCGTTCGCTGCTTGCTCCACATAATTTCCGGCGACACCAAGATGGAAAGCATTTCGCACAGCAATTGCACCTAAACCAAACTCTTTTGCCTTCTTGAGGGCGAGCTCCATCGCATAGTGGCCGGTGATTTGGCCGAGTGAATTGTGGGCATCGATAACGGCAACGGCGCCGAAATTGCTGATTTCTGTGTGGGTTGAGCGTGCGGAAACAGAACTTTTTTGGATACGGGAAACATAGTTACCCAGCATCATTACCCCGTGAGAACCACGGCCTTGCTGGTCAGCGGCCACCAGATCTCGGGCAACAAGCTCGGCCTCATCTTCGGGAACAGCTACTGCTCGGAGAATCTGACTCAGGAGTGCCTGCAAGGCCGGTATTGAAATGTGTTGTGAACTCACTCTGCTGCTTCTTCCTGCAAGGCTTTGTCGCGACTCAGGATACTTCCGGACATTGTTGCCGCATCTGATAAGAGAAAGAGCAGCGGCCCCACCACATCTTCGGGCTGACCGATACCGGTTGTTTTTCGCCAGTGTTCCCAATCTGCTCCAGGGTTTGCGGCCCGGAACTGAGGAGTATCAATCACACCGGGGGAGATGAGGTTGACCTTGATTCGATGTTCGAAAAGTTCAGCCGCCAACGACTTTCCATACCCGATCAGGGCAGCTTTGCTGGCAGCATAGGCGGAAGCTTGTGCATATCCGTTCAGGGCAAGACCTGAGGTGAAAAAGACCATTGAGCCGGAACGTTGCTGAATCATCTGCGGTGCTACGGCTCGGCTGATCCAAACCACCCCATTGAGGTTGACCTCCAAGACTCGTTGCCAGGACTGTGCAGATTGTTCCAAAACATCGTGCCGTGGTTGGATGGCGGCTCCGGCAATAAGTGCATCAATTCGGCCGTATTGCTCAATGATTTTGGCAACAATTGCTGTGACAGCATCCTCCTGGGAGATATCCACCAAATGCACGTCAATATTCGGATGGTTCAGCACTTCTTGGTCGGGCTCAGCAAGATCCAGAATGATGCTTCGACCACCTGCATTGGCAAAGGCTAAAGCTGCGGCACGAGTAATTCCGTGGGCTCCACCGGTGGCAAGCAGAACTTCACCCTGTGCGTCAAAATGTGCGCGAACCATTACTGTTCCTCAAGTTTTTCGTTGAGGTGAGCGGCAAGGACATCAATAGGATGCTCAGTATCGCCCTGGTTGCGCAATTTTGGCAGTAGCGAGATGCGCATCCGATCGGAGGCGTGTTGTAGGTGATTGTGGAGGGCTTGGACGGCACCTGCGACATTGTGCTCAGCACAGGCCTGCAAGATTGCCTCATGTTCATCATCGCTTTGCTCGCGGTGTGAGCTATCGGCCTCGGTTGTGAAGCGGTAGCGCTCGCTATTCTCCCAAACCGGTTCGATTGCATGCAGTAACCAGGTCGATCTGCTGGCACGGTACAGGCTGAAGTGGAAACGTGTGTGGGCTTTGCGCGCTTCGAGACGCTGGCCCTCGAGCTCAAAACGTCGGTAGTCATCAAGAGCTTTACGTGCGGCCAAAAAGTCGTTTTCGCTGAAGCGTTCTGCAGCCAATTCAATGGCAAGAGCTTCAAT
>JBARYA010000008.1:0-2131 GCA_049647625.1 Microbacteriaceae bacterium
GGTGTGTATAAGGTTGCCAATCAAATGAGCTCTGCTGAAGCGCTGAAAGCAATTACTGATCAATCGAATCGCGTTGAACATACCGCGCTGATTCGTGAGGGCATCAGTTACGTTCGTGCTTTTGAAATTCTCAGTGAAGTTACGGGAATTCCGGTAGAAGACTTCATGAATGAGACGAAAGACTTAGCATCATTCGGCATTCCTGCAGAAGCCCCGAGCATTGAGGGCTATCTCTTCCCTGCCACGTATATTTTCCCAACAGATGTCAGTGCACACGAGGTCATCAAGACCATGGTCGACAAGATGTTCAGCGTTCTGAATGAACATGGTGTAGCCGTCGAGGACCGACATAAAGTTCTCACCATGGCCGGGCTCATTCAGCGTGAAGCGGGCGGAAACAAAGAGGACTTCTATAAGGTTTCACGAGTCTTCCAGAATCGTATAGACCAGGGTTGGAAACTGCAATCAGACGCTAGCGTTTCATACGGAACCGGGAATACTGGAACAGTTTGGACAACAGCGGCAGATCGGGCCGATGGAAGTAATCTCTACAACACCTACTTCCATCAAGGACTTCCGATTGGACCGATTTCTCTTCCGGGAGTATGGGCAATTGATGCTGCTCAGCATCCGGTTGATGGACCATGGATGTACTTCATGGCGGTCGATTTGCGCACCGGAGAGACTGGCTTTGCTGTCACTTCGAGTGAGCATCAATCCAATGTCAATAAGTTGGCTAACTGGTGCCGCGTTCCGGATAATGCTGGATACTGCGGCCGATAGGACCCCAATCCGCGACGCACGCTGCGATATAAAATATCTACGGCTAAAATAGAACTAAGACGAGACAACCCAGCGCCTTGGGCGCTGAATGACTATGTAAAGATTGAAATATGCTGAGATGGCTTACCGCAGGTGAATCGCATGGACCTGAACTCATTGCAATGATTGAAGGTCTACCCGCGGGTATCCCAATAAGCGCCGAGAAAATCCAGGCTGATTTAGCTCGTCGACGCTTGGGTTATGGTCGTGGCGCTCGAATGAACTTTGAGCAGGATGAACTGCACATCTCTACCGGTATTCGACACGGTTTGAGCATGGGCTCTCCGGTAGCTCTGCGCATTGGAAATAGTGAATGGGCCAAATGGCAGGATGTTATGTCTGCTGCTGAGGTCGATCCTGAAAAGCTCGTCGGAGCACGCGCTCAAGCGCTCACTCGTCCACGCCCTGGGCACGCAGATCTTGTGGGTATGCAGAAGTATGGTTTCTCTGAAGCGCGTCCGGTACTCGAACGTGCCAGTGCCAGAGAGACCGCTGCTCGGGTAGCTCTGGGCGCCGTAGCTAAGTGTTTCTTAGCCGAACTCGGTGTGACTCTGGTGAGCCACACCGTCGGAATCAGTACCGTACAGGTACCTCTGGGAACAAAGCGTCCGGTTCTTAGTGATCTGGCTCAACTTGATGCCGACCCAATGCGTTGCTTTACTCAAGAGTTTTCTGAACGTATGGTTGCTGAAGTCGATAAGGCGCATAAAGACGGTCAAACTTTGGGTGGCGTCGTTGAAGTACTCGCCTACGGTTTACCTGCGGGTCTTGGCTCCTATGTTCATTGGGATCGTCGTTTGGATTCACGTCTCGCTGCTGCGGTCATGGGCATCCAAGCGATTAAAGGTGTTGAACTCGGTGACGGTTTTGAAACGGCTAAGCGTCCGGGCGGATTGGCACATGACGAACTCTTCAGCACTGATGAAGGTATCGTTCGCGAAACAGATCGTGCTGGCGGCGTTGAGGGTGGGATGAGCACAGGAACGCCACTGATTGTACGGGCAGCGATGAAACCGATTGCTACGGTGCCTCGGGCATTGGCAACTGTTGATGTTTCGAGTGGCGAGAGTGCAAAAGCACATCACCAGCGCTCTGACGTCTGTGCAGTACCAGCGGCCGGGGTTGTGGCAGAAGCTATGGTTGCATTGGTACTTGCAGAAGCGGTTTTGGAGAAATTTGGTGGTGACTCTTTGGAAGAAACGCAAAGAAACCTCACAAACTATCTCGCTTCAGTTCCTGAGTTCCAGCGGACCAAAGAAATGAAAGCCCAGGAACGATAGCACGTGGCGTATTTGGTGTTGATGGGCCC
>JBARYA010000009.1:0-3259 GCA_049647625.1 Microbacteriaceae bacterium
TGTCACACCCGAGTCGCCGCAAGAAGTGAATAGAACCCGAATATTCGAGTGGAAAACCTATACGCATAAGCGACGCAGAGCAAGAAAATCTGCTCACAAGAGGAAAAGTCTAGCAGTATTTCTTGACCGGCACATGAGAATGTTTGATTCGGTTAGTCTTAGAGGTATTGACAGAGAATTTTTTCACTTTCAATCCCATAATTTTTCAATGACGAGGATCCGATGACCGAAACCCTAAATGTAGCGCCAAGTCCAAACCATTCCAGCCCATATCGGGCCGCCGATGATCGATACCAGCAGTTCGGGTATCGACGGGTGGGCACATCCGGGTTGTTTTTGCCACCGATCTCTCTGGGTCTGTGGTGGAATTTTGGCGATGACCGCCCATTCCAGACCCAGCGTGACATTTTGACCCACGCTTTTGACCGCGGAATTACCCATTTCGATTTGGCCAATAACTATGGCCCTCCGGCCGGTTCTGCCGAAGCAAACTTTGGCCGCATGCTTCAGGGCGATTTCAAACCGTATCGCGATGAGCTCATTGTTTCAACCAAAGCTGGTTGGCGGATGTGGCCCGGGCCATACGGTGACTTCGGTTCGCGCAAGTATCTGATTGCCAGCCTGGATCAATCGCTCAAGCGCCTTCAGACCGATTATGTGGATGTGTTCTACTCGCACCGTGCAGATCATGGCACCCCGGTTGAAGAAACCGTTGCTGCCCTTGATCAGATTGTACGCAGTGGCAAGGCAATCTATGTTGGTATTTCTTCGTACTCGGCTGAACGCACCGAGAAGGCTGCAGCTGTCGCCAAGGAACTCGGCACCCCGCTGATTATTCATCAGCCGTCTTACTCATTGCTCAACCGTTGGGTTGAGGGCGGTCTGCTGGAAACGCTTGGTAATCACGGCATGGGTTCAATTGCTTTTACTCCTCTGGCCCAGGGCCTGCTGACCGATCGTTTTGTCAATGATCCGGATGCGCCACGCAGCGGTAGCCGCAATAGCCTCGGCAAGGGACTGAGTGAAGAAGGTCTCGTTGGTTTGCGCGGCCTGAAAACTCTGGCAGATACTCGCGGTCAATCATTGGCCCAAATGGCTATCGCCTGGCTCTTGCGTGATGGTGGTGTGACCTCGGTATTGATCGGTGCCTCCTCAACCGAACAGCTCGATGAGAATCTCGGCGCACTGGGCAACCTTGCTTTCACCGCTGAGGAGCTTGCGCGCATTGATGAATTTGCCAGCCAAGACTTCGGTGTAAACCGGATTTGGAAGACCAGCTCTGACGAGTAGTTTCCGCTCTCGAGTGGTTGAGATATCGACGAAAGGCCCAGAACATTCTGGGCCTTTTTCGTTGGATCGGGTGGTAAAATTCCGGGGTGTTGGTGCTTCTAGCACGAGCACGGCTCGGCTTCGAACTTCGGCGGGATGCTGCCTAAAACAGCCGGAAAATGCCGTCGTCTCGGCCGCTCATGGCGTCGTAGTCGAGTACGAGACAGCGAATGCCACGGTCTTCGGCAAGGGTACGGGCCTGAGGTTTGATCTCCTGGGCAGCAAAGATTCCGCTGACCGGTGCCAGCACCGGATCGCGATTCAAAAGCTCAAGATAGCGGGTGAGCTGTTCAACCCCGTCGATCCCGCCACGACGTTTCAGCTCAATCGCAATGGTGTGGCCGTCTGGGTCACGGACTAATAAATCGACTGGGCCGATGGCGGTGGCGTATTCGCGCCGGATGAGCTCATAGCCCTCACCGAGCAGGTCGAGTTGTTCTGCCAAGAGGCGTTGCAGATCAGACTCAACTCCGTCTTTAATGAGGCCAGGATCTTCACCGAGACTGTATTCGAAATCGTTCAGAATCTCGTGAAGATTAATCAGCAACATATCCGCGGTCTTGGTATGGCTGACCTTCCAGATAGCCTGCACACCGGCAGCGATTGCATCCTCGTCTGGTTCCAGCACCGAAAGCACCGCGGGTGGGCTCATCCAGTTCAGCGGTTTGTAGCTACCACCATCGGAGTGCACCAGCACACTGCCATCAGCCTTGAGCACGAGCAAACGGTTCGCTAAAGGGAGGTGGGCGTTTAGACGGCCGGCATAGTCCACCGTGCATTTGGCAATAACAACTCGCATCCTTTAACCCTAGAGAAGAAACCCGCCCTGAGCGAACTTGCAGCGAATGAGCCGTTGAACTGGCAAAGAACAATTAGGCTGGAAATATGAGCAAAATTTCAGGATTGCAAACATCAGACTTCGACCAGAATATTCGTCCTCAGGATGATCTCTATCGCCATGTGAATGCGCAATGGTTCAAGCGCACTGAGATTCCGTCCGATCGGGCCCGTTATGGCAGCTTCCATAAACTGGCCGATGAAGCCGAAGACGCCGTGAAAACCTTGGTTGAGCAGGCCATATCTGCTGAAGCCGGTACCCCGGAGCGTCAATTTGGTGACCTCTATTCCAGCTTCATGAACACCGAGCGCATCGAAGCGCTTGGCTGGAAACCCCTCGAAGGCCTTTTTCAGCAGGTGGATTCCGTCACCGATTTACCTTCGTTCCTGAGCTTGCTCGGCGAGCTGGAACGAAAAGGTCTGGCTGCGGCCATCAACCTCTTTGTTGATAACGATCCAGGAAATCCAGAACGTTATATCGTTCTCTTCCAACAGGGCGGCCTCGGTTTGCCGGATGAGTCCTATTATCGCGAGGAAAGTTTTGCAGAGATTCGGGAAAAGTATCAGGCGCATTTGGTGCGGATGCTCACCCTGGCCGGCCTCGAAAACCCTGAAGCACAGGCTGCTGCTATTTTCGCATTGGAAACCAAGATTGCATCGTTCCACTGGGACAATGTAAAGAGCCGCGAAGCGACGCTTACCTACAATCTGCGTCGATGGAGCGAACTCAGCGAGGAGCTTGGTGGGGTCCTAGATCCTTGGTTGAAGGCCATTGGTGCACCTGAGAAGGCGTTTGAAGAGATCGTGGTTCGGCAGCCAAGCTTTGTGAGCGGTCTAGCAGGCCTCCTTCAGAGTGAAAACTTGGACTCCTGGAAGTCTTGGTTGCGCTGGGAACTGATTCACTCACATGCAGCGTATCTTCATGATGAGGCTGTTGAAGCGAACTTCGACTTCTATGGCCGCACCCTGACCGGACAGCCGGAAATGCGAATCCGCTGGAAGCGTGGAGTCAGCCTCGTTGAAGGCTCATTGGGCGACTCTATTGGCAAATTGTACGCGGCAAAGTTCTTCCCCGCCGAGTCCAAAGTCGCCA
>JBARYA010000010.1:0-8574 GCA_049647625.1 Microbacteriaceae bacterium
GGTCCGAGCTTTCGCTCGGACCTTTTGCAATTCTAAAACTCTTAGCCACCAAAGCTCTTGAAGCGCTGGTTGAACTTCTCCACACGACCGGCAGAGTCCATGATGCGCTGCTTTCCGGTGTAGAACGGGTGTGAAGCTGATGAGATTTCAACGTCAATAACCGGATAGGTATTGCCGTCTTCCCACTCAATGGTCTTCTCGCTCTTCGCGGTCGAACGGGTCAGGATGCTGGTACCAGAAGCAAGATCGCGGAAAACGATCGGTGCATAGTTCGGGTGAATATCTTTTTTCATGAAAGTCCTATAAAAACGATTGGTGCGAGCTGAGACGCTCTGCATTAGCTAAGCCAACACACAATATTAGCAAGAAGATTGAGCTTTATCCAGCTGAAAGTGTGAAAACCGTGAATTTCTTTTGATTTTAGCGAGCTCGTGCACTAAAACGACCCTGGGATGAGTCGAGCAAGATTGGCAAATCATAGAGTGAACTGAGATTCTCTGCGGTGACAACTGAATCGAGTTCACCTTGCGCAAGTACCTTACCGTCTTTGAGCAGCAAAGCATGCGTGAATCCTGGTGGAATTTCCTCAACATGATGTGTCACCATAACCATTGCTGGAGCGATTGGACTGCTGGCAAAAGTACTGAGCAATCGAATGAGATGCTCGCGTGATCCAAGATCCAAGCTTGCTGCGGGCTCGTCAAGCAGTAACATTTCAGGATCAGTCATCAGAGCTCGAGAAATGAGGACACGTTTGCGTTCTCCATCACTCAAACTTCCGAATTTTCGTTCAGAAAGATGCTCAACCTGCCATTGCGCCATAATCTGTTTTGCTCGGTCAAAGTCGAGATGTTCGTACTCTTCACGCCAACGTCCGGTAACCGCAAAAGCAGCGGTGACAACGACATCGAGTGCAGTTTCTTGCTCTGGAATGGCTCGGGCCACTGCCGATGAGACCATCCCAACGCGTGAGCGCACTTCAAAAACATCGGATTTGCCCAGTTTTTGATCGAGGATGGTTACTTTTCCAGCCGTGGGGTGCAAAGTCGTTGATGCCAAGCGCAGAATAGACGTCTTTCCGGCGCCATTCGGCCCGAGTACCACCCAACGATCGTTTGGAGCAACGGTGAAGTTTACCGAGTCGAGAATCGAATTGCCATTACGGACGAGGGACACGTTTTCAAGCGAAAGCACATTTGCAAGCATGACTTCAAGCCTACCGGGAATGCATTTCATTTTTCGCTTTGAACTAGGCTGAAAGTATGCAAAAAAGCGCACCCTTATCTGCCCCGGCCAGTTTTATCGTTGTTTGTGATGTGGATTCCACTCTGATCAACCAAGAAGTTATTGACGAGCTCGCTGCGATGCTCGGCGTTGGAGCTCAGGTTGCTGAAATCACTGAAGCTGCAATGGCCGGCGAGATCGATTTTGCAGAGAGTTTGCGTCAACGCGTGCGCTTGCTTAAAGGTCTCAGCCTCGAAGCTTTTCAGCAGGTTCGGAGCGCACTGAGTTTTAGCCCAGGAGCTCCTGAACTGGTCGAAGCCGTACACAATGCTGGTGGGCGTATTTTTGCAGTCTCAGGGGGCTTTCACGAGGTTCTGGATGGGCTTGGGGCCGAGTTAGGTCTCGACGGATGGCTTGCAAATCGGCTTGCAATCGATGCCAATGGTGTATTGAGTGGTGAGGTCGACGGCCCAATTATCGATGCAAAAGCCAAAGAGCATGCGCTTATCGCTTGGGCAGCAGAGCAGGAACTCCCCCTAAAACGCACCATCGCGGTGGGCGATGGTGCCAATGATCGCGATATGTTGCGAGTTTCCGGCCTTGGTGTGGCCTTCGACGCAAAGGCTGCGCTGCGTTCGAGTGCAACTTTCAGCTTGCCGGTGCGTGACCTCAGCCTGCTGACTCCACTGCTCCCGCAATTGCGCTCTTAGTGGCCCATCCCGAGGCCGCCATCTACCGGGATGATTGCACCAGAAATATAGCTTGAATCATCAGATGCGAGCCAGCTAGCCACCTTTGCCACCTCTGCTGCACTTGCAAAACGCGCTGCGGGAATACTGGCGAGATATTTCTCTTGTAATTCTGGGCTCAATTGATCGGTCATATCGGTTTCAATGAATCCCGGTGCCAGGAGGTTGGCGGTAATACCACGACTTCCAAGTTCACGGGTCAATGACCGGGCCATTCCGAGTAAGCCGCTTTTCGAAGCTGAATAGTTGATTTGTCCGGCAGACCCGTAAAAACCAACCACGCTGGAAATAAAGATGATGCGACCAAATTTGGCCTTGAGCATACCCTTGATGACCGCTTTCGTGCAGCGGAATGCGCCGGTCAAGTTGGTATCGATAACTTCTGAGAAATCGTCTTCTGACATACGCAGGAGCAGCGTATCTTTGGTAATACCCGCATTCGCAACCAACACTTCAATCGGGCCAAGCGCCGATTCGACCTCGGCAACTGCAGCATTAATGCTTTCCAGACTATTCATCTCAGCGTGAACAGTGAGAGCGCCCTCTGGCCCTGTGCCGCTACGCGCGGTTACGGCTACCCGGTGACCTTCAGCCAAGAATTGTTCGGCGAGGGCAAAGCCGATGCCGCGATTTCCACCGGTAATCAGTACGGTTCTGAGGGTCATGATGTTCTCTTTCTGTTCACAATTCTGCCGCTAAAAATCTCTCAAGCGAAACCAAGCAGGAGGACGTAGGCTTAACGCTGAGGAAAGCACTATTCGTCATGAAAATCTCTAATATCACCACATTACCGGACAATCCGGAACACGAGCGTCGGCAGCGGATGCGAAAATATGCCATCATGATGGGCATCAGAATTATCTGTATCGCTTTTCTTCCATTCGTTCATGGCTGGTGGCTCTTGGTCTTCGCGCTCGGAGCGGTGTTCCTCCCCTATCTTGCCGTGGTTGTTGCCAATAGTGTGGATGAGCGTCGTACCATTCCTGAATCACCGAGGGCGCTTCCCTTCAGCGTTGATAGCGCACCCCCGAGTTCTCCAGATGTGAGGAGCACAGGTAATTCCAAAGGCCAGCGTTACTACTATGACTACGATGAGACTGATGATGCAGATAAACCTTGAGAGTTCGCACGGTGGTGATTCCTCATGATGGGTCTCCTCGGTTCTGAGCACGCACAGGTTCAGTGTTCACGTACTGGATGTCGAAATGCTCCCCTGCAACAATTGCTCTGGAGAAACCCAAAAATTCATGACGAGTCCCGGCAAAAGATATGGTTAAGCTGTGCCGACCATCTCGAATACTTACAGAATTTTCTTCGCCTTCGTGGCTTCCTTCTTGCAACGGAACCCTATTCTGGGGCGGAAACGAGAACTGAAAACCGGTGAATAAGTGGTCATTTCTTGTTTCCAAACAGTGGTTAGGCTATCTTGGCCTTTTGGTACTTTTTTGCATTATCTGCGTCTCGCTCGGGTTTTGGCAGCTTGACCGACGTGAAAGTATTTTGGCAGAAAACGCTCGTATCACCAATAACTGGGACACTGCAGCAATCGCGCTGACTGAGTTGGAAAGCGATTATTCTCGCTTCGATATTGAGAACACTTGGCAAAAAGTTAGCCTAAGTGGCCATTATCTCCCTGAAGAACAGGTTCTCGCTCGAGTGCGACCATATCTCGGTAAGCCTGGCTTCGAAATCCTCAGCCCGTTTCAGCTTGATAGCGGAGCGGTGGTAGTGGTGAATCGGGGCTGGCTTTCAAAGGGCTTCGAGCAAGATTATCCTGATGTGGTACCCGCTCCCCCCGAGGGCGAAATTGATCTGGTTGTGCGGCTCAAAGCTACTGAGCCATTCCTTAATAGTCGTCAAGCCCCGGCTGGGCAGGTGGCCTCAATTTATGTTCCGGCAATACTCGAGAAAATGAATGTCGAAGGGTATTCACAATTTTACGGAGCGCTGGTGAGCGAATCCCGTGCTGCCCCTTCTGGAATACTCGCTCCCCGGCCTCAACTCACCGAGGGGCCACATCTGAGCTATTCACTGCAATGGTTTGTTTTCGCGGGAATGGCGATCATCGGTTTCGGGTATTTTGCCACCCAAAATTTCCGTAGACTCCACCCGGATGATCAGCTCAGTATCGATATGGAAGAGCGACAAAAACGCCGTGCTGCTCAAAAATATCGGGATGAAGATATTGAGGATGCGCTCCTCGATAAATTCGATGCCTAGGGCTTAGGCCAGAGAAATCAATTCCTCGTAGCTCGAGTTCCAGTAGTCTTCGGTACCGTCTGGGAGGATGAGCACCCGATTTGGATTGAGTGCCAGTACAGCACCTTCATCGTGACTGACCAAAACTACAGCACCCTCATAGTGGTTCAGGGCATCAAGAATGTGTTCGCGGCTGGCCGGATCCAGGTTATTCGTCGGTTCATCCAGCAGGAGCACATTCGCAGAGGACACCACCAGTGTAGCCAACGCTAGACGAGTTTTTTCACCGCCAGAAAGTACGCCGGCAGGCTTGTGAACATCATCACCGGGGAACAGGAATGAGCCAAGCACTTTTCGTGCCTCGAGTTCACCAATATCCTCTGAGGCTGAGAGCATATTCTGCAGAACAGTGCGTTGTGGGTCAAGAGTTTCGTGTTCTTGAGCGTAGTAGCCGATTTTCAGGCCATGCCCTGGAATAACTTCACCAAAATCAGGTTTATCAACGCCGGCAAGAATTCTGAGCAGAGTTGTCTTTCCGGCACCGTTGAAGCCGAGCAAAACGACTTTGCTTCCTTTATCGATTGCCAGATCAACATCGGTGAATACTTCAAGGGAACCGTAATTTTTTGAGAGTCCGGTAGCAATCAGTGGGGTACGTCCGCAAGGCGCTGGTGAAGGGAACCGCAGGGCGGCAACTTTGTCATTCTGTCGAACTTCTTCTAGCCCACTGAGCATCTTTTCAGCGCGAGCCACCATCTGGTGAGCGGCGGCCGCTTTTGTGGCCTTGGCACCAAAGCGTGCAGCCTGTTGTAGCAGAGTTTCAGCCTTCTTCTCGGCGGTGGCGCGTTCTTTGCGGCGTCGCTCTTCATCGGCTTGGCGCTGGCGCTGGTAGAGCTTCCAACCCATATTGTAAATATCAATCAATTGGCGGTTGGCATCAAGGTAGAACACTCGGTTCACTGTCTCACCGATCAAGTCGACATCGTGACTAATCACAATGAGTCCACCGGAGTATTTTTTGAGATAGTCGCGCAACCACAGCACAGAGTCTGCATCGAGGTGGTTGGTCGGCTCGTCCAAAATCATGGTTGGTGCTTCACTAAACAAAATACGCGCCAGCTCTACCCGGCGGCGCTGTCCCCCAGAAAGGGTTTCAAGGGCCTGGTTCTGGATACGATCAGGAAGTCCCAAATTGCTGGCAATGGCTGCGGCCTCCGCCTCAGCAGCATAACCACCCAATTGTTCGAAACGCTCCAGATAGCGGGCATATTTTGCCATAGCCTTGCTTTGATCAGCAGGCCCAGCCTTCTCCAGCTCGAGCGTTGATTGCTGAAGCTGCTCGGCCAAAGTGCCCAGACCTCGGGCATCCATAATTCGGCTCTTCACCAGTTGCTTTGGGTCACCGACCCTGGGGTCCTGTGGCAAAAAGCCAATCTCACCCCGGAGCTGAACGCTGCCGGCACTTGGCGCGAGTTCTTTAGACAGCACTTTGGTGAGCGTTGTTTTTCCGGCACCGTTGCGCCCAACTAGCCCGATTTTATCGCCAGGTGCTACCTGAAAGTTGACGCCGGACATGAGGGTCCGGGCGCCAATGGTTATTTCTAAATTTTGCACACTAAGCAAGAAGGCACTGAATTTCGTTTCGGGTGCCTGGAAATAGACACAGCTAACAGGATAACGCCTGAATGGGCGTTATCAAAAGAGAAAGCTACATAGCAAAGCCGAGAGCACGCATCATCTCTCGTCCCTCATCGGTAATTTTCTCTGGGCCCCATGGTGGCATCCAAACCCAATTGATACGAAAGTTTGCAACATGTCCATCTAAGGATTGTGCAGTTTGATCTTCGATCACATCGGTGAGTGGGCAACCTGCTGAGGTGAGCGTCATATGAATAACGAGGGCATCATTTTCATCATCCCAGCTCAGATCATAAATCAGGCCGAGATCAACAATATTGACGCCCAGTTCAGGGTCGACTACATTCTTAAGCGCTTCGGTGAGTTCGTCGAAACGTTCGGCAGTAAGTTCGCTAGTCATGGTGTTAGCTTAGCTCCTTGTCGTTTCTCGTTGCATTGAATTTCAGCTAAATGCTGCTTATGAGGAGGCACTCGGCTCAAGGAAACGATCGTATCCTTCGGCTTCGAGTTGTTCGGCCAATTCAGCGCCACCCTCTTCAGCAATTACGCCGTTGACGATAACGTGAACGAAGTCTGGCTTAATGTAGCGCAGGATTCGGGTGTAGTGGGTAATCAAAAGAACGCCGAGATCAGTGTTCTCAATTGAACGATTCACACCTTCTGAAACGATGCGCAAAGCATCGACATCAAGGCCAGAGTCTGTTTCGTCAAGCACTGCAAAGCGAGGCTTCAGAAGTTCAAGCTGCAGAATTTCGTGACGCTTCTTCTCACCACCGGAGAAGCCTTCGTTCACATTCCGCTCTGCGAAGCTCTTATCCATCCGCAAGTTTTCCATACCGGCCTTGAGGTCTTTCAACCAGCCACGAACTGCTGGCGCTTCACCATCAATTGCGGTTTTAGCAGTCCGCAGGAAGTTGGTTACAGAAACGCCTGGAATCTCGACCGGATACTGCATTGCCAAGAAGAGGCCAGCACGAGCGCGCTCGTCAACGCTCATAGCAAGAACATCTTCACCATCGAGGGTGATGCTGCCACCGTCTACCTGGTATTTGGGATGACCGGCAATAGCATAGGCCAGAGTTGATTTACCGGAACCGTTTGGCCCCATAATTGCGTGGGTTTCACCCTGGTTGATGGTGAGATCAATACCCTTGAGGATTTGCTTGGTGCCCTGATCGGTCTCCACGCTTACCTGGAGGTTCTTAATTACTAAGATGCTCATCTTTTTTCCTTCTTCACGTACAGTTTCAAAATAATATTTTGAGGAACTCGGTTTAGTAGTCCTCAGCTAAAGTTTTTTCTTGCGGATCAACGAAGATTTTTCCGTTTTCTTCCACAATGCCGTAGACCGGAACGGGCTCATAGGCTGGCAATGTCAGTGGGATACCGGTGCGGAGAGAAAATCTCGAACCGTGTGCCCAGCACTCGAGGGTATCGTCTTCGACGAAGCCCTCAGCGAGTGATACATTTCCGTGGGAGCAGGTATCACCAATTGCAAACACCTCACCGGCAGAGTCACGAACAACGGCAATCGGTTGACCATCAAGCACAACCCGAACTGGCTGGTTGACCTGGAGCTCCTCAGAGCTACATACTTCTTGTCTCATCGGATCGGTTCCTCAGCAATTTCACGCTCAAGCTGCTCACCGAGGAGCTCACGATAGTGTTCCGAAGGGATCTTCGTGATGATTTCCTGCAAGAAACCGTGCACCACGAGACGACGCGCTTCCTCTTCTGGGATACCACGAGCCTGAAGATAGAACAGTTGTTCATCATCAAAACGACCGGTAGCACTCGCATGTCCAGCACCGGCAATATCTCCGGTTTCAATCTCCAAGTTTGGAATTGAGTCGGCACGGGTACCATCGGTGAGCATCAGGTTACGATTTTCTTCGTAGCTATCAGTTCCTGGAGCGCTCCGGGCGATCAGTACATCACCAATCCAAACGGTATGAGCGCCGGTCCCCTGCAATGCGCCCTTGTAGCTCACACGGCTGCGTGAATGGGGGGCATCATGATGAACGAAAACCTGATGTTCGAGATGTTGATGGGCATCGGCAAAGTAGAGACCAAACATTTCAGTGCTGGCGCCAGATTCTGCCAACCAAGTAGATGGATTTACTCGAACAATCCGACCACCAAAACTCACCACAATATGGGTGAATTGGGCGTCGCGGCCAACCCGGGCGAAATGACTCGCGAGTTGGTGTGCGTCCTCATCCCAATTGTGAACAGAAATAACTGTCAATTGCGCATTGTCCTCGAGCACAACCTCTAGGTTCTCTGCGATATTGGCCGAACCCTGATTATCAATGACCACAATATTGTTTGAGTGAGCTTTCGCCGTGATGAGCGTGTGCGCCGCACGAGCGCTTTTGCCCAGCTCGTTACGGCTGAGCACAATTTCAGCACCCTGGACACCTGAAAGTTCTAGGTGTAAAGCCTGGTCAAATTGACTCCAAGCATTGGCACTGACGCGATCTTCAGGGATTCCGGCGGTACCGATACGGGTATCTTCACGAGAAATCCACTCGCAACGGGTATACGCATCCTCACTTAGTGCAAAAGGATACGCTGAACCGTCGAGTTCACCATTCGCCAAGTCTTCAATCTCAGCAATCGGTGTGAATTTCCAGAAAGCCTCACGACCGGTGATACTTGGAAAATCTTTAACCTCAAATGATTTGAAACGTTCCGAACGGGTTTGTACTGGAATCTTGTTGTCCCAGTTCCCATCGCTATGCGATCTAATACCGAACTGACC
>JBARYA010000011.1:0-2413 GCA_049647625.1 Microbacteriaceae bacterium
AAACTCAAAGCTCCTGCCATTAACCTTTACGGTTGCCACATTCCCTGAAGTGGCTCCGGGAGTTGTGTTGTCTGGTTGAGTGGTTGCGGGATCAGAGCTAGCAGGGGTATTACTTGGGGTCATCGGCACCGGATTGGACTCCAGCCCGGCACATCCGCTCAGAAATAGAGCAGCAATTATCGCAGCCCCGAAAACCATTTTGTTCACAGCACGCCCCTTTGTGGCAACATTCATCATTGAAAACCTTTCATAGACACTCGATGTCCATATTCGACAATACTGAGTGTTGTCAAAAAACGCTACTTCTGCTGTGGCTGTTCGGTCTCGGTATCAACTTCGTTAGGAAGATCCAACACAGTTGTCGGAACCAGTTCGCCCCGAAGCGCTTGGATCGCCACAAATGAACAGATAACGAACATTACAGCACCCAGAGCAACCGGAAGTATGAGGTCTATGGTTCCTAAAATACCGCCGATTGTCGATCCAATGGCAAGCCCAAGGAGTCCGAGCACCCTAGCTGCGCCACCTACACGCCCTAGCAGGTGATCGGGAACCAGCAATTGCCGTAGTGAAATCGAACAGATGTTCCAAACCACTGCGTGCAAGATATACAAGGCCAGAAGAATGCCTGCGATAACAGGATCTGTCGTAATCGCAAGCCCACCCATGCTCAATGCACCGAGTACTAAGCTCGCTACAATCGTCCATCTATAACCGAGATATTTACGAAGTCTTGGTGTCATGAACGAACCGATCAATCCTCCCAGCGCAGAGAAAGCAAGCAGAATCCCATAGCCTGCGCCATCGAGCTCAAGTCGTTCCTGCGCGAAAAGTACAAGAATCGAAAAAGACATCATGTAGCCGATGCTTGCAAGTGAACTAATGACCGCCAAACTACCTACGACACGGTGGCGAGATAACCAAATGATTCCTTCGCGTGCTTCTGAATAGACAGTCTGCTGAACCGGGGTCTTTTCTGATTTTTCGAGCTGTCGTGAACTGCGCCTCATTGGCAGAGCGAGGGCGACCAGACCTGCGACAGCCCAAAGCCCGCCCATCGCGAAAACTGGTGCCGCAGCCGCCAGCGCAAACAAAAAGCCACCAATTGGAGGACCCGCAAACTCATCAGCCACGAGCTGTGCCGACGTAACCCGACTATTCGCAGAATCTAATTGCTCTCGATTCACTAAAGATGGCAGAATCGCAACTGCAGCATTGTCGGCGATACTCTCTAATGCTCCAACTAATGCCATTACCGTGTAAAGAACGACCAACGATGAAACCCCGAATTGAAGAGTCAGCGCTAACCCTAAAAGTGCTACGCCACGTAATAAATTAGCGGTAACCATTAAGGTGCGTCGATCAATTCGGTCGACCCAGACCCCAATTGGAAGAGCCACAAGCAAACGCACCAAAGCATAAAGAGTGGAAAGTCCTGCGACAAGACGAGCATCGTCAGTCATCGATGCTGCGAGAAGTGGTATCGAAACAAAAGCAAGGCCATCAGCTAGGTTCGACAAAGAGTTTGCGCTCCAAAGCACACCAAATCTGCGACCGAGAGCCATTTAACCAGTCTATATCAGACCAAAGCTACTGGTCGCAAAGAACATCTGTGCCCGACAAGGACAAGCTCTACCCTAATTTTGAACGTCACTAAAGCTCATCCCCAAGTTGTTCCTCAATGATGCGGAACAACCACGACTATTCAGGTATCCTCCTGTAAACCATAAAGCGTTAAGCTATATGACGCGCATTACCGCCCAGGTACCACCGGCGTATTTTCTGGAATCGCTGACCAAGCGGCATAGGAGCCTTCAAGTTCGACGACATCATAACCACGCCTGCGCAGTGCACTGGCAACGATGCTATTGCGCACACCGCTTTGACAATAGCTGACAATCCGTTCGTCTTTGGGAAGTTGATCTAAAGCCCAGAGTGCACGGCCACCGCTCAATTGCAGTGCATCTGGTAGGTGGCCTGCAGAATACTCGCTCCTATTCCGAACATCCACAAGCATCGTGAATTCACAGTCACCCAGCGCATCAGGCGCAATACGTTCTGGACACACCAGCTCAAAACCATCGAATGCCGTGACGAACCCGGTAACCGTGTCAATTCCAACTCGAATCAGGTGATTGTGAAATGCCCGGGCTTCTTCAGCATCCTGCGCCAGCACCACAATCTGTTGGATATCCACCTCAGGATCAATCACCCAGGCCGCATAGCTCGCTGCTTTCGAAATTCCCGGGATGTTCAACGAGCCAGCCACGGTGCCCTGATGAACCTCCCCATGAGGCCTAGTATCGACCAGAATGACTGCATCCTGTTTGAGTGCAGCATGCAATTGATTGGCCGAATACTGCGCCAATTCCGGCAACTCCCCTAAGACAACTGGACCAGAGCGGTTCTGGGC
>JBARYA010000012.1:0-11089 GCA_049647625.1 Microbacteriaceae bacterium
TAGAGCAGATCGTTGAGGCAATGGTCGGCCTTCGAAACCAAGACCAGCGTCGGGATGCGACGACCAACATGGTCGAGCTTCCAACTCATCTCGTAGCGGGCCGCAACGGGCGCAAGTTTTGATTCAAACTCGGCAGCGCTCAACTCGGCGGTGACCTGGAGTCGCATAAAGAAGCGTCCGGTATCTTCGCTGGAGAACTGTTGGGATTCGGTGATATTGCCCCCAGCATCCACAATGGCGCCGCTCACCGCGTGCACAATACCGGGCTTGTCCTCGCAGATGAGGGTAATTACCCAGTGGTCAATTTCTGGGTTGGCTGCGGTGTTGGCAAAAGTGTTCACCCTGCTAGATTACTCGTTGGATTCAGCCCTGACCATTTGGAATAGTGAAAAAGCCGGCGAATAGGGCAGAGCCTACCCCGCACATATCACGAAAACGTCATAGATGTCCTTTGCTAGAATAAATGCAACGTCAATTCACGGTCTGTTATCTCTCCGCTCCACCTCTGGCGAGAGCTATGTCATGACTCGAACCGGGAGAATTATGCATCGAGGGGATACACGCACATGTTGACCGTGCTCATCCTCTTTGCTGTGCTCGCTTCGCTTGCCCCCTGGCTCACCCGCCGCCTCGGACAACATGTCTTTTTGGTTCTGGCCCTGCTACCGCTTGGCGCGCTTATCCAGACCTTCATGATGTTGCCGGACATTCTTGAGAATAAGATCCCGGAGCAATTCTTCCCCTGGATTCCAACGCTTGATCTCGGTTTTGCGCTCCGGATGGACATGCTGAGCTGGATTCTTTCGGTCATTGTGCTTGGTATTGGCGCGCTCGTGCTCATCTATTCCGGTTCATATTTCAAGCCGGATGAACCAAAACTGGGGTTGTTCGCGGCCTTCCTCTTAGGCTTTGCCGGCACCATGTATGGTTTGGTGGTTTCCGATGACATCATCATGATGTTCATTTTTTGGGAAATTACCACCATCCTTTCCTATCTCTTGATTGGCCATTACAGCGATCGTAAAGAGAGCCGTGGTGCTGCTATCGAGGCCATGATGATCACCACGATCGGTGGTCTTGCCATGCTGGTGGGCATTGTGATGCTGATGAATATGACCGGCTCCTCCCGGCTTTCGGTCATTATTGCCACCCCGATTGAGGGCCCTTGGGCAACCGTTGCCATGGCCTTAATGCTCGCCGGTGCATTTTCCAAGGCGGCCCAGGTGCCGTTCCATTTCTGGCTGCCAGCTGCGATGGCGGCTCCCACACCGGTCAGTGCTTACCTACACGCCGCAGCAATGGTGAAGGCCGGAATTTACCTGATTGCCCGGATGGCCCCAGATTTCATTCATGTGGCCGGATGGCGTGAGACCGTGGTGATCGTTGGGGTGACGACCATGCTCGTCGGTGGCTGGCGTGCGATGCGTCAGTACGATATTAAACTTTTGCTCGCCTATGGGACGGTGAGCCAATTAGGTCTCATGACTGCAGTTATCGGCTACGGCAGCCAAACGGCCATGTTGGCAGGGCTTACACTCTTATTGGCTCACGCACTCTTCAAGTCGGGACTCTTTCTCGTCGTGGGAATTATTGACCATCAGGCCGGAACCCGAGATTTGCGGCAATTGTCCGGCATCGCAAAACAGGCGCCGCTCCTCACTGTTGCTGCCTGGGTGATGGGCCTCTCGATGATTGGGCTACCACCGATGATTGGTTTTGTCGCAAAAGAGGCAGCGCTCTCGGGACTACTCAGCGATGTTTTTGCCGGCTCCTGGATCGCTATTCTCGCCGTTTCGGCTATTGCGCTCGGCTCCGTGCTGACCACCGCCTACACTCTGAGATTCCTCTGGGGTGCATTTGCCAGCAAACCGGAGCTGAAGGCACGAGCGTGGAAGAAAACCGGTTTCTTTATGAGCGCGCCGATACTGCTCGCACTGCTGAGTGTGGCCGGTGGGGTATTCAGCCCGCAATTGGGCAAACTCTTTGAACGATTTAGCGCACTCTTGCCAGCCAGTGCTGGACACGAGTATCACCTTGCCCTCTGGCACGGCTTCGATTTGCCGCTGCTGATCTCGGTGATCTCGATCAGCCTCGGCGTTTTGCTCTTCACCCAGCGCCGCGCCTTCGCAAATTTCCAGGCAAAAATGCCCGAATGGATTGACTTCTCACGTGCGTATTGGAGCATGATGCGTGGTCTGAACTACGGTTCGGCTCGGGTGATTAATTTTATTCAGCACCCCGGTTTGCCAGGATATTTGGCGACCATCCTCATCGTCTTCGTACTTGGCGCCGGCTACACCGTCATCATGCACGATGTTCCCGAGTCACCCATCGTGCTCTGGGATTACCCCGCCCAGGTGCTCATCGGTCTGGTCATGATTATGGCGGCGCTCGCTGCAGCCCGGGCTGCAAAGCGAATGACCGCGGTCCTTCTTGCCGGGGTAACCGGGTATGGCATGGTGGTTCTCTTCGCCTATGCTGGTGCTCCAGACCTGGCTCTCACCCAGGCCTTGGTGGAGAGCGTTACACTGATAGTTTTTGTGCTGGTACTTCGACGCCTGCCATCAAATATGAGCGTCTACAATCGGGTCGCCAAGAAAGGCTGGCGCATTATCACCTCGGTTCTGGTGGCGGTCACCATGGGTGCAGTTGGCTATCTTGGCCTTACTGCACGAGTTGCAGATCCCATCTCACTAGCGCATCCGGGTTTGGCTACCGGGCAGGGTCATGGCAAGAACGTGGTCAATGTGCTCCTGGTGGATATTCGTGCTTGGGATACCCTGGGCGAAATTTCTGTTCTGGTGGTCGTTGCCACCGGTATCGCTTCGCTGCTTTTTGTGACTCAACGAACCGGAAAAACGGCTCGCCTCAAGGGCGCCGAGGAGATTCGTCGAACGCGCAAGTACCGCACCCGCACCATTATGGAGCCGGTAACCAGTTCTGCCTCGACCATTTCCACCAAGGATGCCTCCCGCCTCGCCGCACGTGACGATATTGATGCCCAGCAGTCCTGGTTACTTGCCGGCCGTACCCTCTCGGCGAAGAACCGTTCTCTGATGCTCGAGGTTGTGGTGCGTCTGGTATTCCACCCGGCGATTGTTTTCTCGATATATCTGCTCTTTGTCGGGCATAATCTTCCCGGTGGTGGCTTTGCCGGTGGTTTGGTTGCGGGTCTGGCCCTGGTCGGGCGGTACCTCGCCGCTGGCCGCTATGAACTCAATGAGGCACTCCCGGTTGATGCGGGCAAGGTGCTTGGCGTTGGTATCTTCCTCGCTGCTGGAACCACTGCGTCATCCCTAATCTTTGGAAAACACATTATGGAGGCCAGCTGGTTTAGCTGGGATGTACCCATTTTGGGTGAACTTTCTTTCGGCACGCCAATGCTTTTCGATATTGGCGTCTATTTGGTCGTGATTGGCTTGGTTCTCGACATTCTTCGCAGCCTCGGTGCCGAGGTCGATCGTCAGGCCGAAGAAGCCGAAGACGCCGAAGCCGATAGCGAAAGCAATCCCGAAGAGCAAGAGATTCATGGCGAGGTGATCCCATGAGTCCGTCAATAACACTGCTGGTCATCATGGCCGTGCTCTTTGGTGCCGGGATGTACATGATGCTTGAGCGCAGCATTACCCGCATCCTGATCGGTTTCTTGTTGGTCGGAAACGGCGCCAACCTGCTCATTTTGTTGATGAGTGGGAGGCCGGGGCGGGCACCGATCATGCTGGATGGCATCCTGGTCGAAGAAATTTCGGACCCCCTGCCGCAGGCTCTGATTCTGACCGCTATTGTGATCAACCTGGGGATTATCGCCTTCATGCTGGCCCTGGTCTACCGCTCCTGGTGGCTTTCGAAGCTTGGCGCTGAGGGCGACGAGGTTGTTGATGAGGACCTCGATGTTGAAGAAGCTCTCGAATCTGATGTGCTCTTCGAGCAATCTGAGCGCGATGATGAGGCCATCCAAATGGTCCTCGACTCCTCTGATGAGGGTGACAAGATCGCCGAAATACATCCAGAGACCGGACCAATCACCATCTTCTCTGATTACTATGACCGCCAAGAAGAGCCGGGCGAGGGCGAAGGCGAGGATGTTGCCGAGGGCAGCACAGAGACCGAAAGCAAACATGAATCAGACCTGAGGGATTCAGACAATTCAGATAGGGGAGACAAATGACCCTGCCTGATATCCTGATTCCTTTGGTGGCGATTGTGCCATTCCTCGCTGCTGCCCTAACCCTGACGCTGGCCCGCTTCCAACGCGCACAGATGATCATTTCGATCTCAGCTTTGGCGGGTGTTGCCGCCATTAGCGCGGTGCTTCTTGCCATTACGGATGCTGAGGGCGGTCACGCGGTTCAGGTGGGTAATTGGGAAGCCCCCTTTGGTATCGTTCTGGTGGTCGATCGACTCTCGGCCCTCATGTTACTGATTTCCGCCCTGATGCTTCTGGGCGTGCTGCTCTTCGCCATCGGACAGGGTATTGCCGATGGTGGCGGCGACACCCCGGTGACCATCTTCAATCCGGCATATTTGATGATGTCGGCTGGGCTTTTTGTCGCCTTTATTGCCGGTGACCTGTTCAATATGTACGTGGGCTTTGAGATTTTGCTCGCTGCGAGTTATGTGCTGCTCACCCTGGGTGGCACCGGTGCCCGCACCCGCGCTGGCGTGATTTATATTGTGATTTCTCTGGTCTCTTCGGTGTTCTTCTTGGCCGCAATTGCGGTCATCTATGGGGCGACCGGTACCGTCAATATGGCCCAATTGGCTGTTCGCATTGCCGAGCTCGGCCCAGACACCCAATTGATGCTGCACGTGCTGCTCCTCATCGGTTTTGGTATTAAGGCAGCGGTTTTCCCGCTCTCATTCTGGTTGCCAGACTCGTATCCGACCGCTCCGGCCCCGGTTACGGCCGTTTTTGCCGGCCTCTTGACCAAGGTGGGTATTTACGCAATCATCCGCACCGAGACCCTGCTCTTCCCGGGTGGAGACCTCACCATTGTGCTGATGGTTGTTGCGGCGCTGACCATGATTATCGGCATCCTCGGGGCGGTGGCTCAGGCAGATATTAAACGATTGTTGTCCTTTACCCTGGTGAGCCATATCGGTTACATGATTTTCGGCATCAGCACCGGGCTCATCTCGGGGATGACCGCCACGGTCTACTACATCATCCACCACATTGCGGTGCAGACTGCGCTCTTCTTGGTCGCCGGTCTGATTGAACGTGTTGGCGGTTCCTCCTCGCTCTATCGTCTCGGTGGGATGATCAAGCTGGCACCGTTTGTGGCGCTGCTGTACTTTATTCCAGCACTCAATCTGGGCGGTATCCCACCATTCTCGGGATTCGTGGGCAAATTTGCACTCTTCCGCGCCGGTGCCGAACAGGGCGATTGGCTGAGCTGGACCGTTATCGGGGCCGGTGCTCTCACCTCCCTGCTCACCCTCTATGCGCTATTCCGAGTTTGGAACATGGCCTTCTGGCGTACCCGCGAAGAAGTGCAGGGCTACGAGTCGCAGATGTTGGTTTCTCTTCAAGAAGCCCCCGCCGACCTTGAAGCTGGCAAGGTCAACGCCACCATCTCGAAGCTGATGACCGGAGCGACCACGGGAATGATTTTGGTCACCCTCTCGCTCACCGTCTTTGCCGGCCCGATTTTCGACTTGGCGGAGCGCACCGCAAGCGACCTCTTCGATAATTCAATTTATATAGAAACCGTCTTCCCGAATGGAGGCGATAAATGAGTCAACAAAAGATCAACTTTTGGTACCAGCTGCCGCTGATGGCGGGTCTGGTTTTGCTGTGGATGCTGCTCTGGGGTGACTTTAGTATTCTGAGTTTCTTGGGCGGCGCTCTTATCGCTGTCATTGTCGGTATTGTGTTTTATCTTCCACGGGTGCAATTGGCAGGGCGCTTCAACCTCTGGTATTTCCTCGTGCTCGGTGTGGTCTTTTTCGCCGATGTGTTCATCGCCTCTTTCCAGGTTGCATTTCAAGCTATCTGGTTTGGGCACCAGCCGAAGAATGCCATCGTTAAGGTCCAGATGCGTAGCCAGGACGATATGATCATGACCCTCACTGCCGAAGCAATCTCCTTGGTTCCGGGCACAATCGTGGTGGAGCAGGATCGCAATAACGGCATCCTGTATTTACACGCCCTGAATGTCGGTGACCTCGCGGGAGTTGAGAAGGTGCGGCGCGCATCCCTGGCTCAGGAGCGGCGCATTATTTTGGCACTCGGCCCGCAGGCTGAACTCGAGATGGTGCGCGCAGAAGACGCACTCCGAGGGGAGGGGAGCCAGCGATGAGCGATATTGTGATTTATATTGCCGGCGGGATGTTCTTCCTCGGTGCTGTCCTAGCCCTGTTCCGAATTATCCGCGGACCCTCCGTGCTTGACCGGGTCACGGCTTCGGACGCTCTCCTTGGAACCGTGCTCTGTGTGCTCGGCTTTGAGATGGTGCTGAGCGATCACACCTTTACCCTCTCAATCATGCTGGCAATCTCTGTTTTTGCCATGCTGAGCGCCGTTTCCATCGCTAGATACATCCGCAAGAAAGAATCGGGTGATGAGCGTGAGTAATTTCCTTGATAGTTTGACGGCCGTTCTCGTCTTGCTGAGCGCATTTATGAGCCTCTCGGCCGGCATCGGCCTCGTCCGGTTCCCCGACCTCATGTCCCGGCAGCACGCCGGGGCTAAGCCGCAGACGCTGGGCATTATTGCGATGGTTTTGGCGGTTGCCATTCAAAACCCCAACCTCGGCGTGCTCACACTCCTTGTGCTGATCATGGCGTTCCAGCTCTTCACTCAGCCGGTCTCCTCCCATATGATCAGCCGTTCCGGTTATCGCACCAAGCACTTGAAATCGGAGCTTTTGGTTGTTGATGAATTGAAGTCGGATATTGAACGGGCAGACCGCGAGCAACGGGAGTCCGGTCCAGCCAATCAGTAAATTTTTTTGCTAGAATTTCAGTATCGCAACTGGCGTTCAGGTGGACCTCCACCGGGGAGCGAAATTTTTATGCGGCCGCACGCCTGGGTCTGAGACAAGATGGTATTGCCTAAGGGTAATGCCAACGAGATATTGGAGTTCCTATGTCAACACTCAACCAACCCCTGTCCGAGATCGATCCAGAGATCGCCGAAGTCCTACAGCTTGAGCTGGGTCGTCAGCGCGATTACCTCGAGATGATCGCTAGCGAGAACTTTGTTTCTCGTGCGGTACTTCAGGCTCAAGGATCTGTTCTCACTAACAAATATGCCGAAGGCTATCCGGGTCGCCGTTACTATGGTGGCTGCGAATACGTTGATATCGCCGAGTCACTTGCCATTGAGCGCGCAAAGAGTCTCTTTGGTGCCGAGTACGCCAATGTGCAACCTCATGCCGGAGCGCAGGCAAATGCCGCAGTTCTTGCCGCAATCGCAGAACCTGGTGACACCATCCTCGGTCTCGAACTTTCCCACGGTGGTCACCTGACCCACGGGATGAAGCTCAACTTTTCGGGCAAGCTCTATAACGCGGTGGCCTACGGTGTCGATCCAGAAAGCTATCTGATCGATATGGATGTGGTGCGCAAGCAGGCGCTGGAACACCGCCCAACCGTGCTGATTGCGGGCTGGTCTGCCTATCCTCGTCAGCTCGACTTTGCTGCCTTCCGTGCCATTGCCGATGAAGTTGGCGCCAAGCTCTGGGTTGATATGGCCCACTTTGCCGGCCTCGTTGCTGCTGGTCTGCACCCGAATCCGGTTCCCTATGCAGATGTCGTTTCAACCACCGTGCACAAGACCCTCGGCGGACCGCGTTCAGGTCTGATTCTGGCCAAGAAAGAGTATGCCAAGGCGTTGAACTCTGCGGTTTTCCCGGGACAGCAGGGTGGCCCATTGATGCATGTTATCGCGGCAAAGGCGACCGCTTTGAAGCTTGCTGCGAGTGATGAGTTCAAGGAGCGTCAGGTTCGCACCGTTTCTGGAGCGAAGATTCTGGCAGAGCGTTTGGTTGCTGCTGATAGTGCCGCATCCGGCGTCTCGGTACTCACCGGCGGCACCGATGTTCACCTGGTGCTCGCAGATTTGCGCAATTCTGAGGTTGATGGCAAGCAGGCTGAAGACCGTCTACACGAAGTTGGCATCACCGTAAACCGTAACTCGGTGCCGTTTGATCCTCGCCCGCCAATGGTCACCTCCGGTGTACGTATTGGTACTCCGGCCCTGGCCACCCGTGGTTTTGGTGATGCCGAGTTCACCGAGGTTGCGGATATTATTGCCCTCACCCTGATGGCAAACCCTGACCTCCCAAGCCTGGCCAAGCGGGTGAAGAACCTAACCGAGGCCTTCCCACTGTATCCTGGCCTCGAATCGTGGTAGCAGAACTTCTCGACGGCGTCGCCACCGCAAAACTCCTCAAGCAGGAGCTTGCGGGGCGCGTCGCCGCACTCAAAGAACGCGGAATCGTGCCGGGTTTGGGTACGGTCCTAGTGGGCAGTGACCCCGGTTCGCAGTGGTATGTTGCTGGGAAACACCGGGACTGTGCAGAGGTCGGTATTGAATCGATTCGGGTTGATCTTCCCGAGTCGGCAAGCTTCGATGAAATCGCGCAGGCCATTACCGAACTCAATGCGAATCCGGCCTGTACCGGATACATTGTGCAATTGCCGCTTCCCAAAGGCATCGATACCCGAGCAATTCTCGAACTGATTGATCCGGTTAAAGATGCTGATGGACTGCATCCCACCAACCTGGGTCGTTTGGTGCTGAATGTGAATGACGCTATTGACACCCCGCTGCCCTGCACACCTCGGGGTGTTATTGAGCTTGTCGAACATCATGGAATCGCTTGGCAGGGTAAGCATGTGGTTGTTGTAGGACGCGGTGTGACGGTTGGTCGCTCTCTTGGGCCATTGCTCACCCGCCGCGAATTCAACGCCACCGTGACGCTGACACATACCGGAACCACGAATTTGGCTGAACTCACCCGTCAAGCCGATATTATCGTTTCGGCTGCCGGTGTTGCACGCATCATTACCGCGGATATGGTGAAGCCTGGGGCGGTTGTCCTCGATGTTGGGGTGAGTCGTGAGGTCGATCCACTCTCTGGAAAGAACCAAGTGGTCGGTGATGTGGCGGCGGATGTTGCTGAGGTCGCTTCCTGGCTTTCTCCGAATCCGGGCGGCGTCGGGCCGATGACTCGCGCGCTGCTCTTGAAAAATGTGGTTGAAACCGCGGAGCGCTTAGCCTAGACTGGGAACTTATGCGAAGGGGAGTAGTTCCCACCGGCCGTGAGGCTGAAGCGTAAGTATCGACACACTGGCAAATTCTTGCCCGGTACTTCACCCGTGAAATCGGGCGAGCGAGACCTTCGGCCAATATGAGTATATATTTGGCCGAAGATGTTCTTTCGGTCAGGAACCGAAACGAGAACTCTTGTCGATCTTCACCTGGTTGCGACGAAATATCGCCGTACCTCTTGCGCTGATCTTTACCTTGCCGGCGCTGTGTGTGCGCATTCTCGGCATCGAAGTGAGCCCGGTCTGGGGGATTGCCACCTTTGGAATGGCCATCGTTGCTGCTGCGTTCATCCTGCTCTGGGCTGGCGAAGCTGCCCAGGTTGATGTCGCTGGCGGCTTGGCGATAGCGGCACTGGCGGTAATTGCGGTTCTTCCCGAGTACGCCGTCGATCTCTATTTTGCCTTTGTTGCCGGGACCGAACCGGAATACGCGCATTTTGCTGCAGCCAATATGACCGGTTCGAATCGTCTCCTGCTCGGCCTGGGTTGGCCTGCCGTAGTACTCGCTGCCTTTTTGGCCTATCGTTTTGCTCGGGAACACCAGCGTCAGGACGATTCCATTCAGTTGAAGCCTTTTGCTATTCAGCTCGACTCCGGAGCGAAAATCGATATTGGGGTGCTGCTGATTGCATCCGTTTTGGTCATGATTGTTCCTCTCACCGGGCAAATCCATCTGGGGCTGAGCGCGGTGCTCTTTGTGCTCTTCAGCTGGTACCTGTACCGGATGAGCCAGAGTCCGGTGGTTGAGCCGGACCTCTCGGGAACATCTGCCAGAATAGCGGGGCTACCGAAAATTCGTCGACGGGTGACCGTGATTACCATGTTCATCGTTGCGGCGACGGTGATTTTGCTTTCTGCTGAGCCTTTCGCGCACAGTCTGGTTGAGGGTGGACGAGTTTTAGGGATCGACGATTTCTTACTTGTGCAATGGTTGGCACCACTGGCTTCCGAGTCACCAGAATTTTTGCTTGCGTTTATCCTGGCATTTTCAGGTCGGTCCGGAATGGCTATAGGAATTTTGATTGCCAGCAAAGTCAACCAGTGGACCCTGCTCGTTGGATCACTTCCGATCGCCTACCTGGTTGGTGGGGGTGGATTAGCTTTGCCAATGGATGCCCGTCAGGTCGAAGAGTTCGTGCTCACCATGGCGCAAACCCTCCTCGGCATTGGTATGCTCCTCGCACTGCGCTTTAGTTGGCGTTCTGCGACCAGCCTGTTTGTGCTCTTTAGTGCAACCTTTATCTTTACCACCCAGGATGCGCGTTGGATTATTGCAGGATGTTATCTCCTGATTGCTCTCTTCTTATTCGCCCGTAAGCCTCGGCAGCTCTCTGAAATGCTGCGGGCCCCGTTCCGTCGGCTTGATTCAGATACAGCTGCAATCTAACCTTAAATACTCCGCAATCCAAGTTGTAATACTCTGTATCTTTTCTGGGACTCTCCTGAGATATCGATGAATCTTATCGACTCCATTATTTCTGAGGAATAGTGTTTAAAAAAAGGATGATATTTGAAATCATCCGCGTTATAAGGAGGAACAATGAGTTTTCTAGCTTTTCTCTTACTCGGTCTCATTGCCGGGGCCATTGCGAAAGCCATCTTGCCTGGAAAAGAAGGTGGTGGATGGATTAGCACCATGATTCTCGGAGTCATCGGGGCGATGCTCGGAGGTTGGATTGGCAATATGCTGTTCGCCACCGATATTAATGGGTTCTTCTCACTTTCGAGCTGGGCTCTCGCTATCGGCGGTTCCATACTCGTGCTCCTGATCTGGGGTGCTCTTACCGGGCGGAAACGGACCGCATAAGAG
>JBARYA010000013.1:0-2374 GCA_049647625.1 Microbacteriaceae bacterium
AAGAGCACATCAGCGGCCAAATAGAGGGCCACCATTTCTTCGAGCGGATAACTGTGGTGCAAATAGGTCAATGGAGCATGTTCGAGGGTGCCAAATTCACCGTTCATCCGGCCAATGGTCAATTCAATCTCGTCGCGCAGGTCTCGATAACTTTCCAGATTTTCACGGCTTGGTGTCGCAACCTGAACCATAGCAACATCGCCCACGATGACTTTCCCCTCAGCCAAGAGCTCACCATAGGCCTTGATACGGTGCCGGATGCCCTTGGTGTAATCGAGGCGATCAACACCAAGAATCACCTTCTTTGGGTTGCCCAGATTCGAGCGGATTTCAGCTACCCGGGCCTTAACTCTTGGCTCAGCGGCCAGGGTATTGAATCGCTCAGAAGCGATAGAAATCGGCATTGAACGAACCACATTTTTCCGGCCGCTCTGCACATCAATGATTGTTGCGGATTCGACGAAGTCCATCCCGATTGCGCTATCGAGTTGCGAGACCTCAACACCAAGGAGCCGCTCAGCAGAGATCAGAAAATTCCCGGCATCGGCTGGACGTTGAAAGCCAATCAAATCTGCACCAAGAAGTCCACGCAAAATTTGTTTTCGCCAAGGAAGCTGAGAATACAAGCCATATGAAGGAAACGGAATATGGTGAAAATATCCAATATTGAGCTCCGGGCGCAGCTCCCGAAGGTATTGCGGCACTAATTGCAATTGGTAGTCCTGCACCCAAACGAGGGTATCGGCATCCGCTAGATCTGCTGCCTTTTGAGCAAAGCGGCGATTAACCTGCTGATAGCTGTGCCACCATTCACGGTGATAACTCGGTGGATGGATAACGTCGTGATACAGCGGCCAGATGGTGTCGTTTGAGAAGCCTTCATAGTAGTCCTCGTACTCCGCCTGGCTCAGAGGCACCGGTACCAAAGAGATTCCCCGACTACTAAATGGCTCGAGAGTCAGGTCGGGCTGACCGGGCCAACCAATCCAGGTTCCATGGTTTTCGGCCATCACCGGACTCAGGGCAGAAACCAAACCACCGGGCGAAATTTCCCACTCAATATCGTCATTTTCTCCGGCGACATAGTCAACCGGTAAACGGTTTGAGAGCACCAGAATTTTTGCGCCAGACATCGGCACCTCGTCATTCGGCTGGGGAGGATGTGTAGAACTTTTCGTCATGGATACCACCTGCGTTCATATCATCGCCGTATCTTCAGCCTAGCAAGAGAGTCTGCTTGCAGCTGAAGAAATTTCTCGCTGGCTCTTCAAGGAATACCGGTGAGCAGATACACTAGAGGCTCAGAGCAGTGGCAAATCATTGATTCACAGAATGTGAGGATCGCATGCGAAAGTATCTCTTCAACGCCGGAATGGTGAGCGCAATCTTCAGCGCACTCGGCATTGTGAAAAATACGATTCGTGGCCCTCGCGATTGGCGTTTAGTGATGTCTTGGATTGGCTGGGCCGTCTCCCTGGCAATGGCCATTGGCGCAATCACCGCCCCCGATGAAGAAGAGCCATCGGCTCAGGATTCTAAGAAGAAAAAGTCCCGCCGCTAGCGTTTAGCTGCCGGTTTCCGGCAATTCATGCGGTTTGCTACAGCGCATTCCGGTTCCCGAGGAAGACCCCAGACCGAACACTATTGGGGCAGGATAGCCTGGCTTCCGCTTGCCTCAGCCATCAAGAGTTCAAAGACGGCCGGGTCTGTGGTCCGCTCCCCCAAGCGGTTCACCTTGCCGGTGCCGTGCCAATCGCTGGAACCGGTGACCGCCAGATTAAAGTATTTCGCCAGTTCGTAGAGCTGAACCTTGCGCTCATCCAAATTTTCTGGATGTTCAATCTCCAAGCCAAAGAGGCCAGCATCCACCAGCTTGGCCAGCGCCTCTTTCGGGATAATGGTGCGGGTCGAGGTGCCAGGATGCGCCAAAACAGGAACGCCACCGGCACGTCTAATGAGCTCAGTTCCGGCCCAGGGTTCTGGAGCATAGGTCGGGATGGTGTAGCCCCTGGATGGGTGCAAAATTTCACGGAAGGCTGCGCTGCGGTCCTCGCTGAAGCCGGCCTTGACCAGCGCATCGGCAATATGTGGCCGACCAACGGTTGTTCCGGGTGGGGCCTGCTCAGCGACCAGCTCCCAGGCGAAGTCATAATCTTGAGCAATATTGTCGACGATGGTTTTCGCTCTCAGCACCCGCTCGCCACGAATTTTGAGAAGTTCCTCTTGTAATTCAGCATGTAGCGGATCCACCAGATAAGACACAATATGGATGCTTCGACCGTTATTTTGTGTGCTGAGCTCTAATCCCGGCACCAGTCCCATACCCAGCTCATGCGCAGTCTGGCTTGCCTCGGCCCAGCCATCACTCGTGTCG
>JBARYA010000014.1:0-2997 GCA_049647625.1 Microbacteriaceae bacterium
CCATATTGGTGGGAATGCCTATTCCGAAGCCGAGCCCGAGACCGGTATCGAGATCCATAAATATGGCGCTCATTTATTTCATACCTCCAACGAAAAGGTGTGGGAGTATGTAAACCGTTTCACCTCCTTCACCGGCTACCAACATCGGGTTTACACCAACCACCTGGGGCAGGTATATCCAATGCCGATCAACCTCGGCACTATCAACCAATTTTTTGACGCAGCATATTCTCCAGATGAAGCGAAAGCCCTGATCAAACAGCAATCCGCCGAGTTGGGTGATATTGACCCACAAAACTTGAACGATAAGGGCATCCAATTGATTGGCCGTCCACTCTATGAAGCGTTCATCATGAATTACACGGCGAAACAATGGCAGACCGACCCGACAGAGCTCTCTGCCGATATTATTTCTAGACTGCCGGTTCGTTACAACTACAACAATCGCTACTTCAATGACGCCTATGAGGGTCTACCGGTAGATGGATACACCGCGTGGTTAGAGCGGATGGCCGAACACAAGAATATTGAGGTGCGACTCAATACAGACTTCTTTGACACAACACAGCCGCTCAACAAGGACGCAATTGTTGGAAAAATCCCGGTAGTTTATACAGGTGCTCTTGATCGGTATTTTGACTATTCTGAAGGTGAACTTTCCTGGCGCACCCTTGATTTTGAACAAGAAGTGCTGAACACCGGTGATTTTCAGGGGACTCCGGTGATGAACTATCCGGATCTCGATGTGCCGTACACCAGAATCCATGAGTTCAAACATTTCCACCCAGAACGGGACTCTTACCCGAACGATAAGACAGTGATCATGCGTGAGTTCTCGCGTTTTGCCGGGCTCGAAGACGAACCGTACTATCCGGTAAATACCCCGAGTGATCGGGAGAAGCTGCTCGCGTATCGTGAATTGGTCAAGGCTGAAGACGGTGTCCATTTTGGCGGGCGCTTGGGAACGTACCAATATCTTGACATGCATATGGCAATTGGTTCAGCTCTGAGCATGTACGAAAACAAGCTGAAGAACTCGTCTGAATAGAATGAAGTCCACGCTCATCCAGATCTATTATCGCCTGCCAACCGGCTTGCGCAATTGGGTAAAAAGAACGAGTCGTGGCATCGGTCCACTTGGTCAGCTACTGGTCCTCATCAGATATAGAAACATTGACAAATACTCCGTCGTCTTTCCGGAAAACCATTCAAAGTTGCGTGTGCTGTTCGGGCCATTGAACACTGCTTCGCAAGCCTCAGAATGGTCGAGAGCTCTAGAGGCTGAGTCTTCTGAAATTCAGTCTGCTAGCTTTAGCGGAGTAGGTTCAGTCCGTTATAATTCTGCTGCAGATTTTCAGGTGGAACGGGCTACCTATCTGTTTTCTCAGAAGTGGCACCGTGAATTTGAACTATTTCTCTCGAGCCAGACTCATATATTTTATGAGTCGGCTTTGCCTTTGCTGGGGCGGATGTGTCGAGCAGACGCATTTCGAGAAGCAAGATTTTTGTCAAAAAATTATGGAACAAAAATCGCATTTGTCTACCACGGAAGTGATATTCGCCTACCGTCGCTACACCTAAAGTTGGAACCGAGCTCGCCCTTCGCCCATCAGGGATTACCAATAACGGTCTTGGAAGATCAGGCGCAAGAAATCATCACAAAGCAGAGGGCAAGTGGGTTCCCTTCCTTTGTTACAACCCTTGACTTACTTGATTATCTGCCAGAAGCAGAATGGTTACCGCTGAGCATTAACCCAGAAGACTGGTTTCAAAGCCGCGCTGTCTTGGTGCGAGATAGGCCGATTGTCGTCCATGCGCCAACAAACGCTGCAATGAAGGGAAGCAACCAGATTGCAAAAGCGATGCAAGCCCTCCACGATACTGGTGTTATCGAATACCGATTGATTTCAGGGGTCTCGCATGACGAGATGAAAAACGTGTACAAAGATGCCGATATTGTGCTGGAGCAGTTTCTTTTGGGTAGCTACGGCGTCACAGCCTGCGAGGCGATGGCGGCCGGCTGCTTGGTCGTGGGTAATGTAAATACTCGTGTTCGCGAGGAACTACGCAAGCGGACCGGCTTTGAATTACCGATCGTACAATCGACCGCGGCCGGTATCTCTGAGACTGTGAAGAGCATCGTATCGAAGAGGGAAGAGATGCAGCTTCAGGCTGTACTTGGTCAAAAATTTGTTGCCAGCATCCATAATGGTAGATTTGCTGCAGAGCAATTGAGAATTTTTCTCGCCAGTTAGGCAAAATTGGCATCGGTTATGAGCTGTATATCGCTCAGCTCGAGAACAAGTGTTAGGTGAGATGACGAGTACGCAGCCAGAGTTGTATTCTCCGGGACGTAGCAGAGGGCTTGCGGATGTCTTTTCGCATCGCTATTTGCTGAAGCTTTTGGTTCGTAAAGAGATCAAAGTCCGCTACAGAGGTTCGGTCCTGGGTTTGCTATGGTCGTATGTGAAACCAGCAGTCCAGTTTCTGGTTTACTATATTGCCCTCGGTGTTTTCCTTGGCCTTGACCGTGGCGTACCAAACTTCCCAATCTATCTCTTTGCCGGCATTGTGGTAGTCAACTTCTTTACCGAATCGATTCGAAACTCCACCAAATCAATCCTTGATAATAGTGGGCTCATTAATAAGATTTATCTGCCACGAGAGTTGTTCCCGGTCGCTTCGGTTTGGGTGAGCGCGATCCACTTCTTCCCACAAGTATTGGTGCTCATTGTTGGCGCGCTAATTACCGGTTGGCAACCAAACCTGTACCACCTCGGTGCAGCCATTCTTGGTTTCGTTATTCTGGCTTTGTTTAGCCTGGGGCTTGGGCTTTTCTTTGGTTCCATCAACGTACTCTTCCGTGACTCGGAGAACTTTGTCGAGCTGATCTCGATGGTGGCAACCTGGGCTTCTCCGGTGCTCTATCTTGGTGCGATGGTAAAAGCGACACTCGGAGGCACTGTCTACTTCTTTTACCAATTGAATCCAATTACG
>JBARYA010000015.1:0-5224 GCA_049647625.1 Microbacteriaceae bacterium
GAGCTGAACCTTGCGCTCATCCAAATTTTCTGGATGTTCAATCTCCAAGCCAAAGAGGCCAGCATCCACCAGCTTGGCCAGCGCCTCTTTCGGGATAATAGTTCGTGTTGAGGTGCCAGGATGCGCCAAAACAGGAACGCCACCGGCGCGACGAATGAGCTCAATTCCGGCCCAGGGCTCTGGAGCATAGGTCGGGATGGTGTACCCCCTGGAGGGGTGCAAAATTTCACGAAAGGCTGCGCTGCGGTCCTCGCTGAAGCCCGCCTTGACCAGCGCATCGGCAATATGTGGTCGGCCAACGGTTGTTCCGGGTGGAGCCTGCTCGGCGACCAACTCCCAGGCGAAGTCATAATCTTGAGAAATATTGTCCACAATGGTTTTCGCTCTCAACACCCGCTCGCCACGAATTTTGAGAAGCTCCTCTTGCAATTCTGCATGTAGCGGATCCACGAGATAAGACACAATGTGGATGCTTCGACCGTTATTTTGCGTGCTGAGCTCTAATCCCGGCACCAGTCCCATACCCAGCTCATGCGCAGTCTGGCTTGCCTCGGCCCAGCCATCACTCGTGTCGTGATCGGTGATTGCCACAATATCCAAACCGGCATCTTGTGCCTGTCGCACCAGCTCGCTCGGCGTTTCTGTGCCATCAGAAACGGAGCTGTGGGAGTGGAGATCAATCCGCAAGGTCATAGCTTCAAGCATAGTTCGAGCCTCGAGCGAAGAAATGCTTCTGAGCGAACCCTCAGCCTTCAAAACCTTCAGTGCATCCTCAGGGCGAAATGACCCGTTCCGACTACGCTTGAGGCGATGTTGAAATTCTTGCAATCCCTCCTCGTACTCGCCGCAATCGTGATTGCAATTGTGTTGAGCTGGCCGAGCCTACTCGGATTGCAGCGCGAGATGTTTATTTCGCAAATTGTGGCCTTCAGAAATGTGCTCATTGTCAGTGCACTTATCGCCGCACTCGCACTCCTTATCCTCGGCCTCATCTTTCGCAGCATCCGGAGTCTCGGCACCTCACTTGCCCTGGTACTCATAGTTTTTGCCGCCTTCAACGGCCTGCTCGTGTTCAATAACGGGCTGAATAATCCGGATGCGCCGAGCCTCCAAAATGCCTCCCCCGAAGAAGTCACCGTGCTGGCCTGGAACACCCTGGGGAACAAGCCGGGTGCCGAAGAAATTGCTCGATTAGCAATCAATAGCAATGCCCAGATTATTAGCCTGCCCGAAACGACGAAGGCAACCGCTCAAGAAGTAGCTGACAGGCTAACAGCAGCTGGGATGCCGATGCAGCTCTTGCACCGTTCCCTCAGCCAGTCCGCCGCAGCAAAATCCACCGGGCTCCTGATATCCAAAAACTTGGGCAGCTATCACCTGGTCGACACCGAGGGAGATACCAGCCTGCTCCCTACCCTGATTGCCGTCTCGGAGACCGGACCCAAAATTATTGCGGTACACGCAGTAGCGCCACTCCCCGATTTCTTTGAAGGTTGGAAAAGAGACCTCGAATGGCTCGCTGGCCAGTGCAATGATCCGAACACCATCATGGCCGGTGACTTTAATGCAACTCTTGACCACTTCATTGGGCTCGGCACCGATGGCGCAACTCTGGGTCTCTGCCAGGATGCTGCAAAAGTGCAGGGTGGCGCCGCATTTGGCACTTGGCCAAGTTCACTTCCAGGCCAACTCGGTATCGCCATTGACCACATTATGGCCGGGGATGATTGGACGGCGAGCTATCTCCGCGTCGTGACAGAACTTGACCACACCGGCAGCGATCACCGCCCATTGGTGGCACGATTCATCAAGAACTAAGCTGGTATACACACGCTGAAAAACGAACAGCAAAGGGAAATGAATGTCTGAAACTCCAAAACCTCGGGCCACCGAAAATCGTTCAACCACACCAAGCTCTGACGATTTCAAAAACTTCATCTCATCGAATTGGGCCGTGAGCGAGGATTCATTACCCGAACTCCGCGCCAGTGCCCCATCATCGGCCAAACGTCGTGAGCAAATTTCTGCCGCTTTCCCTGGCAAGCGCCTCATCATTCCGGCTGGAGCCGCCAAGGTTCGCTCCAATGACACCGACTATCCCTTCCGCGCCCACTCGGCTTTTTCCCACCTCAGTGGTTGGGGCTCAGATAGCGAGCCCGATTCCGTTCTGGTCTTAGAACCGTTCGATAACGGTCATGAGGCGCACCTCTATTTCCGCGAGCGCGCCGGACGCGAAACCGATGAATTCTATGCGAATCCACAAATCGGTGAGTTTTGGATCGGGAGTCGCCCGTCCCTGGCTCAGGTAGCTGCTGGGCTCGGGTTGAAGTGTTTTGCACTGGCTGAGTTAGACAATATTTTTCTTGGGCAAGCCCAAAACAATCTGATCCTGCGAGAGGCTGACCCGGCAATCACCGCACTTGTTGATAGCGAACGTCTGCTACACAGCAACGAGGATGATGATACTGCTCTGCAGGATGGCGATGCGCTACTGGCTCAGGAGCTCTCCGAGATTCGCCTGGTGAAGGATGATTGGGAAGTTCTGGAGCTCCGCAAAGCCATCGCAGCCACGGCCAAAGGGTTTAACGACATCATCGCGCAACTTGACACCATCACCGCACATGAGCGGGGCGAGCGCCTTATTGAGGGCGTGTTCTACACTCGTGCGCGAGCGGACGGCAATGCGGTCGGCTATGACACCATTGCGGCCAGCGGGCCGAATGCCTGCATCCTGCACTGGACCCGGAACACTGGCAAGGTCATTCCTGGCGATTTGGTATTGATTGATGCCGGAATCGAACTCGAATCGCTCTATACCGCGGATATTACCCGCACACTCCCGATTTCAGGCGTTTTCAGCCCGGTTCAGCGCCGAGTCTACGAAGCGGTTCGTGAAGCTGCCGATCTGGCTTTCAGCATTGTTCGTCCCGGGATTCGTTTCCGCGAGATTCATCAGGCAGCAATGTCTGTGATTGCGCGCAGAACAGCCGAGTGGGGACTGCTTCCGGTGAGTGCGGAACTCTCACTCGAGCCGGAGCACCAATACCATCGACGCTATATGGTTCACGGAACCAGCCACCACCTCGGGCTCGATGTCCACGATTGCGCGAAGGCCAGACGTGAACTCTACCTGGATGGCATTCTCGAACCCGGTATGGTTTTCACTATTGAACCAGGGCTCTATTTCCAGAGCGATGATCTCAGCGTTCCTGAAGAATACCGCGGTATTGGCGTTCGAATTGAGGACAATATCCTCGTCACAGAAACCGGTGCGGAGAATCTTTCAATCGCGATTCCGCGCACCGCTGACGAGGTTGAGGCTTGGATTGCCGAGCTTCGGGCCTAGCCGATAGCTAGCTCGGGCATTCGAGTTGACTCAGGCTGGGAGCCTTAAATTACAAACCGAGAACTATGAAACGAGAACTACGAATCCTCGGGACGGTTCTGGTCTGATTCGCGACGCTGCGGCACTTCAGGAGCCTCTTCTGAATCGGTAACGACAGTCTTTGGTAAGGGAGGCTTTGGCGCGGAAACAGCCAAAATCGTTCGTGCCTTCCCGGCATACTCCGGTGAAACCTGCACCGAATAGCTACTGGCAACCATTTGCATTACTGAGGTGTACTCACGACGACGCTTGTTGAGTGAATAAAAGACAACGGCAATCATCGCACCGACACCGGTACCAACCAAGAGTGCAGCAATGACCAGATTCCCGGAAATATTGACCGGATCAATAACGACCGTGACGAGCGCAAAAAACAGCCCGAGCCAAATACCGGTTGAAGCCCCGGAAAGCGCAACTCTGGCGTAGTTCAGCTTGCCGGTTACCCGCTCAATGCTTTTCAGGCCCTCGCCAACAATCATTGCGGCTTTTACCGGAAAATCTGCCTGGGCAAGCTTTGTGATTGCTTGTTGAGCCGCCTCGTAATCATCAAACTTTACGATCTCTTCACCCTGGGGCAGCGCAAATCGATTGCGCCCCGGGCCGCTGTTCAACATGTTTGGATTACTCACAGTACTAGTCTGCCCGTTTTTTCTTTGAATTTGGTGATGATTTGCTCAAAGCGCAATTCTTTTCTCGTGAATGAATTGCTCGCGTCGGCGTATCTTCAGCCGGGTACGGTCTATCGTTAAAACATGGCAGCCAAAAAACTCCAGATAACAAAACTTGCGCAACGCTTTGTCTTTGATCAGCTCGGAGACCGAGTCGGTAAAGTCCGCGATTTTGTTGTGCTTCAACGATTGAGCGATCCCCCACAAATCATTGGACTCGAAGTCTACATCCCGGGCCGTCGATTGGTGTTTATCTCTATTGGTCGAGTGACCTCAATTTCTGAAGAGCAGATTATTACCACCGGCAAGGTGAATCTCACCCGTTTTCAAAAACGCAGTGGAGAGCAATTAGCTCGCGAAGACCTCATCGGACAAAAAGTCACTACCAAGCAGGGCGCAGGCGTGATTGAAGACTTTATCCTCGAACAAACCCCACTCAAAGAGTGGCAATTAGCAACGGTGCTGTGCCGCCTCAATAAATCAGAGTCCTCCCTCTTCAATCGGGGGCAATTGGTTGAGCTCCCCTGGAGCGAACTCGTTACCGCACAGGAGGACGCAGACCCCATCCGCAAGCTCGCCCTCTCCATGAGCGAACTGCACCCTGCTGACCTAGCTTCAGAGCTCTTAGTACTGCCTCCACAACAATTGATCGCGGTTGTAGAAGAGCTCACAGTGGACCGTTTGGCGGATGCCCTCGAAGAAATGGCTGAATCCGATCAGGTCAAGATTCTTGGACGTCTCGAAAATGATCGTGCCGCCAGTGTGCTCGACGAGATGCAACCGGATGATGCAGCTGACTTGATTGCTGAGCTTCCTGAAGGCCGTGGTGAACAACTTCTTGAACTGATGGAGCCAGAGGAGGCTGAGGACATTCGTATGCTCCTCAACTACGGACGGAACACGGCCGGTGGTTTGATGACCAGCGACCCCATCATCCTGTCGGCAAGTACCACTGTTGCCGAGGGTCTCGCACATATTCGTCGCGCAGAACTGGCACCCGCTCTCGCCGCTATGGTCTGCATTACCCTGCCCCCGTTGGAGACCCCCAGTGGACGTTTTCTGGGGGTGGTATCCTTTCAACGGATGCTTCGCCACCCACCCGGAGAAAAGCTGGGCACCCTGCTCGACACTTCAGTTCAACCGGTTTCTGTTGACACCCCAGCCGATGAGG
>JBARYA010000016.1:0-2368 GCA_049647625.1 Microbacteriaceae bacterium
AGCATCCGTTTGAATCACAGGAAGTGAAATCATGTTCTCATTGCTACTGTTCGGGTTTTGAAGCTCTGGGGTATTGTTCCAGAAGTTGAAATCATCACCTTCAGGATTTGTATTACCCTCCTCAGGAACAATCGGTGCACTCACGTTAATGCTCCGGTTGAGTGCAGAGATAATGCCCAGAGTAACAGTGCCCTCCAGTCCGAGTGGCGCCCCAATTGCAATAGCATCGTCGCCAACGTTCAGGAGATCTGAATCAGCGAACACAATCGGGGTAAGTCCCGAAGCCTTCTCAAGTTTGATCACTGCCAGATCAATTACGGGATCGGTGGCCACAATCGTGGCGTTGTATAGCGTGCCATCAGAGGTCTTTACTGAGATTTGCGGCTTTGCCCGCACCCCGTCAAAGGTCACGACATGGTTGTTGGTGAGCACATAGCCATCTGCAGTAAGGATGACACCGGAACCGGTGCCGGCAACCTGACCAGCCACAACTGAAAGGGTCACTACCGAAGGTGAAGCCTTTGCAGCTACCGCGGTCGCCAGGTTGACCTTGTCCGGGTTGTTGATGGTGACTGTTGACTGTCCCTGGATATTGGCTGCCGGTGGTGGCGCATTCTGCCCATAGAGCCATGCTCCACCATATCCAGCGGATCCACCAAGAAGAACGGCAATCAGAGCTGTTGAGGTGACAATGAGTCCGGTTCGAGATTTTTTCTCTTTGGGAGCAACCGGGCCATAAGGAAACTGAGCGGATTGATATGGCTGTGGCTGCGAATGCACCCAGGCAGGATATCCCTGACTCTGAACAGCTGGCTGCTGTGATGGCAAAACACCCTGATATCGGCGCGAATCTTCAACGGTGACTCCGTCCTGAAGCGGATTGACAGCTTCGGTGTGTTGGAGATTTGGGCTCGGCAGAGTAAAAGCGTGAACTGAATTATCTGAGTATTCGTTACCAAACCCTGTGGAGTTCTGATCAGGAGTTGAATCAGCTTGGGTATCGTCAGCCGGTTCAGCCATTGGGGCTGGGATTACCGGATTGTTGGTGTCTTCCGGTTCGATATCTGAGTTGCGAGTCACGAGTTTGCCTCCTTGGGAATTCTCACGTTCTGTTTGACGCTCTTCAAGCCTAAGAATCCTTGCTATGGAGTTTCTGTCATAATCTTATGAAAGTTTTATGAACTTATCTCACGTTATCGTGTTTCTCCCAGCCTGTTCGCTCGCAGCTTGCACCGGTGCTAACGACCGCATCCCAAAGCTGCGGGGTTCTCTTGGCAGCTCTTTTCAAAGAGTAAGGTCTCAAGATTTCCAACACTGATATGTAAATCGTTTGCCGGTAAGAGGATGCTGCCGTCAATTTGCTGCCAATTACCACCGTTGAAACGATAACTTGCCAAGAACAGGACCTGGTGTCGAATCGTGTAATTGCCGAGTGTTTGGTAGCGGTAGCTGGTTGTTGTCGGGGCAAACTCTGCCAGAGACTGGCTCGCCCAGGTGCCACCTGGTACTCGGTGGGTGGCGGTACCTCCCTCACCATAGCTCCAGCGATACCCAATTGGGGTAAACCGCACCGTTACTGGGAGGCCAAAGAGCCTTCCCTGTCGCTCATGTGCTCGGCTACTGGAATAAAAATTGGTCGGGAGCCCTTGAACGGTCCAACCATTGGGCTCCATTATTGCCCGTGGAGGCTCGGGGGTGAAGTGCGCGATATCCGCCAGGGTGACCGCCCGTTGCGGTGTTGGCGGAGTGGGTGGGGTTGTTTGGAATCCTGGTGGAGTGATAGCTATTGTGATGCAATCAACCGGAGCATAACGTGTGCCCGCCCAGATCAAACACTCGGCTCCTGCACCACTGCCTCGCACAATAACCGGATACGCACTCCGCTCGAATCGTTTGAGCGCTCCGGTATTCACCTGTGAGCCACCTGGCAGATTCATGGCACCACCCGGTCCGCTCGAGCCACCACCGGTATTAACACTCGCATTCCCCCGAATAATTGCCTGGTGATTTTTCACTTCTGCGCTGACATTTGAATTACATGAAGGAGAACTCCATCTGTGTTGTATGCAAATATCATTTGCTATTGCTGGGACTGATAACAGGAAACTAAAACAAACTAACAGAAGTGAGACTCTCAGCAAAGATAGTTTCCGGACCATAGTTCATCTCTCAAGAATTTAAGACCAAGACCAGTAGCAGAACGTGTTGCTAGGTACTCAACTTCGTATGCCCTAATAGGAACTTCACTCGGAATTTGATCACCATCTGGGAGTCTTAGAAAAACTTCAGAAGTATCCAAGCAAATATAAAAACTTACGTTTGCCTCATTTCCAAGGTCCCTGAGGCTTTGAAGGGTTGAATTGTATGC
>JBARYA010000017.1:0-2779 GCA_049647625.1 Microbacteriaceae bacterium
ACGCCATCAATAGTGGTGACTACGACGCTGCAATCCGGGCGTATCATCGCGCGCTTGAGGCAAATCCAAAGGACCAGGATGCTGCTGCCGGCCTTGCTCAGGTCAGCCTGCTACAACGCCTCGGAACTCAGGATCCGAACCAGCTTCGCGCGAATGCTGCAGAACATCCAACCGGTATCGAAGAACAATTGGCGGTTGCCGATCTCGATATTTCCGGTGGACATATTGAAGACGCCTTCGCACGAGCTCTTGACCTCTTTGCGGCGCATTTCGGTAAAGAGCGCGAACCTATTCGACTAAGACTCCTCGACTATTTTGCTCTGCTCGGTGCTGAGGATCCACGTGTGATTCAGGCGCGCCAGCAACTTGCAAACCTGCTCTACTAGCAGCAGCTGCCGAAACCGCCGATGAGTAGCTATTTTGATCATGCAGCCACCGCACCGATGCCAGACGCGGTGCTTGATGCATATATCCGTGCCCTCAGAGTGGTTGGTAATCCATCCTCTATCCACAGTCATGGGCAGCATGCGAAGATGCTGCTTGAGGAATCGCGAGAAATTTTAGCGGCAGGACTGAACGCTGACCCGATTGAACTCATCTTCACCTCTGGTGGCACGGAATCCATCAATACCGCGATCAAGGGCATCTTTCTGAAACGTCAGGAAGCCCATCCTCGACCGCTGATTATTGCGCCCTTGGGTGAACACCATGCAACGGTTGAAGCAATTGAGTGGCTGGAAAAGACGGCTCAGGCTGAAGTCGTGTGGTTGCCAATTGACCGACAAGCTCGAATCGATTGCGATGCCTTAGCGAGTGTTTTGGCAGAGCGGGCAGACGAGGTGGCGCTCATTAGCGCCATTTGGGCAAACAATGAACTGGGCACTATCCAGCAGGTTAACGAGCTGGCTGGTTTGGCCGAACAGTATGCGGTGCCATTGCATCTGGATGCGGTTGCGGCCTATGGGTATCTTCCGGTTGGTTTCACGCATCCTGGTATCACCGCCGTGAGCATCACAGCCCATAAAATCGGCGGCCCTTCAGGAATTGGCGCCCTGCTCCTACGCCGAAATGCTCAGCTTGAACCACTCTTACACGGTGGCTCACACGAGAGAAAATTGCGTTCTGGTTCACAATCGGTAGCTGCGGCAGTGGCGTTCTCGGCAGCCTTTCAAGAAAGTCAAAGTTGGGATCTTCAAGCACTACGAGAAACCTCGAATCGCGTCATTCAAACATTGACGGCGATTGAGGGGGTCACCCTTGGCGGCGCAGCGGAGCTTGAGCGCCTGCCAGGCAATGTGCACCTATTGTTTGCTGGCGCCGCCTCAGACTCAATGCTGTTCCTCCTCGACCAGCAGGGATTCTCTGTTTCCACCGGCTCCGCTTGCCAGGCTGGGGTGCCGGAGGTTTCGCACGTTCTCCTTGGTGCCGGCTTTAGCGAGACTGAAGCGAAAGGTGCCCTGAGGTTCACGTTCGGCACTGAAAATACCCAATCTGAAGTGGGTGCTCTGATCGCGGCAATTCCTGCGGTGTATGAGCAGGCAAAACGGGTTCGATAGTCTCAGTCGATAGGGTTCTCTCTTTCACGCACAGGCTAGCGTGTTCACAGCGAAGCTTGTTAAACTGCTAGATAGTGAAAGGAAGCTCGATGAAAGTTTTAGCGGCAATGAGCGGTGGGGTTGACTCCGCTGTGGCTGCAGCTCGCGCGGTTGAGGCGGGACACGAGGTTGTTGGAGTGCACCTTGCTCTCAGTCGGATGCCGGGTACCCTGCGCACCGGGAGTCGTGGGTGTTGCACCATCGAGGACTCAATGGACGCCCAGCGCGTAACCAATCTGATTGGTATTCCGTACTATGTTTGGGATTTCTCGGCAGAATTCCAAGAAACGGTTATTGAAGACTTTATTTCTGAATATTCTGCTGGGCGCACCCCAAATCCCTGCATGCGCTGCAATGAGAAAATCAAATTTGCTGCCCTGCTCGATAAAGCGATTGCTCTCGGTTTTGATGCAGTCTGCACCGGACACTATGCCGATATTGAGTTCGATGAGGCTGGTAATCCTTCACTGAAGCGTGCTGCGGCTTGGGCGAAAGATCAGAGCTATGTGCTCGGAGTGCTCACCACCGAGCAGCTGAAATATTGCATGTTCCCGCTTGGTTCGACCCCTTCAAAGGCCGAGGTCCGCGCAGAGGCTGAAGAACGCGGTTTCGCACTGGCACAAAAGCCCGATAGCCACGATATTTGTTTTATTCCGGATGGGGATACCCGTGGCTGGTTGGCCGAAAAGGTTGGAGTATTCGAGGGCGATATTGTCGATAGCTCAGGACATGTGCTCGGAAGCCACCAGGGCGCTCATTCATACACTGTCGGTCAGCGGAAAGGTCTGAATATCGGTTACCCTTCTGCGGATGGCAAACCACGCTTTGTGCTTGAGATCAGGCCGAAATCGAACACCGTCGTTGTCGGTGCCAAAGAAGAGCTTGATGTTATCGAAATTGCCGGGCGCAAATTCAGCTGGGCCGGTCTCGATCCTGTCGCATCCAATATCTCGGTAGCGAGCGCAGATGGTGGCGTTGCCAGTTTTGAGTGTGAGGTACAGATTCGGGCTCATGCCGATCCGGTAATTGCCAGAGCTGAGGTTCGTTTAGTGAACCCCGAAGATTATCCAGAAGGTGCCGAGGTCATTTCACATACCCGCTTGGTCGATACCAATGCAAAGTTTGAGCTCCGTATTGTGCCGAATGAACCATTGAGCGGGGTTGCTCCTGGACAGACCGCTGTG
>JBARYA010000018.1:0-9917 GCA_049647625.1 Microbacteriaceae bacterium
CTGTAAGTGCACTTTCGCAGTTGGGTGAGCCGATTCCAAAGCCCCTTCTATTTCTGAAACCTCAATCGCAGCGGAAACAGGGACAATTTCACCATCAATAAACCTGTAACCAACAAGAAATGACTCGAACAGTTTATTAATACTAGAGCGAAACCCCTCTGGGGCGTTGTAATCGAAAATGCTGGCCCGACGAGCATAGAATTCCGCAAAATCTAAAACACTATGCCACTCACCGGAATAAACCAACTGTTTAGACTCCTTCCGAGCACTATCTATCCGGAAGGCATCTATGTCATTCACAAAGAAGTAAATCCAAACCTCTTTGTAAACCGTTTCCCTATTGCTCCAGTACTCGTATGGAAAATTCGAGAGCAATACTTCTTCAAAGCTGACTATCAAGTTCCAGATACGAATACGTGTCTCTTTATCAAACGCGTCTACTTGAATTGCTGTCTTAGGAGTGACAATTCCCTGACGTTCACTAAATAGCAAGAATCTCCCCTCATAACCCCATTCAACTCAATCTTACATTCACTCTCTGACACCGGGAATTTTATTCTGCTTTCAGGACAACCCCTGAGGGTAAAAACTGGATGGTGACCTATTGCGTCCAGGCAGCCCCAGATTCAGAGGTCAAATAAGATACTTCGAGGGTTTCCTTCTTATATTTTTTTGTGTTGAATGGCAAACTCCACTGCTGCCCCCAGAGGTCCACAAATTCGAATCTCATGTCTAGCGAATCGCGGATATTCCGACCAAATTGAATCTGACCTACAAAACGGTCCCCTGCATTTAGAATCTGACGATTTTCAGAGTAATAGAACTGAAAGATAGCTCTATCAAAATTTGTACTACCTCCCCCCTCAAATCTACCCGGAGGATGCAGTTCAAGCGTCCCACCCTCTGCACTCATCGGGTACTGCATCAGAATCTGAGGGTTCAAAATACTCTCTGAGGAATCATTCACCACGGCAAAATCAAGCCATGTGCCATCATAATTCCACTTACTTGTTGCAAATACCTTACGACGCTGTCTCTTACGGTAACTCAGCTTGTCGAAGATATAAACCCCCGAAGCACCAATGAGCGGTAAGCCAGTAACTGCTACTAATGCCCAATTAGACCATTCACTCAAAACTTTCACCCCAATCATTTTTCACAATCGTATCAACCGATATAGACATTCCACTTTCTAACACTGGGAAAGAGTCCCTGAGGAGAGGCCACCATGAGCAAGAAGCTCCCAAACACAGACACCGACGCAACATTGCAATGGCAAACGCGCGCACGTGAGTTATTTGATCAGGGCATGGGTTGCAATCAGATTGCCGAAGCTGTTGGGGTAAATCCTTCTACAGTGTCTCGTTGGGGGAAGGTGGAGGGGCTGTCTTTTGATCGGTCCCAGACTGCTATGGCTGTTCGTGCTCGTGAGATTGATCTTGCTGAATCACGTACATTGTTGGCGCAGAAGATGTTGACGGCTGCTCACGATCTGTTGGATTCTCTCGATGATCAGTTTCTGGTTTATAGCTTTGGTGGTCGGGACAATGTTTACAGCGAACATACTTTGGATCGGCCACCTGTTGAGGCTCAACGGCAGATCATGACCACTGCAGGGATCGCGTTTGATAAGGCCAGCAAGATTCTTGAGAAGAATAAGCCTGGTTCTGAATCTGTTGCTGGTGTACTTGGTGCTCTCGCTGCCGGGTTCGCTCAGGCGGCGGAGGATTTAGACAATGAGTTCAATGACTCCCCCACCGCTGAGTGATAAACAGAAATGGTCTATCGGAGCTTCAACCAGGAAGAAGATAGCGCTCTGGGTTGGTGCTGTCTCTGCAGGCAAAACGATTGCTTCGCTGATCGCGTTTGTTATTGCGGTGATGAAGACTACCGGTCGTGGCCGGATCGTCATTATCGGTAAAACGTTGCAGACAATTGAGCGAAACATTATCGAACCCTTGCAATCACCGGATTTGTTCGGAGATGTTGCCAACCATGTGGAGCACACAACCGGGTCGAGCATCGCCTACATCCTTGGGAAAGAAATACACCTCATCGGGGCGAATGACACCAGGGCTGAAGAGAAAATCCGTGGCGCGACCATAGAACTCGCATATGTTGACGAAGCAACCCTGCTACCTGTTGGTTTCTGGGAAATGCTCATCACTCGTCTCCGTGTCGCAGGAGCACGACTCTTAGCCACAACAAACCCGGGTAGTTTCAATCACTGGCTCAACCTCGACTGGATCAAAGCTAAAGACCAGAAGAACATGATCGTGTTCCACTTCACCATGCACGATAACCCGCTCTATTTTGAAGGTGGAGATCCCGGGCCACAATACGTTGAGGAAATGGAAGCCGCATTCGCCGGTATATTCTATGACCGGTTCATTCTCGGCTTGTGGACGAACGCTGAGGGCGCGATCTTCGACATGTTCGACCCAGCGAAGCACAAGATCCGGTGGGAAGATTTACCGATCATGTCACGCCTTCTCGCTGTCGGTGTGGATTACGGCACAACAAACCCAACCTCAGCCTTGCTGCTTGGTCTCGCCCTGCACATGGACGGTCTTGGCAAAACCCATCCGAAACTGTATTTGATTGATGAATACCGGTATGAGTCCAGCACAACCAAGCAGAAACTCACAGATGGTGAGCTCTCACAACAGCTTCGTAATTGGCTCGGTGAAGAACACTTACCGAACAATCAACGCCTCCAACCCGACTATGTGATCCTTGACCCGTCAGCAGCATCGTTTCGTGTACAGCTATCCAAAGATGGTCTCGTATCAACCCAAGCGAATAATGAAGTGCTCTACGGCATCCGCCTCGTCACCTCACTTCTCCAATCAGGGCAACTGCTCGTCTCAGACCGATGCACAGGTTGGTTGAAAGAAGTCACCGAATATGTTTGGGACAGCAAAGCCACCGAAAAAGGTGAAGACAAACCCCTCAAAGCCAATGACCACAGTATGGATGCGGCACGCTACGCAATAGCAACCACCGAAAGTATTTGGCGACAGTACGTCACAGTGTAGAAAGGAGCCGATATGGCAGACCAATGGCCACCGGCCCCGTTCGACATCGCCCATGAAAGGTTCAAAGAGTGGGATGCCTGGTGGGCTGGTGACACTGACACCCTGAATCAGATCTACAAGGGTGGAAAGCGACCCACACACACCCGGAACGGGCAAGCATACAAGGGTGGGATTGCTGGTGCGCTCTCAAAAATGTGGTGGGGACAACCCATAGCCCCTGAAGAGAACCGCATGATGGTACATTTACCGGTCGCAGCCGATATTTGCCAACTGTCCGCTGACCTTCTGTTCGCTGAAGCACCAAAGATTGAGTTCCCTCAACCTGAAGAAGCCGATAAGAACAAAAAGGTTGATGGTAAACCTTGGGTACACCCTGGGCAGGCACGACTCGATATGATCATGGGGTCAGACCTCAGCCACGCAGAATTCTTGAAATCTGGTGAGTACGCTGCCGCCCTCGGGGGAACATTCCTCGCAGTCGTGTGGGACAAAGACCTCAAAGACCATGTGTGGGTCAAATCATATGCAGCAGACGCCGCTATCCCCAGATTCAAATATGGGGTGCTAACCAGTGTTCAACTCTGGACAGAATACCGAGTGAACCGGAATGTTTACCGCCTTCTAGAGTCGCACTCACCCGGGATGATTAGCTTCGAACTATACGAGGGTGGAGAGAAGAACCTCGGAACACAAGTGCCTCTCTCCTCAATCTCTGAAACCACACATTATGAGTTCATGCGCACTGAAGCTGACTGGAAAATCATTGAGGAAAACCCCGAGCTAATGTCACACACCGTGACTGTGGCTACCGGAACTCAACGATTGACTGTGGTGTATTACCCGAACATTATGCCGCAACGAACATGGCGGAAGACCGGCGAACTTGCCTACCTTGGCCGCTCCGACTTGGACGGGATTGAAGAAACTCTCGACAAGATTGACCAAGTGTATTCCTCGTTGATGCGTGACGTTGATAACGGGCAGGGGCGGATCATTGTTCCGGAGTCGTATCTCGACTTGAACGGTGTCGGGAAGGGTGCCGTTTTCGACATGAACCGGCAAGTGTATTCGCCAATCAATATGCTGGGCCAGTCCGATACCCCAATGGAACCCAAGAACGTACAGTTCGCCATCAGGGTAGAAGAGCACAAGCAAACTATCGAGATGTTGAAACGAGAAATCGCATCCGCAACGGGTTATAGCCCGCTTCATCTTGGAGTGAAGGGCGAATCTGGTACAAAGACCGCGACTGAGGTGACTGCTGACTATTCCGACTCTGAACGTACCCGCGATAAGAAGGCTATCTATGTGAAGCCAGCGTTAGCTCAGCTCGCTCTTGCCGCGCTGGCGGTCGATGGTGTGGTGTTCCCTGGTCAGGGTGGTGGCGAATATGATGAGCTGCCATCGGTTGAATTCCCGTCACTGTCACAGGCAGACATGGAGAAGCTGGCTCGCACTATCAACAGCTTGTACATGTCGGAGAGCATTTCACTACGGGAACGTGTCAGTATGGCGCATCCTGACTGGTCGTCTGATCAGATTGATGATGAAGTGGCTGCTATCCAGTTGGAGTTCGGGAAGAGTATTGATCCTGCCGTGGGTTCTGAAACTGTCTGGCCGCCAGAGGAGCAAGCAGGGGCTGAATAATGCCCATCTTTGTTCCAGCCCCTGATGGGCTATCACCGGACGATCTGATTGATGAACTCGGAGTACTTCTTAGCACGACCTATGAGTATGCGGAGACTGAACTTCTTGCTGATGCGTCGAAGCGTGCATATCGGATTCTTGAGCTTGAGAAAGCTCTCGCCGATTCACTCGATGTCGCTGACCGGCTCGCACAGCAACGGGCTTTGAGAGCGCTTGCTGAGGAACGCGCGAAAGCTATCAAGGAGCTTCGTGAACACTCGGAGAAAGTAGTTCAACACCTTCGTTCGGAGAACCTTGCGGAATCCTTAGTAACTATTGCTGCACAATCAGGATCAGTTGCGGCAGTAAAACAACTCGAATTATTGAAGCGTGTACCTATTAGCACCGGGTTCAGCCAAACCTCCGTTTCCGCAGTGGTTGCGTTGCAGATGGATCTCAACAACCGGTTAGAGATCCTGAACCAGCGAATCCTCAGATTCCCACAAGACGTGTATCAGAGGGTGCTGGCTGAGAACGCCCCAGCGCTGGTTCTTGGTATTGATACTGGCCTGGTAAATCAGAAGCGGATTGTGCAAAGATTCCTGAACCAAGGTGTAACGAACTTTGTTGACAAGTCGAACCGTGCATGGCGGATCGGCTCATACTCGGAGATGGCTTCACGTACAGCAGCACAACGGGCTTGGTCTGATGCTTCAGTACATCGGATGCAGCAATCAGGACTGAACCTTGTCACCCCAGTTGTTGGCTTTGACGGTTGTAAATACTGCCACGAATGGGCAGGCAAGGTGCTTTCCACTGATGGGCGGCCAGCGGGCGAGTACATGCTCCCCCACATGTCCCAAGACAGTATGGTGAAGGTCGTTGTCGCTGCCACGTTGGAGCACGCACGATCACAAGGGTTTCAACATCCGAATTGCCGGTGCACGTTGCAAGCTTTCCTTCCCGGAGTAACCCCGTTACAGGTATCGACTTATAATCCTGAAGCGGAAAAAGCGCGTGAGAAACAGCGCGAGCTTGAACGTGAAATCCGGGCCGCGAAGCGTGATGCTGCAACTGCACCGGATGAAGCGACACGTCGCAAAGCCCAGGCAGAGATCGCTCAGAAGCAAGCAGAAATGCGAGCACACCTCAAAGCAACCGGCCGCACGAGGGATGCATACCGCGAACAACTCCACTTCGCCGATGGTGGCACACTAAACCCCAGAGGTAAAGGTTACCCATCACCCCGCCCAGTCCCTCCGGAGCCAAAAGAACTACTCGCTCCTCAAATTCCGAACTTCGATGGTGAGACTGCGAAAGAGATTGGGGAACAACTTCAGCGTCATCTCGCATCCCAGAATGTTCAAGTACTCAACTTCCGTGGCGATGCTGACACAGCGAGGGAGTATGCAAGAGCAATCAGTGAAATGTCTGCAAAATATGGGACAGGAATTCTGAACACTGTAGAGATCCGCGCCATAAGCAATCCTGGAGTGATGGCTCACGCTACCGCAAAAGGCAACCGAGTAACTGGCGAAATCAGCGATGGCAAAATCACTATGGCTACTCGATACGCCACGAGTCGAGAAACTTTGAAGACCGCTGTCAGTGAAGCTGGAACTCTTGGTCATTTCCGAATCATTAGTGAAGTAGATCCAGGTTATTATGTGATCGTCCATGAGTATGGGCACCTGCTGGACTATTCAACGGGTATGAAGCTCCAGAAAGACTACTGGAATATCGCGGCAGAAACGGCCAAACAGGAAAAGGTTGCAACCTCAGGAGAAGAGTTCCGCACATGGCTGAATTCCCAAAGGTCAGGTTACGGAAAAACGAACACCGCCGAGGGCATCGCAGAAGCATTTGCTGATGTGGAAATCAACGGCACCAACGCCACTGCTCTATCGAAAGCTGTGCACAAGGCGTTACTATTGCTCTTAGGAAAACAATGAGAACTACTAACACTAAACCCACGAAAGCCGAGTTCGAGGCATACCTCAAACTTGCTATTGATGGTGGCATTGTTTCTGACACTGGTTTGAATGACAGCATCACTCAAGTGTTGAATCAGATCGTTTTCGAAGGCCCTTCGCCGAAGTTGATTCAACAAGCCAGAGACTTATTCAACAAGTAGTATTCACTTATCACTAGCCCTAACAAATTATTGTTGGGGCTTTTTCTATGCCCTAAAACACTTCGTCGAGATCGCACATCCTCGTCGTTCACTGGCTTGGTGCCCCAGCCGAAGAAAAGCGCACCGTTTAGTCTTCACGCCATGCTGCCCTGCCAGTGTGGCGTGAACCATTTGTCCAGCGCAGGGCTGGATGAACCCAATTCCGGCCAGGCGCCGGAGGAAGCAGAAAAGCAATGTTCAAAGATAGCAGAACCTATGGCCCCATCTTCACCACTCGATTCCAGATCATGGGTATACGACTTGTGGAAGGAGAACAAGGGGCAGGAACCACACCTCCGGCTGATGGTGCACCCAGTGAACCGAATGGCCAAAAGACAGGGCCAGAGAACGATCGAGAATACCTCGAATCGCTCCGTCAAGAGGCTGCGGCGAATCGTGTCGCAGCTAAAGAAGCGAAAGACGCGGCTGAAGCTCAAGCGACTGAGTTAGCAAAGTTCAAAACAGCGTTCAGTACCGCTCTGGGTATTGAGCCGGAAGAGACAGACCCAGAAAAACTTAAAGCGAAGCTCGCTGAACGTGACGCACTTGTAACTGAGAAAGATGCTGCACTCACAACCGCACAGGCCGCAGCGAAGGCCGCTGAGCTGAACGTGCAGGTCGCTATTCATGCACATGGACTCGGCGCGAACGCTGAACTATTGCTGACCAATAAAGAATTCAAAGATTCTATCGCAGAGGTAGACCCAAGCGATAAGGCAGCCATTCAGGCTGCGATCACCAAGGCGATCCAGGCGAACGCCGCACTCAAGGCCACACCACCTCGCTCAGGCGGCGGGGAACATCAAGGGCCAACTGTTACCACGCTCGAAACTCAGCTGAAAGCTGCTGAAGAGAAGAAAGACACCAAGCTTGTCATTTCTCTGAAGCGCCAGATAGCAGCACTTCGAGCATCCAACTAGTAAAGGAGAGCCATTATGGCTGGAATTACCGGGCAAGGGACTACCTTCAATCTGCCCAACTATGTGGGTGAGCTTTTCAACGTAAGCCCATCCGAAACCCCAATCCTCAGCGCGATCGGTGGTCTCACTGGTGGCGAGGAGACTAAATCCCCAGAGTTCGAATGGCAGGAAGAAGACCTGCGTGATTCTGAGGAAAACCGTTCACGTCTTGAGGGCGCCAATGCTCCTGATGGGGATGCGCGCGTACGTCGCAATGTGAAGAACATTGTTGAACGCCATCAGGAAACTGTTGATGTCAGTTACACCAAGCAGGCCGCTACCGGTCAGCATGCTGGCGTCAACAATGACCAGAACAACCCTGTCACGAATGAGATGGATCATCAGATTGAACTTGCGCTCAAAGCCAAGGCAGTCGATATTGAGCTGTCGTTCCTGATGGGTCAGAAGCATGTCCCAGCAAACAACACCGAGGCACCGAAGACTGGTGGTCTGATTCAGGCAATCAACACCAACGTCATCAACCTAGGTGAAGCGCATGATGGTCTTACTGCGGCGACTGACACGATCACTGAGGTTGCAACGACCTTGGCGAATGGTGATGCTGTCCGCTTCACTTCAGTTGGGGTTGCAACAGCGATCCGTTTGAACCGTGTCTACTATGTGGTTGCAAAGGCAACTGACTCGTTCAAAGTGTCAGCAACCAAAGGTGGCGCAGCTATCACTATCGGGACTGCAACTGTAAGTCTCCGCAAGGTGACTACTGCCGGGTCTACCAAGGACACCTACGATGAACTCTTTGAAAAAGTGTTCCAGTCGGGTGGTCTCGGTGACGAAACCGCAACAATCGTTGTTGGTCCACGACAGAAGCGGAATCTTTCTACCGCCTATGCGAATGCGTACGGCAAGTATCAGGAAGAGTCCCGCAACGTTGGTGGTGTGAACTTCACTACCATCATGTCCGACTTCGGCACCTTCAATGTGCTGCTGAACCGTTGGACACCACAGGATGCGTTCATTGTTTCTACTTTGTCGCAACTTTCACCAGTGTTCTTGAACATTCCAAATAAGGGGCATTTCTTCGAAGAGCCCCTGGCAAAGGTCGGTTCTTCAGATCGTGTTCAGATCTATGGTGAGGTTGGCCTGAAGTGGGGTAACGAGCGTGCCCACGGCATCATCCGTGACCTGCCAGTGGAGCCGGTCTACTCATAAAACTGTGAGGGGCAGGGAATACGCACTCTGCCCCTCACACCTTATTGAAAGCAGGGAAACAAAATGGTTATTCGTATCAAACACCCCAATTTCGAACCCGGTCGCGTGAAAGCCATCGGGGTTGAATTCGTGGACGGGTTCGCCGAGGTTGAGTCTTTGGCTCCAGAGACTCGTGATGCTTTGAAGCAGCATGGGTTCACGTTCGAAGAGGTCGAGCAGGCTGCACCAGCAGAGCCGAAACCGCTTTCGAAGTTTACGAAGAAGGAACTGATTCAGTATGCCGTCGAGAACAATATTGAGATCGATGAGAAAGCGAAAGCTGCTGACATTCTGGTGGTTATCGAAGCTGTTCAGACTCTTCAGGATGCTCCCGCTGCGCAGGAAGAAACTCCGGATGATGAAGACTCAGACACCGACGCATCAGGTGATTCTGGAACTACAAAGCCGGTAGAGGAATAGTCGTGATGCGAGTGTACGCGACAGCTCAGGATTATTACGATTTCATCGGTAAAGAACAACCGATGGTGACTCCTCAGCCAGATACCGGGCCAGAACCTGTTGAAGATAAAGAGCTTGATGCCCTGCTTCGACGCGCTTCAATCCGGATTGAATCGTACACTCGCACCTCACGATACTCGACGGATGAAGACGGTTATCCGACTGATCCAAAAGTAACTGAGGCGTTTATGCTGGCGACTTGTGCTCAGGCCACATGGTTCATGGAAACCGAGGATGTGACCGGTGCTGATTCACAGTCCGGCATGGTCAAGATCGGCTCTGTACAACTAGGCGGTGCGAGTGCTGATGCGAACGGGCCGAAAGATACGGAGAAAGCACGTCTTTCACCCGAGGCCGTGGAGATTCTGATGAACGCCCGGTTGCTGATTGGATTCGTGGGGCATTCGTAATGGTCAAGCTGAAGCAGAAACATTTACCTCACAGAATCAAACT
>JBARYA010000019.1:0-1939 GCA_049647625.1 Microbacteriaceae bacterium
CGCTCACAATTGGCTACCACCCTGAAAGCCGTTGTCTCACAGTCGTTGATTCCGCGCCTCGATGGGCGGGGCCGTGTTCCTTCAACCGAGATCATGGTGATGAACTCCGCTATCTCGCACCTCATTCGTGAGGGTAAGACCCACCAGATTTATTCGGTGTTGCAATCGGGCGGAAGCGTTGGCATGCAGACCCTTGATCAATCCCTGGCCTATCTGGTCAACCAAGAAATCATCGATTTTGATGAGGCCCGAGGCCGTGCCAGTGATGTGAAAACCTTTGATTCTCTCGTGAACTCTCGATTTGCGCGCCGCCGCTTCGATGATCTCAACGAGTTTGAATACAATTACCGCACCGGGCCCAATCCAAAGCTCTAGGCTTTGCCTGGACTGATGAACAGAGAAAGTGTGCCATGGCTGAGCTGCTGAACTTCAATTATCGGGCTCGTAATAGCAAGAACGATGTTATTAAAGGTAGCCTAGAGGCCTCGAGTTCTGCTCAGGTACTTTCCAAACTGCGGGCGCAGGGCTTGGTGCCGATTTCTGTTACCGAAAAGTCAGACAGCTTCTGGGAACGTGATATCCAGATCGGTGGCACCGGGATCAAACCGGATGAGCTGGCTGTGACCATCCGACAGCTTTCGGTGATGGTGGCCAATGGTATTCCTTTGCTTCGGGCATTGAGTGTTGTTTCTGAGCAATCCGAGAACAAGGTGTTATCGAGTTCGCTTGATCGGGTGCGCCTTGCGGTAGAGACCGGTATTTCTTTTTCTACTGCACTCTCTCGTCAACCAAAAATTTATCCACCATTGATGGTTCAACTGGTTAAAGTTGGCGAAGCGGGCGGTTTTCTCGACACCGCGCTGATTTCTATTTCTGACAATCTTGAGGCCGACCTCAAGTTGCGCGACAAAATTAAGTCAGCAATGACCTATCCCATCGTGGTGCTCATTGTTGCCCTGCTCGGTGGCCTGCTCATCTTGACTTTCGTGGTGCCGCAATTTGAGGGGATGTATGCCGGGCTTGGCGGTGAACTTCCTGTTCCTACCCAGGTTTTGGTGGTGCTTTCTCGAACTGCTATTTACTGGGTTCCGACGAGTTTTGCAGTGATCGTTGGGGGAATTTTTTGGTACCGGAGGAATAAGGATCGGGAGCCGGTGCGCAAGGTGGTTGACACCATCAAGCTTCGGGTTCCAGTTTTTGGAAAGCTCTTTAACAAGGTGGCAATTGCACGTTTTAGCCGGAGCATGGCCCTCTTGCTCCGGGCTGGGGTTCCTATTCTGCAGTCGATTAGCCTGGTCAAAAAGGTTTCGAATAATTGGCAGATTGAACAGGCACTCGACCGAGTCGAGGAGTCTGTTTCGAATGGTCGCTCCTTTGCCGCCCCACTCCTTCAAGACAAAACGTTTCCTCCGATGCTGAGTCGTATGGTTGCTGTCGGTGAGGATTCGGGCTCGATGGACGCGATGCTGGAGAGCTTGGCCGAGTTTTATGACCGTGAAGTTGAGACCACAGCAGACCAGTTGACCGCACTCATCGAACCGCTGTTGGTTGTCTTCATTGGCTTGGTTATCGGCGGCATGGTGATCTCGCTCTACCTCCCAATGTTTGGTATTTTTGAGCTGATTCGCTAGTTTTTGCTCGCTGGGGTCGTGCAATGCCCAAACACTTTTTTTGCGACATGCCCCATCTTGGGGGCATTGACGCGTGATTGGTGTAGCGGTCTAATATACTAAGGATACGAGCTCGAAAGGCCCCTTCGCCATGAAGGTGTTGCAGTTCGGGGAACAACACCAAATCATATGACCGAAAGAGAAGGGCCTGCAATAATGCTTGCTAAACTTCAGCAAAAGCTCGCCGAAATTCGCGCGAACGAAGAAAAAGGTATGTCACTGACAGAACTTGTTGTCGTAGTTGCTATCTTGGCAATTCTGGTAGCAAT
>JBARYA010000020.1:0-3502 GCA_049647625.1 Microbacteriaceae bacterium
TCGCAGCATTGCTCGGTTTAAGCCTGAGTCTTGCTGCCCCATTGCTTGCCCAAGCCCACGACGCATTGATTGAAGTCAATCCCGCACCGGATGCACAACTTCTTGAGGCACCGAGTGAAATTACCCTCAGTTTTTCGAACACCCTCATCGGAGTTGGCAATGTTGTTCAAGTTTTGAACGCCAAGGGCGAAGATATTGTAACCAGTGCAGTGCAGATTTCTGGCTCCAAGCTCATTCAGAACTTGCCGAGCGATGCCCCTGCGGGTTGGTATTTGGTGAACTGGCGGGCTGTATCCAGTGATGGACACCCCATTACCGGGAGCCAATACTATCTGGTTGGTGATGATCCGTCACTTGAGAAACCAGGCAGCGCTCCAGTAATCGAAGGTGACGAAGCCAATAATGGCAGTGAAGTCGCCCCCGAACACCACGGTACAGAAAGCCCTGAAGAGGTCAAAGACTCCAATACCGGACAGATTATTCTCATCGGATCTCTTGTGGTTATCGGTATCGGTTTTGGGTTCGGGGGATACCTCTTAGCCGCACGCAAAAAGAAGAACTAGCTCAGACAAAAAGCTGCGGGCCCCTGGTTTTCCAGGAGCCCGCAGCTTTGTATTTGTGTCCGAAAGGGGACTTGAACCCCTACGCCCTAAACGGGCACTAGCACCTCAAGCTAGCGCGTCTACCAATTCCGCCACCCGGACCTGAGTGTGTGTTCGCAATGGAACCACCGATAGAGATTACCATAACTTTTGACAAAAGTAACAATGCTGAAATTCCCAATAAGAAATCTTCAAGCGAAATTCGATACCCTCAAAGATATGCTCCCGAATAATGCACAAGCGCCCCTGCCCAGAGTCGTTGAAATCGCACGCGATTTGATCAGATTCGACACCACCAATTTTGGTCTCGGCAAATCAAATGGGGAATCTGAAGCCGCCCGCTACATTCAGAATCTTTTCACCAATATCGGTCTAGCCTCCGAAATTTTTGATTCAGCACCGGGCCGCAGTTCCTTGATTGCACGGGTCAAGGGAACAGATCCCAGCCTTCCTGCTCTGGTGGTTCACGGTCACCTCGACGTTGTCCCGGCTGAGGCTGCTGATTGGCAACACCCCCCATTTTCGGGAGAGATTCACGAAGGATATCTCTGGGGCAGAGGCGCCGTCGATATGAAAAACATGGACGCCATGATTATTGCCAGCCTCGAGGCCATGGCAGCACAGAATATTCAACCAAAACGTGATCTCATCATCGCATTTTTTGCCGATGAAGAAGATGGGGGAGGACTCGGATCGCACTATCTGGTGCGGGAACATCCAGAACTTTTCGCCGGTGCCGCTGAAGCGATTAGCGAGGTCGGGGGATATTCCGTACAGATGGCGCAAAAGACCGTGTATCTTATCCAAACCGGAGAAAAAGCGATGCTCTGGTTGAATCTCAAGGTCAGCGGCAAAGCCGGTCATGGCTCAGTGTTGAACGATGATAACGCCATCACAAAGCTCGCTGAAGCCCTGCTCAGGCTCAATCAGGCTCATTGGCCAATAACACTCACACACAGCACCGAACACCTCCTGAAGGCGATTGCTGAGCTCTACGAGAAAGATTTTGAGCAGAGCGACCCCAGAGATTTAGCAAAGCTCACAGCTGGCGCAGAAAAGTTCGTCAGTGCAACACTCCAGACGACAGTGAACCCGACCGGACTGGTCTCGGGCTATAAACACAACGTTGTTCCTGGGTCGGCCATTGCCTGGCTTGATGTTCGGACCCTCCCTGGACAAGAGGAGGAAGTCCTCGCAGAATTACAAAGCATTGTCGGTCCAGAGTTTGAATTCGAGATTGTTCGGCGCGACGTCGGACTAGAAAGCCCATTTTCTGGAACCCTGGTGGATGCCATGGTTGCCTCGCTCAAAAAACATGATCCCGAAGCACTCGTCCTCCCGTATCTCCTTTCTGGCGGCACCGACAACAAGGCGCTGAGCCTGCTGGGAATTCGTGGCTTCGGCTTCGTACCCCTCAAATTGCCAGAAGGTTTCGACTTTCCCAGCATGTTTCACGGCGTTGACGAGAGAGTGCCCATCGATTCGTTAGTCTTAGGGGAGCAGATTTTATTTGAGCTGCTCACCAGCTATTAGGCAGCAGATGTTTTGAGGAGTAACCGTTGAGCTTTATTGAAGCAATCATTCTTGGGCTGGTACAGGGTTTGACTGAATTCCTCCCTATCTCGTCCAGCGCGCATTTGCGAATTACCGGCCTATTCTTACCATCGGCAACCGATCCCGGGGCAACCTTTACTGCCATCACCCAAATCGGTACCGAGATTGCCGTCCTGCTCTACTTTTGGAAAGATATTTCCCGAATTATTTCGAAATGGTTCCAGGCATTGTTCGGCAAAATCCCAAAGAATGATCAGGATGTTCGACTCGGCTGGTTGATTATTATTGGCACCATTCCCATCGTTGCCGCCGGATATTTCCTCCAAGACCTGATCCGCGATAATTTCCGCTCACTCTGGTTAGTGGCCATTGTGCTGATTGTCTTTGGTATTCTTCTTGGCCTGGTGGATTGGATAATGCCAAAGGTAAAAACTCTCAAGTCGATGAGCTGGGGAGATGGCTTACTCTATGGCGTCTCTCAAACCCTTGCTCTAGTGCCGGGTGTTTCACGTTCCGGTGCCACAATCACCATGGGACGCGCCCTCGGCTACGAGCGTTCCTCAGCAGCTCGTTTTGCTTTCCTCCTCGCCGTTCCCGCAGTTTTTGGTAGCGGATTGTATGAACTGGTGAAAAGCACCGAGTCACCTCAGGTTTACGGCGGATTGGAAACGCTAGTCGCCACCCTCGTCGCCTTCGCGGTTGGATACCTGGTGATTGCATTCCTGATGCGCTACATCGAAAAGCGCAGTTTTATGCCCTTTGTGATTTACCGTATTTTACTCGGAGGTACACTCTTGGTACTCCTTGGCATGGGTATTATCAGCGACTAAAATTCATGGCCTAATAGGCAGATTTTATGCTTCTGGCCCTCGACGATGCCCGTCTTTTCTGGGGTCATCATCGTCCTTGAGTCGTAGATATTTCTCGAACTCTTCTGCGATTGCCTCACCACTGGCTTCGGGGGAGTCAACCATATCGCGAGCTTTTTCCAGCTGGCGAATATATTGGGTGAGCTCTTCATCATCCTGACTCATGGTGTCAATCGAGCTCTCCCATTTCTCTGATTCCAGTACCAGATCACTGTTATCGAGCTTGATTGAGAGCAGTTCTTCGAGCTTTTGCGTCAGTGCGAGACTTGCCTTCGGCGAAGGGGAGTGGTGCACATAGTGCGGAACCGAGGCCCAAATGCTCATCGAAGGAATATTGTGCTCTTTTGCCGACTCTGCCAGCACTGAGAGGATACCCACCGGCCCCTCATAGCTACTGCGAGTGAGATCTAAGGCTTCGCGAACTTCAGCATCTTCACTGCTTGAAAAAATCGAAATCGGGCGGGTATGGGGCACATC
>JBARYA010000021.1:0-7518 GCA_049647625.1 Microbacteriaceae bacterium
ACAAAAATGATCAGACCGGCAATCAACATCCGACGTCGACCCCAACGGTCGGCAAGACGCCCAGATGAGAGAAGCAGTGCAGCCAGCACAACAGCATACAGACTGTTCACCCACTGCGCATCGGTGAGATTCAGTTTGAGATCTTGAATCATGGTCGGCAACGCCACACCAACAATGGTGCCGTCGAGAACAATCATTCCGAGGGCGGTGGCGAGGGCTGCGAGTCCGAGCCAATCGCGACGTGAGGGAGGAGGGGTTTCGTCTGTTTGCAACAATCCGGCCATTAAATACCTCCCTGTTTTAACAAAATGATACTCCCCTGAGACTGAAACCCTTGTTATTATGAATTTTATGTTCAGAAAATCATCGTCGACTTCCCGAATCACCCTGCTCGCGGCCGCTGCCTCTATTGCGACCATCCTCCTAGCCGGTTGCGCACCAGCGCTCAAAAACCCTATTGCGACCTTTGAAGTTGCCGGTAGTGAGACCTACAAGATTGAACTCGTTACCCCCGAGTTGGTCAAACATGCCGAAGCCCTACTCAAGGGTGAAAACATCGCAGCCATCCCGCTCGGCACCATTGTGTATGACTCTCCCGATGTAAATACGCCCTGGTCATGGCATATCGATCCCGCCACACTGGAGTTTGCCGAAAATACTATCGAGGTCTGCGATGGCTTACCATCGCATGTCGAGGAACATGTCGTCACCAGCAATGAGTATTGCCCATGGTCAGCCAAGGTCATTGCTATCGAGAAGTAGGATCAACGATCTCTTATTTTGTAGGGCCTCGCTGAAGTCTTTCAAGACAAGATTTGTCTCATTCTTTCCGACACTCTCTCCCAGCTCTGAAGATCGAGCTGTAATTCATTACCCGGTCCTGTCCCGAGGTATACCCAAACTGTCGTTTCACCATCTCGTAAAGAAACACCAACCTCAAACTCTTCAGCTGACATCAGAAACACTATGCATCCTTCTGTAGCAGAAATATGTCGAGATATAACGGGAACGGTTTCAGCCAGATGTTGATGCGTGCGGTCTTCGGCATGGTCCGTTTCTAAATGTCCCACATTGCACCAAGCTGGGCAAGGTGTTTGCTGCCAAGATGGTTGAGATCGTCTCATATTCACCGCATCCTATCGCCAAAATTATGTACTCAGTACAAATGTTCTAATCTCTAGCACCGACATCAGAACAGAGAAACGACGTGTTTCCTGAAGGCTGTTCATAAACTTTTCAGGAACGGTTTGGGGAGAGAAATGTGTATCAATCATCGTTTCGTGAAGTCATCTACTTTCCAATCCTCCTGTCAATTGCAGGGGAATTAATGAGCCTCAGGATAACTCCAACGGCCAAAATCGCTGTACAGATTAACCAAAATGCCTGCGAAGTGAATGATTGTAAAAGCAAACCGCCGAAGATTGGCCCAATAAGGGAAGCTATTGGATGAGTCGTGCTATTGATTCCCTGATACACCCCAAGTGAACTTTTTGGTGCAAGACGGCTCGTGACCACTGTGGCTATTGGCATACTAAAAATTTCTCCAATACTCCAAATGATGACGGCAACAACATACATCAGCATAGAATCGCTCACGGCATAAACGCTGAACCCAACGGCAAGCAAAAACATGCCAAGCGCCAAGAGTTTCGACAATGGAAATTTTTTGGTCAATGAATCAAGTGGAATCTGAAAAATCATCACGATGACCCCATTCATGGTGAGAATTATTCCATATTCCAAGGGACTGAAACCATTTCCTTCCATAACGAGAGGCAGCGAAATCTGACTCTGCATATAGATGACCATGAACAGGATATTGAGCCCCATAAACGACAAAAATGTTTTATCCTTCAGCAGATGCTGCTGAGATTTTATTATCGGAATCGGACTTGTCGAAATAACCGAATATTCAATTTTTCGAAAATCATCTTTTGGAATAAATAGGACGACAATCACCAGTGACAGGGTCATCACAATTGTTTCCGCAACAAAAAGCAGAGTGTAAGAAATCTGAACCAGAAAACCGGATAGAAGTGGTGTTATTGCGAAACCCATATTAATCGCAACAAATTGGACCGATATCGCCTTTCGTAATCTTTCGGCCCCCATTTGATTGGTAATAATCGTATTAACAGAAGGTGACATCACCGTGCTGAACAAACCTACCAATAAGACAAAAAGTGAAATCAGTCTCTCATCTGTGGAGAGGGCCAAGCCAAGAGCAGCTGATCCGGTTCCAGATATTGACAAAACCAATAGCCGTTTCGCCCCAAATTTGTCGATTAAGAACCCTGAGGCAAGAACTGATAATAGTCCCCCAAGCCCATACAAAGCGATGATTACACCAGTAACCGAAGGACTGAACCCAACCTCCACTGATAAGTACAGCGCAAGAAAAGGAAAAATGAACCTTCCGGCCCAGCCCACAACTGAAATAACAAGTATCGCCCAATATGACGGTGGTAATGAGGGAATATGAATCTTGCGCATGGGGAAAATAGCCCTACCGTTCCTGAAGAGATGAGGAGTGAGATCGATTGAGTTTGCTAGCCAAGTTCAGCTAAAGCCAGCAACCACTCTTTCGCCTCTTTTGGATCCGGTTCAGGAGCAGATGCGATAAGTTCCCGCACATAAGCAGTCTTTGGCTGACGAAAAATCTCGTCCTTTGTTCCTTCTTCGACGACAACGCCATCTTTCATAACGTAAACGTAATCAGCTACCTTCTTGACGACTGGAAGATCGTGCGAAATGAAAATGTATCCGATATTTTTCTCACGTCGTAGTCGATTAATCAGGTTCAAAATTGAGGCTTTTACAGAGACATCCAGCGCTGAAACCGCCTCGTCGGCAATAATAATCTGTGGGTTCAGAATGAGTGCTCTTGCGATGAGGACTCTCTGCCGTTGGCCCCCGGAAAGTTCATGTGGAAACCGGTCAGCATAATTCTCTGCCGGAAACAATCCAACCGACTCGAGAGTCTTATGTACATGATCAAGCTGTTCAAGCTTTCCCGACACAGTGTGATGAAGCCTAACCACTTCCATCAGAGATTGACGGACTGATTTCCGTGGATTCAACGAACCCGAGGGATCCTGAAGGATTGATTGAACAGATTGTCTAAATTCTTGCTTTTGACGTCGAGATAACTTGCTCACTTCAATATTATTGAACGTTACAATCCCCTCTGTAGCGGGGAGAAGGTTCAGGAGAAGTCTGGCAACGGTACTTTTTCCGCTCCCACTTTCACCCACGATCGCAACAAACTGCCCTGGCTCCACAGAAATACTCATCTTGTTGACCGCAAATTTTTTGTCGACTTTTCGTTTGGAATCGAAAGACTTCGAGACCTCTACTGCTGCTAATTTCATGGACAATCCTTAAGCTCTCAGGGCGTATTTACTCACATAAAGTTCTTCATCGTTATTACTGAAACTCTCCACTGACTTGAGGAGCTCTTTCGTATATTCATGCTTGGGACGATAGAAAATATCATCTACGGTTCCGTGCTCGACAATTTTTCCGGAGTACATGACATACACTCGATCGCACATGGCCGCGACGACACCGAGATCGTGAGTGATAAGAAGCATGGACTTTCCCAGGCTTTTCACGCTCTGATCAAGCGAGTGAAGCACTCTTCTCTGCACCGTGGCATCAAGTGCCGTTGTGGGCTCGTCGGCGATGACAATCTCCGGTTCCCGACACAGCGCAATGGCAATGAGCACACGCTGACGCATACCCCCACTCAACTCGAAAGGATAGGCATCAAAGACTGTTTCTAAATCTTTTGTGAGACCAGCAAGTGTCATGAACCGATACACTTCATCACGTGAACGATTCTTGGCGTTTCCTTGGTTCAGAGATTCAGTAATTTGTTTACCGACGGTCATTGTTGGATTTAAAAAACTGAGCGGATCCTGAAAAATCATGCTGATCTCTTTAGCCTGCAAATGTGCCAGGTTCTTTACACTGGCGCCAATAAACTCCTGCCCCTTATAACGAATGGATCCGGTAACTTGCACGAGTTTAGATTGTGGCAATAACCCTGAAATCGCTCGAACCGTAACCGATTTCCCGGAACCAGATTCACCTACAATCCCGACACGTTCATTATTGTGAATCTCAAAATCGATACCTTTTACCGCATGAACAAACTGTCCACGGCCTATCGGTAGTTTGACATTCAGGTCATTTACCTGAAGAAGCACTTCATTATTGGTTGTTTGTGTCATCATTATGCCCCTTCTATTTCACTCGACTTATTGTCGGGTTTAAGCTGTCATTCAGGTTGTCTCCGAGCATGTTCATAGCAAGTACCACAATGAAAATACACGCACCGGGAATGATGGTGAGCCACCAAGCTAATTGCATATATGGTTGCGCTGTATATAGCAGAGCACCCCAACTAGGGTTATTTGCGTCTCCCAAGCCCAAGAACGCGAGTCCAGATTCCAGCAGGATTGCTCGCCCGATAGTCATTGTCGTGGTGACCAATACCGGAGGAAAAGCATTGGGAACGACATCGGAAAGAAATATTCTCATATCGCTGAAACCTGCTGAGCGAGCGGACTCAATGTATCCCAACTCCCGAATACGCATAGCTTCAGCACGCATGATGCGTGCGACCGGAGGCCACATCGTCACGCCCAAGATGAGAACAATCATCGTCGGTGTTGATCCCAACATTGCCGCAGCGACAAGGGCAAGCACGATGGTCGGGATAACCTGGAAAAATTCAAGAACTTTGTTGAGGATGAGATCTACCCAACCTCCCCAAAAGCCTGCAATTCCACCAATAACTATTGCAAAGATGAGACAAATGACGGCGACGCTCAGCCCCACAATAAGAGAGACACGACCTCCCGAGAGAATTCGAGCGAAGAGGTCTCGGCCGAGATTGTCTGTACCGAACCAGTGTTCTGCCCCAGGAGGCATCAGTACAGGAAATTCTGTACTTACCATGCTGTAAGTGAATGCCGGTCCAAAAAAGCAGGCGACAACGATGATCACAATAATCGCCGTGAAAAACCAGGTAAGAGGTTTCCGGAAAAATATTTGGACCCAGGAGTCTCTCGGGGTAATTTTTCGGATAATATCTGTAGCCGTCGGTACCGTATTCTGAAGCTTTATTTTTTTTGAAATCACTTTTAGGCCTCTCTTTCAAGCTGATAACGCCGCGCAATTCTCGGATCAACAATCCCGTAAACGATGTCCGTCAAAAAGTTCACGACAACCACGGTAATTGTCAGGACAAAGAGCACTCCCAAAATGATCATATTTTCACTCTTTTGGATCGCATCGTAAAGCAAGAGACCCATGCCTGGCCAACCAAATACCCGCTCGACAAGAACTGAACCAGCAATCGCGTAACACAGGCTCAATCCGATAACGGAGACCATAGGAAGCATAGAGTTCAGCAATGCGTGTCTTCTGACGATGACTCCTCCACTCAAACCTTTTGAGCGGGCTGTATCAATATAGTCCTGCCCAAGAGATTCGATCATGCTCGAACGCATGATTCGAGTCTTGAACGCAAGTTCGCCAATTGTCATTGCCGCCAGTGGAAGAATCAGGTGCGGCAAAGAGAAACCGGAGGAGCTAAAGGAGCTCATACCCTGTGCCGGCAACCAGCCAAGCATGACAGAAAAAAGCAAGATGAGTAATAGGCTCAACCAAAAGCTGGGGATTGAGAAACCGACAACTGCTGTAAAAGTAACTCCGGCATCTTTTGCCTTTGAACGGGTACGTGCCGCAAATGATCCAAGGGCAATTGCACCGAGAGAAGAAAGAACAATGCTCGGAAGGGTCAAAATCAGCGTATTCCCGAGACGACCCAAAATAAGATCGAGTACTTTTTCGCTATTTGCATAGGAATACCCCAGATCGCCGGTCACGACGTTACCGATATAGGAAAGGAAGCGAACGTAGGCGGGTGCATCAAGATTGAAGTTCCGAACCATTTCTGCCCGAAATTCCGCGCTGACCGGAGCATCCCCGATAAGGGCCTGCACCGGATCACCAGGTGCCAATTCCAAAAGGAAAAACATGATCAAGATGATGAAGAAAATAAGTGTCAGAGATGAAAAAACCAGCTTGGCATAGTGTTTAATCCAGGGAAGCATAAAACCTCTTTTCTGGGCAGAGATAATGTATTACAGACAAGAAATGAGTGCGGGATGGCAGTGGTGTGGGGCTTCTCAACCCACACACCACCACCCGGTTCCTGACGGTTACTTCTTCAGTTGGATTTTGTTCCAATTTGTTTGGTTTTGCGCTGAAATTGCTTGTTCAAAACCTTCCCATTTGTCGGTGCGCGCTACACCAAAGTAGATCGCGGAGTTCAATGGGAGCGCGTTGAGCACTTTGGTAACCATCTGTTGTGCTTTGTAGAAGTGCTCCTGGCGCTTCTCAATATCAGAGAATTGACTAGCCAAAGCCCATTCCTGATCAATTGCTTCGGAACACACGATCGATGCGTTCATGAAGGCCAGCTTGTTCGGATTACAAACGAATGATCGCGCAACCCCGAGAGTTGGATCGGCATATGCCGCAAGCTCCGTCACAACCATGTCGAAGTCACCCGTGTTGTAGACAGAGTCAATGTAGAGGTTCCGTTCAAGCACCTGAAGGTCTACAGAAATGCCGATTTGTTCAAGATTGGCCTTAATAATTTCTGTTGGACCCTGCCAAGTTGGACGACCACCCATTGCGGCTAGTCGTACTTCAAAACGAACTCCGTTTGCGTCAGCCTTGTACCCGGCTGCATCAAGGATTGCTGCAGCCTTTGTAGGATCATAAGCAAAATCTTTTGAGTAATCGATACTTGGATCAGCTGCCCAGGCTATCTGATTAGGGACTGGAGTCTTCGTTACCTCTGCGGTACCGGCGAAAACCTTATCAGCAATCTCTTCACGATTGATGCCGTGGAAAATAGCTTTCCGGACTTCATAATCGCTCAGAACCTTGTTGGTCAGGTTGAAGAACAACAGCGACGATTGAACAGTTCCCGGTGTCGAAATCAGCTCATAGGAGGCGTTATTATCGAAGAGCTGTTTTTGGGTGAGCTCAAAGAATGTTGCTGGGATGTAATCCACATCACCACTCTGTAAGGCAAGGCTGCGTGCATTGCTATCCGGCATTACTTTGAAAATGATTTCATCAGCGCCACCCTGTTCACCGTAATAATCAGTATTACGCTCAACTCGCACGAAGTCACCGGTCACTTGCTCAACAAACTTGTATGGGCCAAGACCGACTGGATTGCTATTCGCCGGATTTGTCGAAAGATCTGTACCCTCAAAAATATGAGCAGGATACACTTGCAAATCTGTCAATAGTGCCGGGAAGGGCGCAAAAGGTTCTTTGAACTTTATGACAACTGTGTGCGCATCTGTTGCCACGGCAGAATCAAGAACCTGACTGTAGAGCGCGCCAGTTGGATGCATTGTGAAAACTTCTGTGAGATTGTACACAACATCAGCTGAGGTAAATGGTTTACCATCATGCCATTTCACA
>JBARYA010000022.1:0-4801 GCA_049647625.1 Microbacteriaceae bacterium
AAGGGCCAATACTCTCCGGGTTATTCTGCGGCATGCGCATCTTGGCTCGGCACCTTGATGGTGTAGCCAACGCCGCGAACGGTGTGAATCATTGCCGGGCCGAGGCTATCAATTTTCTTTCGCAGATAGGAAATATAGATCTCAACAACACTCGATTTTCCGCCAAAATCATAGCTCCAGACACGGTCGAGGATTTGTGACTTGCTCAGCACTTTACGCTGGTTCCTCATCAGGTAGCGGAGCAGTTCAAACTCGGTTGCGGTCAGCTCAATCGGAGTGCCGGCCCGCTCAACCTCGTAGCTATCCTCATCCAGGCTGAGGTCCCCAACTCGGAGCACACTCTCTTCGCCGGAGCCAATCTTGCTGCTTCGCCGAATGAGTGCTCGCAAGCGGGCGACAACCTCCTCAAGACTGAACGGCTTCGTCACATAGTCGTCGCCACCGGCGGTGAGACCCTTGATGCGATCAGCCACCGAGTCCTTGGCGGTGAGAAAGAGCACCGGGGTCTCATTGTTTTCGGCGCGCATGCGCGAGAGCACCTGCATGCCATCCATTTCGGGCATCATAATGTCAAGGACCAGCGCATCCGGTTCGAACTTTTTGACCAGCGCGAGGGCCTCTAGACCGTTCTCTGCCGTCTCGACCAGCCAGCCTTCGTAGCGGAGGGCCATTTTGAGCAAATCAGTGAGTGAAGACTCATCATCGACAACCAGAATTTTGAATGGGGAGCCGTCGGGCTTCTGGAATTCTGCTCGCTGCACTTCAAAATCTGCGGATCGTACCTGATGGCTACCCTGATAATTGCTCATAGCGACTCCCAAAATCTGTGAAAGAACTTTGTGTGATGTATCAATTAACTATCACCAAGTTGAGAGAAGTCTATGAATCAGGTTTTGTTTCGCTGAGAAGGAGGTAATCGTCTTAGGCGTGTAGGGAACGGATGCGGCGAACAGCATCCAGAGCTGCCAGGCTCGCTTCTTGGCCTTTATCCTCGATCGAGTCGGGGAAACCGGCACGATCAATGCCCTGCTGTTCGGTGTCGAGCGTGAGCACACCGAAACCGACCGGCTTACCGGTCTTCAGGCTCACCTGAAGCAGTCCGCTGGTGGCAGCATCCGAAACATATTCAAAGTGTGGGGTGCCACCGCGAATAATCACTCCGAGAGCGACGACCGCATCCGCACCCTGCTCCAGGGCATGCTGGCTGACCACCGGAAGCTCGAAGCTGCCCGAGACAGGAACCTCAAAGAAGTCAGCACCGGCGGCGCTGAGGGTGCGCCTGGCGCCCTCGAGCAATCCCTGGCTAATCTTCTCGTGCCATTGCCCGTAGACGATCGCAACCCGTATGCCCTGCCCAAAATCAGACGGGATACCGTTGGCAAATTGTGAGATCGGGGAACCTTCGCCGCTCAATGTTTCTCCTTAGCGTGTGTGGGCCCTCGCGGAATGTTCCGCAAAGGGAAAATGTGTTTTGAGGCTAAATTGTGCTCGGCAAAATATGACCCATCCGGTCACGTTTTGCTTCGAGGTAGTGACGGTTATTTTCGTTGACACCAACAATCATTGGAACGCGTTCAACGACGTCGACACCGAGTTTGCCAATCTGCTCCTGCTTGTTTGGATTATTGGTCAAAAGGCGCACTCGCTCAACACCAAGATCGGCAAGGATAGCTGCGGCAGCACCATATTGACGTGCGTCGGCGGGGAGGTTCAGGTCGAGGTTCGCCTGCATAGTATCGATGCCATCCTCCTGAAGACGATAGGCCTTGAGCTTATTGATCAGGCCGATACCGCGACCCTCATGGCCACGCAGATAGATCACCACACCGCCCTCAGCGGCAATCCGGTCGAGGGCAGCATCCAGTTGTGGGCCGCACTCACACTTCTCTGATCCGAAGGCTTCGCCGGTGAGGCACTCTGAATGAATTCGAACCAGCGGCGCTTCATCGAGGACATCCCCGGAGACCACGGCCAGGTGCGAGTGCCCGGTCACCAGATCGCGGTAGCCACGGAAACGGAACGTGCCATGAGTGGTTGGAACGGTGGTTTCTACCTCGAAATGCACCAGACGCTCGTACCAGGTCACTGGCTTGTGCACCGATTGCAGAGCCTCTAGGCTCTGACCCTCCTCAACGGTGGTGCAGAGAGAGCCATCGCGGGCTTCAGGATGCTGTTGCAGCCATTCGCTCAATTGCTCGATGGTAATCACCGGCAAACCGACACGTTCGCCAATTTCGTAGAGAGCCGGAAGGCGCATCATTTCACCATTATCGTGCACCATCTCACCAATAACTCCGACCGGTTGCAATCCGGCAATCTTCATCAGATCAACGGTCGCCTCGGTGTGCCCAGGACGCTCCAAAATGCCGCCAGCCTTTGCCCGCAGTGGCAAAATATGGCCCGGGCGGGTGAGCTCCAGCGCAGTGGTTTCTGGCTGGGCGAGGAGGCGAAGGGTGTGAGCGCGATCGGTGGCGCTAATGCCGGTGGTGACTCCCTCAGCAGCATCCACACTGATCGTATAGGCGGTGCGCAACGGATCGGTGTTATTCGGCACCATTAGCGGAAGTTCGAGTCGGTCGGCAATCTCATTGGTGGTCGGGGCGCAGAGGTATCCGGATGTGTGTCGCACCATCCAGCCAATCCACTCGCTGCTGGCGAACTCTGCCGCCATAATCGCATCGCCCTCGTTCTCGCGAGCCTCATTATCGGCGACCAGAATTGGCTTACCGCTTCTCAGCGCTGCAATAGCTTCGGGAATTGTCGAAAGTGCCATGGTTAGTGTCCTCCCTGGCTGGTGTTGCTGGTGGTTGGGATAGTAAATTGCATTAGGCGTTGCACGTGTCGGGCGACAATATCGCTCTCGAGATTGACCCGGTCCCCGACGCTGATTTCTCCGAGTGTGGTCGCAACGAGTGTTTCCGGGATGAGCGAAATTTCGAACCAGTGGCGTTTTTGTTCGCTCTGCGCGTCTTCGCCAATTGCCGAGACGGTGAGAGAAACTCCATCGACGGTAATGGAACCCTTATCGACCACAAGCGGGGCCAAATCATTGGGCAGCTCAATTCTGATCACGCGCCAGGCTTCACCCGGGCGAACATCCAAGACGGCAGCGGTGCCATCAATATGCCCCTGCACGATGTGTCCACCGAGGCGTGAACCGAGCTCGGCCGCTCGCTCCAGGTTGACGCTGCTTCCCACAACTAGGCTCGAAATTTTGCTCATCAGGATGGTCTGTTGCATCACATCGGCGCTGAAGCTGTCGACACCCCGGTCAATCACGGTCAGGCACACCCCGCTCACCGAAATAGAGTCACCATGCTTGGCATCGGAGCTCACCTGTGCCCCACGGATGGTAAAGCGACTGCCATCTCCCAGCGGTTCGACAGCGGTGACGACACCAATTTCTTCAATAAGTCCGGTAAACATGAGCTTCCTTACTTTCCTTCCAAGCTCGTCTGACGAGACACAATCAACACATCGTTCCCGAGCTGTTCTAGGCGGTGCACACTAAAGTCCAACGCCTGATCAATCCCAGATATTCCTAAATCATTGAGAGCAAGCATCGGCCCGCCCAAAAGTTTCGGCGCCAGGTAGACCAGCAGCTCATCGCCATAACCGGCACGCAGGAAGGCACTAATCAGGCCAGTCCCACCCTCAACAAAAAGGGTGCGCACCTCGCGTCGTTGTAACTCTTCAAGCAATGACTCAATATCGTGACTGTGGTGTTCCAAGAGTCCGGCCGGATGCCGGTGCAGCTTGGCATTGTCAGGGATGTGTCGATTGCCCACAACAACCGCCAAAGGCTGGTGTGGGTAGAGTGTGTTTTCCGGGGTTCGGGCAGTGAGGCTTGGGTCATCGGCGAGGGCGGTGCCGGTGCCAACCGCAATAGCGTCGGCATTGGCGCGGCGACGATGTACATCGGCACGAGCATCGGGGCCGGTAATCCACTGGCTACTGCCATTGGCGGCGGCAATGCGGCCATCCAGGGTGCTGGCCCATTTCAAAATAATGTAGGGACGCTGCTCTTTTAGGGCGACAAACCAGGCGTGATTGAGCTCGGCAGCTTCTGGGCTTCGTGGCCCAAGAGAGGTTTTCACCCCGGCAGCTTCGAGGGTGGCGGCACCGTTCGCAGAAGCCTTCCCCGGATCGGCCACGGCATAGTGTACTTCGGCGATACCGGCGGCAATCAGGGCCCGAGCGCAGGGACCGGTGCGTCCGGTGTGATTGCACGGTTCGAGCGTGACAATAGCGGTGGCGCCCTGAGTTTGTTCTGGGCTGAGTTGGCTGAGGGCATCAACCTCGGCGTGCGCAGTGCCGGCACCGCGGTGGTAGCCTTCGGCGAGGGTGTTCCCCTGAGAGTCTAGAATCACGCAGCCGACACGAGGATTTGCTCCCCAGAGCGGACCGAGCTTGGCCAGCTCGATGGCACGCAACATTGCGGCATCCACCAGCTCGTGGCGATTCGGGTTCATGCTCTGTCCTAAGTCTTCCGGTCAATTTTCTTGAGTATCCGGGGACAGAAGTGTATTGTTTGGGTTCAAAAATCGAACCTCACAATACCCGTGCTTCCTCTCATCCGGACTCGTGCAATTGCTTGCACATCACCGTCGGTACTGGAATTTCACCAGTTCAGCCTGAATCTGCTACTGGAGCTTCATCAGGTTCGCGGACTTTACCGCCGGTTCGGATTCTCACCGACCCCGGAGCACTACGTATCTTCAGCCTAGTACAACAGTGGCGAGAGCGCGATTATTCCCAGCGCTCACAAAGTTGTGAAAAAACTTTGCAGTTGCGCTGGGAT
>JBARYA010000023.1:0-6507 GCA_049647625.1 Microbacteriaceae bacterium
TTTTGCCATAGCCTGCAACCAGGTCTTTGATGACTAAACTCATGACTCTACTCCTAAATATGCCTCAACAACGCGCTTGTCAGTACTGACCATTGTTGGATCTCCGAGGGCAATCACTTGACCGTAATCAAGAGCCAACACTCGATGCGAGATCCGCATAATGGCGCGCATATTGTGTTCAATAACAATAAGGGTAACGCCACGCTCTTTATTGATTTTGATCATTCGGTCCAGCATCTGGTCGACTTCAACCTCGTTGAGACCAGCCATTACCTCATCGATCAACAGCAAGGTTGGATCGAGCATCATGGTTCTTGCCAGTTCAAGGGTTGAGCGCTGAGCCAGAGTAATATCTTCGGCAATCACATTGGCGATGTCGTCCATGCCCCAGAAGCGGAGCTCTTCAAGGCCGCGTTCGCGTGCGGCATTGATGGTTCCGTGCTTGAGCAAGCCGGCTACGGCAAGATTATCGAGCACGGTCATTTCGTTGAAGACCTGCACGTGCTGGGATGTTTTCGCCAAGCCCAAACCAACAACTTCGTGGACCTGTTTTCCGATGATGTCCTGGCCCTGGAATGTGATCTTTCCACTGACCGGCGGAATCAATCCCACAATGGCGTTAAACATCGTCGATTTTCCGGCACCGTTCGGGCCAATGATCCCGAGGATTTCACCGTCAATCACTTCATAGTTCACATCCTTGAGAGCGTGGAGACCACCGAAGCGCTGGTTCACACCTTCAAGTTTCAGAATTGCGGTCATTTCTTTGCACCTGCCTGAGATCTGTTCCAAAGATTACTGAGCACGCCGCCCAGACCTCTTGGCTGGAAGATGATCAGCACGATGAGCAGAACGCCGTAAGCGAGCTGGCCCAGTGCCGCGAGATTACCGGTCAACTGCATTGATGCATATTCTGAAAGTGGAATAAGAATGAGTGCACCCAGTGCTGGGCCCCACCAGAATCTCGTTCCACCAACGATTGCAAACAACACGATATTGATGGTGATTGTCCAAGAGAATGCGGTATCCGCATCCAAGAACTGCAGGAATGCTCCGTAGAACGATCCGGCAACAGAGGTGACAGCCGCGCTAATGACGAGTGCCTTCATTTTCTCATTGAACATATTGACGCCAGCCAGTCGCGCAGCTTCTGGGTTCTGACGGATTGCATCCAAACGGAGCCCAAATGCCGAGAACTTTACCCAGCGGGATACTACAAGGGCGAGCAGCAGGAGAGTCGCAACAACATAGAAGAACTGTGCTGGATCATCAAATTGCAGGGTAGCAATTCCAGATTCGAGAATTGGTACAGAGATTCCGCTCGGTCCGCCGGTGAGGTCCTTGAAGTAGCTTGCCAGGATATGGAATACCGGGAACAGCGCCAAGGTTGCCAGAGCAAAATAATGCCCGGTTAGCTTGAATGAGGGCCAACCAACAATTACTGCGACCAAGACTGTGGCCGCGACCCCGACCGGGATCGAAAGCCATGGGCTGAGGCCCAATTTGCCCTGGAAAATAACTGTTGCGTAGGCACCGATTCCAAAGAAAACCGAATGCCCGAGGGAGAACTGGCTGGCGTATCCACCCAGGAGGTTCCACCCGGTTGAGGCCACACCAAAGATGCAGACCAAAATCAATACCCGAACCCAGTAGTTACTCTGGAGCCACAATGGGGCCAGCATGAATAGCGCACCGAGCGCAATGTACAGGCTGTAACGGAAATATTTGCTGTGCAAGAACGAAGTCTTGGACGATAAATTCTTAGACGATTGCTGCTGTTTTTCTGTTTGCAAGAGTTCGTTTGACACGGTCGAATACACCTCCTCGGATGAGCACCAGTGATAAGAAGAAGACAATGAATACCGGCAGGTTCTGCAATTCGCTTGGCAGCCAGAGCGTAGCCAAGGATTGAATCACACCAACAACCAGACCGGCAATAATGGCGCCCTTTACAGAGCCCAGCTTGCCGAGTACAACAACGGTAAACATAATAAGTGCGTAGCCCTGGCCCACATGTGGGGAAACCAAGGTATACGGCAGGATTGCGGCACCGGCGATAGCAACAAGTGCGAAGCCGATACCAAATGCGATCATGAACATGTACTTCGGATTGATTCCGAGGAGCTGCGCCGCATACCGATTTTGAGCGGTAGCACGCATTGCCTTTCCGAAGTCAGTCTTGTTCAAGAAGAGCGTGAGCAGAATTGCGATCACAGCTGCATATAGTGCGGCATAAACCTATGTCGCACCGAGACGAAGTCCGAAGAGTTCGAAGGTCTGCAATTGATAGCTGGTGGTTACGCTCAGGAAGTTGTTGCCGAAGATCGCTGCTGCGCCATTCGCCAGAACAACTCCGAGCCCGAGAGTAACCACCACTTGTGCAAACTGTGGGGCTTTGATGATGGGCTCAATCAATGTTCGTTCTATCAGGGCACCCAAGAAGAATGCGATGACGCCAATGACCGGCGCGAAGAACAGAGGATCAATACCTAATTGGGAGGAGGCAAAGTATGCCCCGAACATCCCGACCATCATGAACTCGCCATGAGCGAAGTTCACAATGTCCATTACCCCGAAGATCAGTGTCAGGCCTACTGATATCAGCGCATACACGCTGCCTATCAGTAGACCGTTCACCAATGCCTGGGTAAATAGCTGTAACATATCCATTTACTTTTTCCCAGTTTGTTTTATTGAACTATCAATGAGTTCGATTGAATTACTTAGCGTCCCAGACCGGTGCGCCCTTGACGATATCCTTTGGCCAGACACCAACAAGGTTCTGATTCTGCCACTGGACCATCAATGGTGAGCCGAAGTGGTTTGCACCAGTTTCGTCAAATTCAACCTTGCCGTTTGGCATCTGTCCTGCTGCGCCCATTGAGAACACATTGCTGTGCAGAGTCTCTTTGAGAACCTCAGGATCGGTGGTTGGCTTCATCTCCAAGGCTTCAGCAATAACGTACACTGCTGCTGCGTTGTCGTGTGCTTCCTGTGGCATGAATTCGCCGTACTTCTTCAGGTATGCAGCGCCAATATCGCCGTATCCATCAGGGTTGCTGGTGGTTACGCTGAACAGGCCATCAACACCGGCACCGAGTGCCTTGACGAAGTCAGGAGTAATGTATCCACCAGTTCCGCCGAAGATGGGGATGGTGCTTCCGGACTGCTTGAGTGCACGCATCAACAGCACGCCATCGCTTACATAAGCGATAGAGAATACTGCATCAGCACCCGAGCTGGTTATCTTCTGCACGATTGGGCCTGCATCAACAATTGTTGGGGCATATCCTTCATACAGAACAACTTGCTTGCCAGCAGCTTCTGCCTGAGCCTTGAGTGCTACACCCTGGCTCTCACCATAAGCGTTGTTTGCATAAACAATGGCTACCTTGTCGATCTTCTTGCCAGCTGCATCAGCAATTTCAATTGCGTACTTCATCTGGGCAGTACCCATTTTTGATGCTGGAGCAGGAAGCTGGAAGAAATACTTGTAGCCCTGCTGGGTCAGTTCATCACTAAATGAGGTGCTGAGCAGAGGAATCTTTGCACGTTCTGTTACACGAGCTACGGTGGTGGTCAGACCACTTGCGTAGGCGCCAACAATTGCCAAAGGCTTATCTCCCTTGGACAAGAACTCGGTTGCTGCGTTCGCTGCGGTAGCAGCATCACTGGTGGCGTCTGCTGAGGAGAGCTCAAACTTTGCTCCACCCATTGACTTGATGCCGCCAGCTTCGTTAATTTGTTCAATGGCCAACTCGATACCTCTGAGTGAGTTATTGCCGTTTTGTGCGGTCGCACCGGTCAGTGGCAGAATTGCCCCGATCTTAATGGTCTCAACAGCACCCGGTTCGGTTGTTGTTGGGGTCTCGTTACCGGATGTTGCGCATCCAACTGCGAGACCGGTGACTGCAGATAATACGAAAGCTGTCTTAAATGCTGAGACAACTTTGCCTCTCATTCCAGACTTTTTCTGGCTTTCCATTTTGTACCTCTCCATCGTGGTGATTGGAACTTGCTATGTTCAGGATTTTCATCCCGTACACTAATGTATACAATGGTACATGAATGTGTGTCAAGTTGAAGCAATATTCACGAGGTCAAGATTTTGTAGTGAAAACCCGAGGAACTGGCCTTAAATCCTCAAAAGATTCTCCCCGAACCACAAGAAACCGAGCAACACCGCCGGGCACCCTTATGATTGTTAGTAATTCACGGTCAAGGGGCGCACATCCAGATGCAAAAAAATATTATTTTGGAAACTTCAGAACAATCTATCTACGACAAAATCCGCGCCGCCATCTTCAGCGGTGAATTCAGCCCGGGATCACCCCTGGTTGAATCTGCCCTCGCTGAACAGTATGGTGTGAGCCGAACACCGGTGCGCGAAGCTATTTTTGCGCTCGAAAAAGACGGATTTCTCGAACAACGTGGCCGTCATCTCGTGGTGCGCATCACTTCCCTTGAAGATGTCATGGAAATTTATGATTGCAGAATTGTCCTAGAAGCCACCGCTGCGAAATGGGCTGCCCGTGGTCGCAGCAATAACGACCTCATCCTCCTGGATCTTGCCCACCAGGACATCATCCACTCTGCAGGAGCCAGCCCCCTTGAATTGGTCGAAGTAAACCAACGCTTTCACGAACGCGTATGGCGTGCGAGCCAGAACAAGACCCTGGTTGAATTGTTGACCAAACTTGAAACCCACACCCGCCTCTCCCCCCAGCCAACGGTCAGCCAACCGGGAAGATGGGATAACGTCATCACAGAACACCAAGAGATGATTGATGCAATCCGAGATCGTGATTCTGATCGCGCGTACCAATTAGCTTCAGATCATATGAAGGCGGCACGCGATATCAAGATCAGAATGCTCACCCGGAACAATACTGTGTAACGCTTTTTGTTTACTACCGGTGCCGGAGCGCACCCAGATATTTGAATATTTCCAATCACTACAGCGAGGTAATTTTGGTCCGATATTTTCATGATGACGAGGTACGGGAACATCTCCAATTCCCCGACGCCATTACTCTGGTGCGCCAAGCCTTTGCTGACCTTGACAACGCCGAGGCGGTGAATCAGGTTCGGCTCCGCTCACAGAGCGACAGTGTCATCCTCAATGTCATGTGGGCTTTAGCCCCAAAGCTCGATCTGATGGGAATCAAATCGTATCCGGTCATCTCCAAAACCACCACTCGTGGAACCGAGCTCAACCTCCTGCTTTACTCAATGAGCACCGGAGAAATCATTGGGCTAATGAAGGCCGATATTCTCGGCCAAATTCGCACCGGGGCGGCCACCGCGGTTGCCACGAAACTTCTGGCCAGAGCCGATTCCGAAATCCTCACCATCTTCGGCACCGGGTTTCAGGCCGAAGGTCAACTTCGGGCGGTCCTCTCTGAAATGCCAAATATTCGCAGTATCCGCGTTGTCGCCAGAAATCAGGAAAAGCTCAAAGCATTTGCAAGTGAAATGCAAACAGCGCTGGACCGTGAGGTGCTCGCCAGCGAAGCCGAAGCGGCGGTTCGAGAATCAGATATTGTCATTACCGCGACCTCCTCGGTCGAGCCAGTGCTTTTTGGGGACTGGCTTCGAGAAGGTACCCATGTCAATGCGGTCGGGTCAAATGTCTCAACCAAACGTGAAGTTGACCTTCGCACACTCGAGCGCGCCGGTGTCATTGTTGCCGATGATGCAACTGTTGCGCTCACCGAGGCAGGAGACTTCATTGCCAATGAATGGCCGCAAGATTCGGTCATCAGCATTGGGAGCATCCTGAATCAGAAAGTCCCAGGGCGCACCGAAAATGGGCAAATTACCCTATTCAGCTCGCAGGGGCTCGCGCTTCAAGACATCTATTGCGCAGATCATATTCTGCGAACAATGGGCGTCATCAACTAAACACGCCGATGGCGAATTCGGTGACTTATTCTAAACCGAGATCGCGCAGTGTAAGTGCCGCATAGTAATTGTAGCCAGCGCCCTCAATAACCTCACGGGCACCGGTATTCCTATCGACAACAACCGCAACTCCCGCAACAATCGCACCGACCTTCTCGACGGCGGCAATAGCCTGAAGCGGAGAACCGCCGGTTGTTGAGGTGTCTTCAAGAATGATGACGCGTTTGCCAACAATACTTGGGCCTTCAACCTGTTTACCCTGACCATGGCCCTTGGGTTCCTTGCGCACCACAAACGCATTCAAGCCAAGGCCACGCAGAGCACCCTGATGCAATACCGAGGAGGCAATCGGGTCTGCACCCATGGTCAGACCGCCCACCGCGGTCACATCCGGGATGTCTTGAATAATGTCGAGCATGACCTGCCCGATGAGTGGAGCTACGCGGTGATCGAGGCTTACCAAGCGCAAATCAACGTAGTAGCTCGCCTTTTTACCGCTGGTGAGGGTGAAGTCGCCATAGAAAACGGCTTCTTGTTTGATGTAGCCGATGAGTTGTTCTTTAAGATCTGTCATAAGTTTTTCCATGCCCTGTATTGCTGGAG
>JBARYA010000024.1:0-6749 GCA_049647625.1 Microbacteriaceae bacterium
TCAAAAATCATGGGACGTACGAGGCTGGCCTTCTGCACAGCTTCGATCATGACTTCAAGATTTCGCCCTTTGGAGGCACCCCCACTATGGACAATTTTTAAGGTATCGTTGATTTTCCCGGGCTTGAGATCAGCGTAAGGAGTTGCATTAGTAACCACCTGAGTGATGAAACCAAACTGATCTTGATATTTGCTGGCTAGAGTCTCGTTTACCGTTGTAACAACTTTTGCCCTAGAAACATACCTCCTACAAATCCAACGATGGAAAGGCGCTTCTCGTTTAAGCCAGATTGGTTCATGTTCACGATATAGAGGGAAATACTCATGCAAATCTGCCAATACCCCCGCCCGACTTTTGAGACTTGTCGCTATCGGAATTGCAAAAGTATCATTTGCAATGATTACATCAAAATGTATGTTGCTCAGTATTTTCTTGAGATATCTTGTTCTCGGCAGCATCCAATAATAGAAAAAATAGAAATGCAAATCTACCAAAATGTAGCCAAGGTATTTTGGAAGACTTGGTAATTTTGGGATTTCTATATGTCGGGAAACGCCATCTGGAGCTGGACCATAACCACAAGTGATGACATCAAAACTACTAGAAAAGGTACGTACTTGCCTCAGAACTCTGGCATCCAAAGAAATGTTCGAAAACGCCAATACAAGTAATTTTTTTCTCACAATAACCTCAATATTTTGAACCATCACATATTCTACTGCTCACCAAATCCTAATCCCTGTCAAGAATCTGCGCCTAACCCCAAGAATAGAACGATAGTGTTTAACGGATGACTTGGTTAGATGCTGCCCCCGCACTCACTGCGACCCTGGTACTTTTCTTCTTACCAGGCATGCTTTTCTTGCTTGCCATGAATTTCAGAGGATTCTTTACACTCGCATTTTCCCCGGTTATCTCGGTAACTTTTGTGTCTCTCGCTGCCCTCATAGCTCCATTGGTGAAGCTCAATTGGGGACCGCTTCCTGTCTTGCTACTTACTCTCATTTTAACGGCACTTGCCCTCCCATTCAGAGCAAAACGGTTCGCTTCCAAAAACACCACTCAACAACAATCCCGGCTCAATTGGCATCTCGCTGTCGCCCTGGCACTCGCCTCGAGTGCCATCTTGATTCAGCTTGCGATTCTCATAGGCCAGCCAGATAATTTCGCTCAAGAGGCAGACAATATTCTGCATCTCAACGGAACACAGTTCATCCTCGATACCCAAAACGCCTCGGCCCTGCACCTCACCCAATTGATCTTGCCCGCCGGACAAACAAGTTTCTACCCGGCTGCATTCCATGCCCTGACCTCGCTTGCCGTAATCATTTCCGGCGCGAGCATCCCTATCGCGCAGACCGCTGTGCTCGTGATTATCAGTGCGGTTGTTTGGCCACTCGGAATCATCCTGCTGAGCAAAACACTCTTCCCGGAAAATACCGTTGTCATTTACACCAGCGCGTTACTGAGCGCAGGGTTTAGCGCTTTCCCCCTGATGGTTTTGGGGCAAGCCGGAATCTTCCCATTCTTTTTGGCTGTGGCGCTCATCCCCGCTGTTTTTGCCACAGTATTGAAACTTTTGGCAGAACTTCGGCATTCAGAAGGATTCAATACCAGACTTTTCCTCGTTATCCTGCTTGCAATGCCCGCACTACTGATTAGCCATACGAGTTCGGCTCACTTCATCGCCGCCCTTTGCCAGCCGCCAGTGTTGGCAGCCATTTTTGCGAGCCTGCGCGAAACGAACCTGAGAAATAAGGTCCTTCTCATAGCTAGCGCTGCCCTTGCCTTCGTTGCTCTTGCCCTGTTCTGGGTCAAAGTTATCCCAGGTGGATTGCGGAATGATTACTTCGGCTTGATCACCTCAGTGGGCCAGGTCGCACTCAATTCGTACAACACGATTAGCATCTCTGTAATTCTTACTCTTGGTGGGATTCTTGGAATCGTACTTCTTATCATCCGTCGGAAAAAAATCTGGCTTCTTGCCACTTACCTCATCATTATTGGGCTCTATCTCGCTACCGCAGCAGTGCCGGCACACCCACTGCGCAATCTACTTGTTGCTCCCTGGTATGCGGATCCGGCCCGAGTTTTTGCGATACTTCCCATTATTGCCATACCGCTAGCGGCCTACGGTTTGGCAAGCGGCTACCAATACCTAAACACCAAGATTCCAGCCAATAGCAAGATTCTTCAGAATGCAATCGTCATAGGGTTCGTGATTATTCTCGGCGCTTCGACCCAGAGCATGGGAATCACTGCACAGATAGCGAAAGACCGAGCTGTATTCCAAGATCGAGAAAACCACAATGGATGGTTACAGCTCTCCCAAGACGAACGGGATCTTATCGCGCAGCTTCCTGAATTGGTCCCTGCCGATGCGGTCATTGCTGGTAGTCATTACACCGGAACCAGTTACGCCTATGCCCTAAGCGGTATTCAGGTGATGAATCCGCAGTACACCTGGCAAGCACTGAATGATCAGAACAAGAATATTGTTCGTTTGCATCTGAATGAGGCAATGAGCAATCCCGAAGTTTGCCCGGCTATTCGGGCTCTCAATATCGAATACATCTTGGACTTTGGCCCATTCCCCGGAGAATCTAGCGATTCACAAAGTAGCTATTACTCAGGCCTAGATAATCTCATTGAAAATAATGTTGCAGAGCTGGTGACTTCAGTGGGAAATGCAAAACTTCTGAAACTAATCCAGTGTAATTAAGCTATTTCCCGATCACTCGGTAAGTCACTCCGGGCCACTGCTCAGCAGAGCTAACTCGGCGGCCATCAACAAATACACGAATTCCCGGAAAGTCTTCTGGGCTGAGTGTGCGATATTCGGCATGATCTGCCTGAACCACTGCAGCATCGACAGCGTCGCCAAGTTGGAATGGCGTCCAACCGAACTTCTGCAGTTCTTCGTCCGTATAAAGCGGATCGTGCACAAATACTTCTGCGCCTCGAGCAATGAGCGCTTCAACCGCCCCAAATACGCCAGAGAATGCCGTCTCTTTGACGCCGCCTCGATACGCAGCCCCAAGAACAACTACACGAGCGCCCTTGAGATTGCCATACGCGCCCTCAAGGAGGCCGATGGTGTAATCCGGCATGCCGGCATTTGCAGCGCGTGCGGCGGCCACAACAGTGGCTTCCGGATCATTCCAGAGATAGAGTCTTGGATAAACCGGAATACAGTGGCCGCCCACAGCAATACCCGGTTGATGAATATGACTATATGGCTGGGAGTTCGAAGCCTCGATGACCTGGTAAATATCGATGCCGGTCTTAGCCGCATAAATGGCAAACTGATTTGCCAGGCCAATATTCACATCACGATAGGTCGTCTCAGCGAGCTTTGCCATCTCTGAAGCCTCAGCAGAGCCGAGGTCCCAAACACCGTTAGCTCGTTTCAGATCGGAACGATCATCAAAGTCCAGTACTTCTTCGTAAAACTGAACTGCCCGTGCGGCGCCCTCTGCGCTCAAACCACCAACCAGTTTCGGATACTTGCGAAGGTCGGCAAAGACCCTACCGGTGAGTACCCGTTCTGGTGAGAAGACCAAGTGGAAATCTTTGCCCTCAACGAGCCCTGAGCCCTCTTCGAGCATTGGCTTCCAGCGCGTGCGGGTGGTGCCAACCGGCAAGGTAGTCTCATAGGCGACCAGTGTGCCGGGAGTAAGATGCTCTGCCAGAGACTTCGTTGCTGCGTCCATCCAACCAAAATCAGGTCGGGCCTCATTATCGACAAAAAGCGGAACAACAATAACAACGGCATCGGCTCCAGGAACAGCATCGGCATAGTCTGTGGTAGCACGGAGCTTCCCAGCAGGGACGAGTACACCCAGACGATCCTGGAGTTCCGCCTCGCCTGGAAAAGGTTCGATGGCAGCATTCACCTTAGCGACGGTATCGGTGTTCACATCAACACCGATAACTTCGTGGCCTTTGCTCGCAAATTGAACGGCAAGGGGAAGGCCAATTTTGCCCAATGCAATGACTGCTATCTTCATGATTCCTTCTTGGGCTACTGAGTGCAGCCGGTTATTTTGTACAAGTGCGCATCGCCTGATGAATACTCTAATTCTAAGAAATCAGCAGTGGCTAAGCCGTTCAACCCACCAAAGTACTGAATCTGTTCAGCAACATTTGGCTTGGCGATGTCATCAAATATCAATTTATCACCGAAATCGAGTGCGTAGCTGATACCTAGCTGCTGCGTCAGTGCACAGACCTCGGCACCACCATCCACAAAAGAACCGGCGAGCAGAGCCAAATCCTCGCTCCAGGAACCGGTCATATGTTTGAACACGGTGTTTCGATCGGTCATTGCGTAGGCAATTGCCGTACCAGTCCAGGGGTTCCCAATAATATTGGCGTCTTCGGGAAGATTTTCAGCAATATAGTCGAACACTTTAAACTCATCCGGTGTGATCAGATCTGACTCTGCATTCATCCGGTATTCTCGCCAGAGGCCCACCCTGGCATAGTTCATGCCAATGAGCTGACTGCTCACGATGAGGAGTGTCGCAGCAACCATTGCAAATCGCTTCAAATGCGTTTTAGCTTGCCAGCGTTCCAGTAACCACTGCGCCCCGATAACAGCGATAGGCAGCACCACAATGGGCAAGATTGCAATGATCCGACGGGTATCGGCATACCAAATTGCACCAATCAGATGACGGATACTTTCCAGTGGCAGTGATGCCGTCAGCACGTAGAGGCTCGCCGCAGCAAGATACATGCCCAATAACCAGCGGTGCTTCTTGGCACGCCAGATAACCACAATTCCAATAACCGCAAGTACCGAAACGGTCAGTCCCGGGAGCCTGCCTGGCGGCGCATTGAAGAGCACATCTCCAGCAGCCTGGCTCGGGGCGATTGTTACTGGCCAGTGATTGCTATTCAGCGCCTTGAGCCATAGCCAGGCAAGCCCAGCCACGGCAACAACACTGCTCACAGCCGCCAGAGTCTTGGCCACGCTTGTATGTTCAGCATCTCTCAAGTAGCGCCAAAGCACAGTAATGACCGGCGCAACCCCCAGCACAATAACAACGAAGACCCCACTCGGTTGAGCCATACCGATGGCGAGCAGAGAGCCAAGAAATACCGTCCAATTAACCAGCGCGCTGCCACGATGTTTTGCTAGCCCAAGAATTTGCAGCAGAGCAGATAACGCCACCGGAACAAGCGCCCAAGCCAGAAGTGTGGGATAAATGACTCCCCAATCCATCAACTGCATCGGGAAGGCGGGGAAGGCCGCAGCAAGGATTGCTGCTACGAGCATCCCCCGGCGATCTGCGCCAAAGATGGTGCTATACAAAAAGCTGATAGCTATCGGCCAGATAATGGCTGCGACCAGAATTGCCAAAACATTGTTCGCAATAATCGGTGTCGAAACGGCTGCCAAGAGCGATGCCACCGCATGCCAGAGGGTTGGGTAGAACGAAGCACTCTGCCCGATCATATCCATGTTGAAGGGCGAGGAATTCCCGGTATCGAGAATGTATTGCGTCAGATTGTAGTGGAAGACCGAATCATAGGTCTGGCTGATTGCTGCAGGAGAGCCTGCAACCAGCAGCACCGAGACGGCAACAATTGCTGCAGGAATAAGAAGATAGAGGTATTGGGTTCGTTCTGCCAAAGTTCCCTGGTATTCGAGTGAACGAGCAAGTGGCGTTTTCGTGAGTACCCAAAGCAGCACCGCAACAATTACTGTTAGAGCGAGCACTGGCAGGGACCCCCAAGCCAAGCCAAACATTGGTGCGATTACGCTCGCTGCGCCAATCAACGCAAGAGACGCAGCGGCACCTACAGCCAGGGCGGCCAAGCCTCTCAGCTTCAGAATGGCAGCGATAGTTACGCCAGGGATAAAGAGCAGCGCTAGCCCATAGAGCAGAGCGCTGCCGCCGAGCAACCAGCTCAATTTGCTTCCCGGAGTGTCTTGATTGCGGAGTAAATTTCTCCGTCGAACACCATTTCACCGCTTTTGAGCACAACTCCGCGATTGCACACTGATGCAACCAGATCGAGATCGTGGCTCACCACAATCAGGGTTTTCCCTGCAGCGGAAAGTTGTTTGATCTTGGCAATGCACTTCTTTTGGAATGGTTCATCCCCGACCGCAAGAATCTCATCCACGAGAAAGATATCAGGGTTTGTATGCACCGCAACCGAGAATGCAAGGCGAAGATACATTCCTGAGGAGTAGAAACGCACCTCGGTCTCCATGAAATCGCCGATTTCTGAGAACTCGACGATTTCGTCGTACTTTTCCTTGATCTCATCTTCGCTCATGCCGAGGATGGCGCCGTTGAGAAAAATATTTTCACGGCCGGTGAGGTCTTGGTGGAATCCGGCACCGACTTCGATAAGACCGGCCAGGCTCCCGCCAAGGAGAACTCTTCCGTTATCTGGCTTGAGAACCCCAGAAATCAACTTGAGCAGTGTGGATTTTCCTGAACCATTCAGGCCAAGTAGTGCTACTGACTCGCCAGAATGCACATCAAGAGCGATGTTTTTCAAAGCATCGAATGATTTAGTCAATTCTTTGCGTCGTCCGCTGAACAACCAGACGAGCGCCTCTTTGAACTCATGGCTGCGGCGTTTGATAAATGTCTTGGTGAGGTCTTCGACGCGGATCCGCAAAATCTGTTCAGTCATTAGAGCTCCTGCGCAAATCGTGGGCTAATTTTGTGGAACACCATCTGGCCCAGAATCAACACAATCACAGCTGTACCAAAGCCCACCGG
>JBARYA010000025.1:0-10853 GCA_049647625.1 Microbacteriaceae bacterium
GGAATACTATTCGCCAATTTCATCGTAGAAAAACCCTGCGAAGCACCACAAAACCCACCCGGAGCATCCAGAGGTTCAAGCAGGTCAATCGCCAGCGAGCCAAAGATGCGCTGATCGACAAAGTTAATCGCGAATGGCCCTGATTCTGGATGTTCAATCAGCAGCTGAATACGGGTGAGCTTGTCGGCATCCGCACCCCGATCGCGGAGCAACAACTGCCCACTCATACCGAGATGTGCCAGCAGCGCTTCGCCGTTTCCTTCCATGTTGTCACTATCAGCGAGAGGGAACCACAGAAATTTTCCACGCCGAACCGCTGCGAGCAGGATCTTGCCCTGCAGACGATCAACAAAATCTTGACTTCCACCCAGATGGCGTCGGAGCGACCTCGGCTCGAATACCGTCAGCGATTCGATGCGTGAACCGGTGATGGCGGCTTGGAGTCCGTGTCGGACTACCTCAACTTCTGGAAGTTCAGGCAAGGCTCAGTTTCTCGATGGCATCGCTGGCCGCATTGAGTTCAGCCTGCTTCTTGGACGTTCCACGCCCAGTTCCAACAGCCTCATCGCCCAAGTGTGCGATGGCGCCAAACACTCGTTCGTGATCCGGGCCCGAACCCTCAATCTGATAGTGGGGAGCCGGTTTCCCATGAGCTGCGGCATACTCTTGCAATTGCGTTTTGGAGTCAACGATTTGCTCACCAGAACGCTCTTGTTCTGCCATCAGTGGGCGAACGAGACTCAGAACGAGCTCTTCACTAGCTGGATCGCCCTCAGATAAAAAGTGGGCACCAAGTACGGCTTCAACAGCATCCGCTAAGAGGGAATCCTTATTGCGTCCGCCGCTATTTTCTTCTCCACGACCCAAAAAGAGGTACTGACCGAGCCCAATATTGTGGGCGATGCGCGCCAGGGCGGTTGTGCTCACCAGACTTGCCCGACGTTGGGCAAGTTCTCCTTCATCAATTTCAGGAAAGGTTTGGTACAACATGATGGTGACTGCGCGTCCGAGGACGGTATCCCCCAGGAATTCGAGTCGCTCATTGTCCGGTATTCCGCCATTTTCATAGGCGTAAGAACGGTGTGTGAGGGATTGCCGAAGAAGCTCAGCATCAATAGTGATGCCCAGCTTCTTGGCTAACTCTTCGGGCTCGTTACGGTTTGAAGTTTTTTTCACGATAATCACATGCCTCCAAACCAGTTATGCCCAAAGGGTTTTAGATATCGGCTACCTTGCGGCCCTTGTACTCCAGGAACAGTGCGTTGCCCTGTGAGTCTTCAACAACCTTTGCGCGGTGTGCGAGGCTATAAACAACGCGACCGTTTTCGATGCTCTTCACCAGTTTTGGAGCTTCAGCTTTCCACTGTGAACGGCGTGAACGAGTGTTCGACCGTGACATTTTGCGCTTTGGAGGGTTCCCTGCCATGTTCTTTCCTTACAATTTCGATGCTCATGTTTGTGATCTGCAAAGCAGATTCAAGTTTTTGTTGTGTTATTTCCTTTGAAAGTAATGTTCAAAGGTTTTCACTTTTCAGTTGTTGTGCTCTCGTCTGCTGACTCCGCAAGCAACTGGTTGAGTTTACCCCATCGAGGGTCAATCTCTGGTTCACCTTCGTCATCTGCCAGCACGACGGTAATACCTTCAGCTAGTGTGGGCTTTTCGCACCCATCTTCACACACTGGTGAAAAGGGCAGTGACAAAACTACCGCATCCCGGACTACCTGTTCAAGATTCACGTGATCATCTTGAACCTGGTAATCAACGCCTTCGGCTAGTTCATAACCGAAAAGCTCCTGAAAATTAACTGCAATAGGCAATATTACCTCATTAAGGCAGCGAACACACTCTCCAATGGCCTCAGTTTCAACATTTCCTGAAACGAGGATGCCCTCATGCACGGATTCGAGGCGTGCATCCAGCGAAATAGCGGCATTTTCAGCGACCGCAATGACCCCTTCGCCGAGGCGTTCAGGGTTTGGAAATTCGATCTCAACTTCACGCATCTCCCCCGGATGATGGATCAGATCACGAACCGGAAGGTCCCATACGGTTACCTGTTTTTTACTCACATATTGAGTGTAGTAGAGGATGTTCGAAATTCAGCTGAGATTTCAAAGTGATAACGACGCATGCCAAGAATTGACAACTTTGGCTGAACTGCAATAGATTTACTGTAACCTGAATCACCTTTCAGGTTTTGACCTTTTCACAGTCGAGAGGCACCAAGAAATGAAAGCTACGAAGAAGTATCTTGCAATAGCCGGCATTGCCGGAATCGCTGCATTAACCCTCAGCGCGTGCGCAGGTGGCGGAGACAATCCAACACCGACCACCGAAACCACCCCTGCATACACCTCAGAAGTTGATATTGGAGTCGTGTATTCAGAAACTGGCGCACTTGCCGGTTATGGCGCACAATTCCGTGACGCCTTCGAAATTGGCTTGGACTACATTACTGACGGCACCATGATCGTCAATAACACCAAGATCAATGTCAGCTTCCACGATGATGGTGGAGATGCCGATAAGGCAACTCAGGCAGCCAAAGAACTCATTGCGGATGGCGTGCAGATCATCACTGGAACGGCAGCATCCGGTATTGCCCTAGCCCTCGCTGACCTGGCCAAGACCGAACAGATTCTCTATGTTTCTGGTCCAGCCGCAGCTGATGCTATTACCGGTATCAATGAATACACCTTCCGTTCCGGCCGCCAAAGCTTGCAGGATACTGCAACCGCTGGTGGATTCCTCGACAAGATTGACGGCTCAAAGGTTGTTGTCTTCGCACAGGACACCGCATTCGGGCAGGGTAACGTTGCCGCAGTACAGGCAGTGCTTGGAGCAAAGGGAGCAACCATTGTTCCATTGCTCGTGCCTGAAGCCGCTACCGAATTCTCACCATTCGTTGCAAAGCTTCTCGCTGAGAAGCCTGACCTAGTCTTCGTGGCCTGGGCTGGCGCAACCTCCGGTGCCATGTGGCAGTCAATGGAACAGCAGAACGTGTTCGACGTTGCTCCGATCGTGACCGGTTTGGGCGATATCCCGACCTATCAGGCATTCGGCGCAAATAGTGGAAACATTAGCTTCCTGAACCACTACTTTGCCGGTGCGAATACCCACAAGCTCAACCAGGTGCTCATCGATGGTCTAAAGGCTAAGGGTAAAGAAGCTGATCTCTTCAGCCCTGATGGATTCAACGCTGCAATCATGCTCGTTCACGCCATCGCTGAAGGTGGAGACAGTGTTCCTGCCTACATCAAGGCTCTTGAAGGCTGGACCTTCGACGGACCAAAGGGCAAGATGACCGTTCGTGCCGAAGACCATGCCCTCTTGCAGGAAATGTATCAGGTTCGCCTGGTTGAAAAGGGCGGCGTTTGGGTTCCAGAACTCATCGCAACCGTATCTCCTGAAGATGCAGCACCACCGGTCAAGAAGTAACACAAAAGCACAGAGCTGAAAGTGGCACAGATGTCTGAAACAATCCCCGCCCTGGTCCTGAACGAAGTCGGCCTCAAAATCGGCGGAGCGCGCATCCTTGAGGATGTATCGTTCTCAGTTCAGCAGGGAGAAATGATCGGAGTAATTGGTCCGAACGGTGCTGGCAAAACCACACTGTTCAACCTAATCTCCGGCATTATGACCCCGACGGAGGGCCAGATCGAGCTGAATGGTGAGAACATCACCAAGATGGCCGTTCACAAGCGCGCACTCCGGGGTTTGGGGCGCACCTTTCAGACTTCTAGCCTCTTTCCGGCTCTGAGCCTGCTCGAGAATGTGAGGATTGCCGCCCAAGTTGGCTTGGGCGGCAGTCTCTCGCTCTTCGCGAGACCACACGCAAAAGATCAGGCCAGCCTGATTGCTCTCGACCGCCTCGAAGAGGTTGGCCTGAGAGAAAAACATGATATTCCTGCCGCTGGGCTCTCCCACGGCGAAAAACGAAAACTTGAAATTGCCGTACTCCTGGCCACCAATCCGCAGGTCATCCTCTTTGATGAACCCATGGCCGGAGTCGCCAGTGGCGATGTTCCAGGCCTCGTCGAGATTATCCGACGCTTGCACAAGGAACTTGGAAACACCATTGTCTTGGTCGAGCACCATATCGACGTGGTTCTCGGCCTGGTCGACAAGGTGGCAGTGATGCACCATGGCAAACTACTCGCATTTGACACTCCGGATGCCATCATGGCTAATCCTGTCGTGCAGAGCGCCTATTTGGGAGAAACGCTATGAACAATACCGCCCCAAGCAACAATATTTTAGAAGTAGAACACCTGCAGGCATTTATTGCCGGACAGCAGGTTGTTGAGGATGTGAGCTTCAGCGTCCCAGCCAACGGAGTTACCGCAATCCTCGGAAGAAACGGTGTCGGCAAGACCAGCACACTCAAGGGAATCTTGGGGTTGCTTAGCCGCAAAGGAGAGGTTACCTTCAAGGGCGAGCGCATTGATCATCTGCCCACCTACAAAATCGTGCAGCGCGGAGTTGGCTATGTTCCTGAAGACCGCGAAGTGTTCTCAAAACTTACCGTTGACGAGAATATCCGTCTCGCTGAGCGTAAGGGCGGCACATTCAACCGCGAACTCGTTGAAGCGCTCTTCCCCGATCTGGTACAGCGAAGTCAGCAAATGGCCGGAACCCTCTCCGGTGGTCAACAGCAGATGGTTTCTCTTGCGCGCGCACTCATCAATAACAATGAGATTTTGCTGGTGGATGAGCCGACCAAAGGTTTGGCACCAAAAATTGTGAGCGAAGTATCTGCGGCACTCGTTGAGGCCTCCAAACTCACCCCAATCCTGCTGGTTGAGCAAAATCTTGAGGTGGTGCGACAGCTCGCAGAACGGGTAATCATTATCTCTTCGGGGCGCGTGGTACACACCGGTGATGCCAAGGCGTTCCTCAACGATGAAGCGCAAATTCAACGCTTCCTAGGCGTACACATCGAGAAAGAGGCCTAAACGGTATGGACATCTTTATCCTCCTCACCTTCACCGGTCTCGGACTCGGCGCCCTCTATTTCTTGGTCGCATCCGGACTCTCACTCATCTACGGCTTAATGCACGTGTTAAACTTTGCCCACGGTGTATTCCTCACCCTGGGCGGATACGTCGGCTGGGAAATCGCCCGCGCAATGGGCTTTGACTCTTGGACAGCGTTCTTTGCGGCCTGTCTTGCGGGAATGCTGGTTGGTGCCCTCTTTGCCACCCTCACCGAACTCCTCCTCATACGACGACTCTATGAACGCCACCTTGAGCAGGTTCTAGTGACCATGGGGCTCGGGTTCGCAGCAGTCGCCCTATTCGAAGGCATCTGGGGCCCCGATGCAATCAATACCAAGGGTCCTCGCTGGTTGACACAAACCACAACGATCCTCGGGGCGAACATTCCCAACCTGGTATGGATCTTGCTCGCAGCGGCAACACTGCTGCTCGTGGGTATCCAGCTATTCCTTCGCTACACCCGCTACGGCATGATTATCCGTGCCGGTGTGGAAAACCGTGCGATGGTGACCGCGCTCGGAATCGATGTGCGCAAATCCTTCACCCTGGTCTTCACCATTGGTGGTGCCGCAGCCGGTCTTGGTGGTGTGCTGGCGATGAACTTCTTTAGCTACGTCTCCCCCTACATCGGTTCGAGCCTGCTGATCTTTGCCTTTATCGTGACCGTTATTGGCGGACTGGGCTCCATTCCGGGAGCGGCCATCGCCTCGGTACTGGTGGCGCTCATCCAACAATTTGTCAACTTCTATGTCGGTGGCCTCGGTGATATTGCCGTGGTACTCCTCCTCGCACTCGTCTTGCTGGTACGCCCAGCCGGTCTCCTTGGGAAGGCAGCATGAACACGCTCAACGATGGAACCAAGAAGCTCATCAAATACGGTTTGGGTGCTCTGGGCATTGCGATTCTGGCCCTATTGCCGATCTTCCCGATCCCGATTCCAGGCATCCTTCCCGATATTGGCAAGACTCCGGCCGCTTATCTGAACCTGATTATTCTGTGCCTGATCTATGCTGCATTTGCACTCACGTATCACCTGCTGCTCGGAGTTTCCGGGATGCTCTCCTTCGGGCATGCTTTGTTCTTTGGTGCGGGGGCGTACCTCTTCGGGATCATGCTGAACTACTGGGGCATCGATTGGATTACCGGCATCTTCTTGACCTTCATCTTTGGCGGCCTGCTCGCGCTCGGTGTTGGATCTATCGCGAACCGGGTCAATGGGATTCCCTTTGCCATGGTTACCCTCGCCTTTGCTGAAGCTGGCGCGGTACTGGTCAAAAGAAATGCGCCGATCACCAATGCAGAAGAGGGGCTCTTCGTCACTTCACATCTGCCGGATTGGCTGATTCGGGTACGCGATACCGGAAACCTGTACTGGGTGATTCTGGCTCTTTTCCTGCTCGTATTCTTTGTCGTCACCTGGGTTGAGAAGTCTCGTGCCGGCAGTATTGCCAAGGCCACCAGAGAAAATGAGCTCCGCGTGAAGGTGCTCGGCATCCAGTCCTACAAGGTCAAGGTCATTATGTTTGTGGCTGCTGGAGGCATGGCAAGCCTGGTGGGAACCGGTTATATGATCGCCACCCAATCGGCTCTTCCTCGAGTTATTTCAGCTGACACAACCATCTTGGTATTGGTCATGGTTGTGCTCGGTGGTGTGGGATACCGCTGGGGTGCCATCATCGGTGCGGTCGTCTTTACCCTGCTAGATCACCGCCTCGTCTCGACCCTGGGCGACATCGAGTTCATCTCGGAGCTGCCACCGATACTCAGCGTTCCGCTCTCTGAACCGCTCTTTATTTTGGGTGTGCTGTTCATCCTGGTAGTGCTCTTCCTCCCCGGTGGCATCGTCGGAACAATCGACCGCCTCCTCAAGAAAAAATCCTCACACAAATCGGTGGAAAAACAACCGGTTTTAGAGGATAGTCAGCTATAGCCAACAAATTTTGAACGAAAATTGAGAGAAAATCATGTTCGAGCACGGTAGCGCAATAGGCGCTCTGCACACCCTGGGGTCCTGGCCGACCCAACAGGCTGCAGAGCATCCTCAGCGCACCGCCATTCACGATCGAGGCGTCAGCCTCAGCTATGGTGAACTCGAGCAACGATCCACTGCACTGGCACAATCGTTTCAAAAGCGCGGTTACGGCGTTGGAGACCGGATAGCCACCGTAACCGGCAATAGCGCAGACCACATTATTTTGTTCTTTGCCTGCGCAAAAGCAGGGCTCATCCTGGCTCCGATGAGCTGGCGGCTCTCCCCCGTGGAATTGGCAGACCAATTCCGTCGAGCTGAACCACACTTGCTCGTGATCGAAGAAGAATTTCATTCACTGGTCGCAGCAGCCCTCGAACTTCTACTTGAAACTCCAAGCACCACGGCGTTCGGGATGATGGGGCTGGAATATTCTCTGCCAGAGCGACGAGGCAAGACTCCAGCCATACATCGTGAAGTTCGTGATAGCGACCCACTGCTGCTGATCTATACATCGGGCACGGAGTCACAATCCAAAGGGGCACTGCTCACACACGATAATTGTTTCTGGAACAACCTGGCACTCAGCCGAACCATCCCGCTCAATGAGGACGATGTTGTGCTCGCAATCCTGCCACAATTTCATGTTGGCGGCTGGAACATCCACCCGCTCCTCGCCCTCTGGGTAGGCGCCACAGTGGTCCTTGAGCGAGTATTCGACGCTGGACGCATCCTGCAGCTCATTCGTGAGCGGCGAGTGACGACCATGATGGCCGTGCCGACACAATATTTGATGCTGACCGAGCATCCAGATTTTTCGAGCACAGACCTCGGCACACTCAAAAATGTGCAGGTGGGTGGCGCTTCGATGCCCGAACCACTGATCAGAATCTGGCATGAACAGGGTGTGAAGCTCAGCCAGGGATACGGACTCACCGAGAATAGCCCGAACGTGCTCTCGCTGCATCCGGATGATGCCATGAACCGTGTGGGTTGGTCGGGAAAGCCCTATGCCTACGTCGAGGTAGCCCTCACTGACCCGGTCACCTCAGAAATTTTGGAAGGCCCCGCAGTTGGCGAACTCCTCGTGCGTGGACCAAGCGTTTTTGCTGGCTACTATGCTGACCCGGTAGCAACTGCGGCAATTCTCAAGAATGGCTGGCTGCACACCGGTGATCTCCTGCAACGAGACGACGCTGGGTATTACCGGATCGTCGACCGCATTAAAGAAATCTATATCTCAGGTGGCGAGAACGTCTCACCGAGCGAAGTTGAAGCGGCCCTCTTGCTGCATCCCGGGGTGTCCGATGTGGCAATTATCGGGGTTCCTGATGGTGTCTGGGGTGAAGTTGGTGTGGGCTATGTCGTTCCCCGCCGGGGAGTTCCCGTCGATACCGAAGCACTTATGGTTCATTGCCGCAAGCTGCTGGCCCACTACAAAGTCCCCAAAGAAATTATCTATCTGGATGAACTCCCCAAGAATGCGCTGGGCAAAATTTCACGGGGCAAACTCCGAATTCACTACCACTATCTCAGCCAAGGGTCCGCCCCCACCACTGATCAGACTCAAGCCAAGGAGGCTGATGCATCATGAACACACTAGAAAAGGATCTCGAGCCGCGCACAAAAAGAGGTGTCGAGACAAAGGCAAAGCTGGTGGCTGCTGCCGAAAAAGTGTTTGCTGAACTTGGCTATCACGATGCTTCAGTCGTCAAAATTACCGAGGCGGCAGGGGTTGGCTCAGGAACGTTTTACCTCTACTTCGAGGGCAAACAGGCCATTTTCGAGGAATTGGTCAGTGATCTCAACCGCAGGGTGCGTCGCGCCATGGGAGACGCTTCGATACATGCCAAAACACGCATGGATGCTGAGAAGGCTGGTTTTCGCGCCTTTTTCCGGTTTACCGCTGAGCATCCGGCCCTGTACCGCATTATTCGTCAGGCAGAATTTGTCGCTCCAGAATCACTCCGGATGCACTACACAAAGATTGTCGAAGGATATATTTCCGGTTTGACCCAAGCCCAAGAGCAAGGCGAGATCAGTCAGATTGATCCTGAGGTTGCCGCCTGGGCACTGATGGGTATTGGAGAACTCATCGGTATGCGCTGGGTGCTCTGGGAGCAAGACCAGAATCAACACAAAGGGGAATTTAGTGTGCCAGAAACCGTCCTCGACCAGATGATGCTATTGATCAGTCGCGGATTAGCCCCAATTGAAGGAAAAACACCATGAACGACATCGTAGAACAAACCCTTGCCGGCAAACGTGCACTCATCACCGGCGGTGCCAGTGGTATCGGTTTGGCTATAGCTGAAGAGTTCAGCCGTCGCGGAGCAAAGATCACCATTGCCGATATCGATGGTGTGGCCGCAGAAAAGATTGCTGAACGGCTCGGAGGCGAATCGTGGCAGGTTGACCTCTCAGATACAGTTGCGCTCGAAAATCTTCAGCTCGAGACGGATATTTTGGTGAACAATGCGGGAATACAGCGAGTGAACTCGATACAAGAATTCGCTCCCGAAGACTTCCGCCTCATCCAGCGCATTATGCTCGAGGCGCCATTCCTGCTCATTCGCGCAAGCCTCCCCTATATGTATGCTCAGGGCTGGGGGCGGATTATCAATATTTCATCGGTTCATGGCATCCGCGCCTCCGCTTTTAAGTCTGCCTATGTTGCGGCAAAGCACGGGCTCGAAGGTCTGAGCAAGGTAACCGCACTCGAGGGCGCCGAACACGGCGTCACCTCAAATTGCATTAACCCCGGATATGTTCGCACTCCCCTGGTTGATAAGCAGATGAGCGATCAGGCAAAGATTCACGGCATCCCGGAGTCAGAGGTGTTGAGCAAAATTATGCTCACCGAGAGCGCAATCAAGCGCCTGGCCGAGCCCGCAGAGGTTGCTGCCCTGGCAGCATTTATTGCCGGACCGAGCGCCGGACTTGCCACCGGAACTGATTTCGTGCTCGATGGTGGATGGAGCGCACGCTAACTATGGAAACACGCTACTCAGAGCACGATATTGCCGTATCTGGCGGCACACTGCACCTTGGGGTGTGGGCCGCTGAACATCCCACCGCAGAAACCACCACCGTACTGGCAATCCATGGGGTGACCTCAAATCATCTCGCTTGGAGACTCTTGGCTGAGGCCTTCCCCGAAGTCACCTTCCTGGTGCCTGACCTCAGAGGACGCGGCCGCAGCAGCGCACTCCCCGCCCCCTACGGAATGACACAGCACGGCGAAGACCTCAAAGCCATTTTGGAACATTTCGGGGTAGAAAAAGCAATTGTTGCCGGACACTCGATGGGCGCGTTCGTTGCCCTCATCTTTGCCGATCGGTACCCAGAATTCGTTGAATCACTGCTGCTGATTGATGGCGGACTGCCGATTATGGTGCCGGGAAATCTTCGCGGCGAGGAACTCCTTCGCGCAGTCCTCGGCCCGGTCGCTGACCGCCTCGCCCAGGTCTTTACCACTCGGGCAGACTACATCGACTATTGGAAGAAGCATCCGGCATTCCAAGAGGGATGGTCTGACTTCTACTCTGATTATGCCGACTATGACCTGAACGAGGTCGCTGGCGGTTTCCAGCCCTCGACCAACTACGAGGCGATGAAATACGACTCCGCAGATCTTTATGATTCAGACCTCCTGGTGAACAGTCTGGATAATCTGCGCCAGCACGCAATCTTCCTTCGCTCCCCGCTCGGGCTCTTTGCTGAACCTCCCGGACTTTTCTCGCCTGAGCAAATTCAGCAGGCAAGCGAGCGCTACCCGCGCTTTGATGCTGCTGAGATTTCATCGGTAAACCACTACACCATCGTGATGAGTCACGAAGGTGTGGCACAGGTTTCACAACATCTTCAACAACTCATTGACGAGCGC
>JBARYA010000026.1:0-2122 GCA_049647625.1 Microbacteriaceae bacterium
TTTGAACAGCCTTCAAAGGGCCCCGAGTGGGCCGATGCTACCGCAATTGCCAATGGTCTCGGCCAATTCGGCGTGCTCCTGGTTGTGGCCGTTGATGACCGGGACTACGCCATCTCGGTTGATCAGCTCTTTCCCATTGATGCCAGCGCTATGAGCAATATCGAACAGAAATATCTACTCCCCTCCTTGAGTAAGAGTGATTGGTATCAGGCCTCAGCACAATTCGCCGAAGGTATGGCCCAAGATTTCGGTCTCACTCTGCAATCGGTCACCGGAAATACGGTAAATCCCACCACCGCCCCGACCACGCCTCCGATTGATAAGCCTTCTGACTCCGGACTCAGCGCCTGGTGGCTCTTGGTTCCGGCTGTCCCAATAGTCGCAACAGTGGTTGTGGTCTCCCGTCGAAAGAAAAAGAATGGTGCAGCTGATGCTCCAGAAAAGCTCAGCCTGAAGGAGCTTGGACACCGGGTCTCTTCGGCGCTCATCGGCCTTGACGATGCCATCAAGCTCAGCGAGCAGGAACTCGGTTTCGCGGTCGCACAATTTGGCAAAGACGCTACAGCAGAGTTTCGTAAAGCGCTCGATGAGGCGAGCGAGAATACCAAACAGGCTTTCAAGCTCAAACAGCTCCTTGACGATCATGTGAAGGATACCGAGGCGGAGACCAGGCAGTGGTCCACCGAAATTTTGCGCCTCTGTGATGTTGCCAATACGGCGCTTGAGGCCCACGAAAAAGCTTTTGAAGAGCTCCGGAAGCTCGAAGAGAACGCTCCTGAGCTGGTCGGGTCGCTCCAATCAGAGCTGCAATCCCTCCAAGCCGAAGAAGCACAGATCGCCGCAACACTGCAACAGCTGAATACTCAATATGATGCGGAGGCGCTTCAAGCCATCAATCAGAACCCGGCGCAGGCCAAGGCCCTCCTCACATTTTCTTCAGAACAATTAGCACTGGCGTCTTCCCGCCTTGCCGAAGGAAAAACCTCTGAGGTTGCACTGGCCCTGCGGGCAACGCAACAAAGCCTCGACCAGGTTATTGAGTTAAATCGTGCGGTGAACGAAACCGGACCCGCACTGCAGCAGGCTCAGACCCAATTAGATGCGCTTCGCGCGAATGTACAACAAGACCTGGTCAACGCTCGCAGCCTCAATGCAACCGCCCTGGTTGGCATCGGACAAGATTTGGCTCAGATCCAACAGGAAAGCGAATCAACCCTGGCCCAATTGAGTGGACGAAACCCGGCTGCCGATTTGGCACGCTTGGATGCGGTCAACACCCGTCTCGACCAGGTTATGGCGAATACTATGAGTCTGGTCGAACGGCGGCAACGGGTCGTTTCAACGCTGGCCCAGGCTCTGCCGGCAGCAGAGCGAAGCATTACCGAGGCGAGGCACTATGTGACCACCAGACGTGGTGGCATCGGGGTGGATGCCCGCACTCGTTTGGCCGATGCCGAACAGAAATTTACCCAGGCCGTATCAGTGCAGCAAAGTGATCCCGAGCAATCGCTCAATCTGGCGAATCAATCAATTTCCTCCGCACAATTGGCAACGCGCTTGGCCACCCAGGATGTGCAACAAACGTACGGCGGCAATAGTGGCGGACCTGATCTGGGCGGAATCCTCGGCTTCCTTCTCGGAAGCTATATGAGCGGGGGCGGGGGGAACAGAAGCCGTGGCAGTAGCTGGGGCTCTTCCGGCTCGCGGGGTACAAACTGGGGCTCCTCAGGAGGCTCACGCAGTTCCAGTGGTGGCGGCTTCCGGAGCAGTAGCGGCGGCGGCTTTGGTGGTTCACGGAGCAGCGGATCGAGTTCCAGCGGCAGAAGAAGCAGCGGCGGCCGCTTCTAAAAGATCACAGGTGCCATGTGCGCCTGAGTATGAACAATACCCTCAAACAGCAGTATCCGAAGAGAAAGAAAAGAATAATGGCAAAACAATCCATTTTGGGACGAATCGGTCAACTCCTCAAGGCGAACATCAACGCCCTACTGGACTCTGCTGAAGATCCTGAAAAAATGCTCGACCAGCTGGTTCGTGACTATACCAACAACATTGCGGATGCCGAAGACGCGATTGCCCAGACCATCGGCAATCTCCGTCTGATGGAAGACGATCACACTGA
>JBARYA010000027.1:0-4621 GCA_049647625.1 Microbacteriaceae bacterium
ACCCTCATCTCGGTGCCTATTGGCCTCTTCACCGCCATCTACCTGGTGGAATACGGCCGTGGCCCTCTGGCAAAATCAATCACCTTCCTGGTCGATGTAATGACCGGCATCCCCTCAATCGTTGCCGGGCTCTTTGCCTATGCCCTCTTCTCGATGATCTTTGGAGCCGGCACCCGTTCCGGGCTTGCCGGGGCGGTGGCGCTCTCAGTGCTGATGATCCCGATCATTGTGCGATCCTGTGATGAGATGCTCCGCCTGGTGCCCAATGAGCTGCGCGAAGCCTCACTCGCCCTCGGAGTGCCCCAGTGGCTGACCATCCTCAAGGTAGTGCTGCCAACATCCATTGCCGGAATCACCACCGGAATTATTGTGGCCATCGCCCGCATTATTGGCGAAACCGCGCCGCTGCTGCTGGTCGCCGGTTACACCGTCAATATGAACTGGAATATGGTGCAGGGCCGCATGATGACACTGCCGGTCTTTGTCTACGACCAGTACAAGAACAAGGGCATTGAGGAAGCGTTCTTCGATGCCCGCGCCTGGTCTGGCGCCCTGGTGCTCATCCTGATTGTGATGATCTTAAACCTCGGCGCTCGCCTCATCGCCCACGCTTTCTCTCCGAAGATCCGCCGCTAAGTTTGGCATAGAAAAGGTCCCGAATGTCTACTCGTATCGAAGTCAATAATCTCAATGTTTACTACAGCAAATTCCTTGCAGTAGAGGATGTTTCCCTGGTCATTGAGCCCCGAACCGTTACCGCCTTCATTGGCCCATCCGGATGCGGAAAATCGACCTTTATCCGCACCCTGAACCGGATGCACGAGGTGATTCCTGGTGCCCATGTTGAGGGCGAGGTACTGATTGACGGCAATAATCTCTACGGTCAGGGTGTTGACCCGGTACTGGTGCGCCGTCAGGTTGGGATGGTGTTCCAACGCCCAAACCCGTTCCCGACCATGTCTATTCGTGACAATGTGCTTGCCGGAGTGAAGCTCAATAACCGACGGATGCCAAAATCTGATGCCGATGCTCTGGTCGAGCAATCACTCCAGGGCGCGAACCTGTGGAATGAGGTCAAGGATCGCCTCGATGCCCCGGGATCGAGCCTTTCCGGTGGCCAGCAGCAGCGTCTCTGCATTGCCCGATCGATTGCCGTCAGCCCCGATGTGCTGCTGATGGATGAGCCCTGCTCAGCGCTTGACCCAATCTCGACCCTCGCCATTGAGGACCTCATTGAGGAGCTCAAGCAGGACTACACCATCGTAATTGTGACCCACAATATGCAACAGGCCAGCCGGGTCTCTGATCGGACCGCATTCTTCAATATCGCCGGAACAGGAAAACCGGGCAAGCTGATCGAATATGGCGATACCAAAATGATTTTCTCTAACCCGGTCGAGAAATCAACGGAAGACTATATTTCCGGACGCTTCGGTTAGAACTCAACTAATGTCCGGCTAGCTCGGCTAGTGCTCACCGTGCAGCAGTTCAACGATTTCTACCCCGAGATACTCCGCCACAGAACGGCAGAGCGCCTCTTCCACCTGTAATTGCAGCAGATACGGTTCTTTGTCACCCTGACGACGAACCGTATTTTCAATTCGAGCACGAAAGAGGGTTATCCGGTTCAGCTCCTGATCAACTCGCCAGTCAATCGAGATAGGTTTGCCATTTTCACCCTGACCGACAACCGGGTCCCCGGGATTCGGCGCCATCACAATTGCTATCGAAACCGGAGCAAGCCGTTTCGGCCAAAGCTGACGAAGTTCGTCGAAAGCCGCGCCGGCAAATTTCGCAAAGTCGGCTTCGCGTGAGGGCTGGCTCAATTTCCGCGTTGCCGAAACCATGCTCCGCCCACTTCGTCCGTGTCGCGCACGACGCCGAGAAGCAGCTTCGGTCGTTTCCACAATCTTTTTTGAGCCGTCCACACTGTCATCTTAGCTCCCCTGAGCAGTTCCTTTCTTAATTCAGGAAGACCCGTGACAAATGTGAAGGATTGGGTCAATATCGGGGGTTTCTGTCACACCAGCAACATATTTTCCTGAATTAAGAAAATAGTAGGGCGGTAGAATCGCACTATGGCTGAACTCAAAACTCGGGTAGAAGACACCGACCCGCGCGATTATCTGAACACCCTCGAAGAGAAGCGCCGCAACGAGGGCTTCATACTGCTCGAGCTCATGTCGGAGGTCTCTGGAGAACCGGCTCGCATGTGGGGACCAACCATGATTGGTTTTGGTGAATACCACTACAAATATCCCACCGGACACGAGGGTGATACTTTTCGGGTGGGTTTCTCCCCGCGGAAAGCAAAGCTCAGCCTCTATGTTTTGACGGGCCTGCCGGAGTCCGAAGCCCTCCTCGAAGACTTTGGCAAACACACTCGTGGCAAGGCCTGCCTATACGCAAACAAGCTCGCCGATATCGACCTTGAGGTGCTTCGCAAATTGGTGAAGCATGCCTATGACCACGCCGATCACTTGGACTCCCGTTTCGGCAAATACTAGACTGAACTGCGTGACTGCTCTGAACCCCGAACGACCCTGCTCTCGAGCTGCCTGCAATAATGAGGCAATTTCAACACTCAACTACGTCTATGCCGATAGTGTTGCCGTTCTTGGACCGCTCAGCCAGAGCCCCGAACCGCACAGCTACGACCTGTGCAAGAAACATGCTGACCGCCTTACCGTTCCCAGCGGCTGGCAGGTCATTAAGCACGTCGTTCGCTAGTACACCCAAATAGCTGCGCCGGATGCGCGCCGCTCGCCATGAGAGTAGCTGGCCAATTGGGCTGGCCCAATATACGAGACAGCAAGCAGGGTATCGCTCAGCCCATCCAGATGCAGCGCCCCGGAATCAATACTGAGGCTCCGCAGGGCTCCCGGTTCGAGAGTGGCTTTCATTACCCCGTTTTCGCGGTCGAGTTCAAGCCAGTTCGATACCAATTCCCCTGCAAGATAACTCGCAATAGCATCACCGGAAAGCAGCACTGTCACTGTCTTATCGGAGCGACTGGTCAGCACCAGTTCAGGATTTGGACCTTCCGCTATCGCAATCAACTGTTCGCCATGGAGTGGGCTTCCGGCATAGGCCCAATCAAAGTCTGCGCGATATTCGATGCGTGATGGCGCGTTCGGGTTAGCCGCCGCGACCTGAATTTCTTGAGGATTCGAACTCCGAGCAGCGGCAAATACCGGCAGCTCACTACTCAGGGTAATACTGTAATTCCCATCGATAAAACCGGGCAAATAGTTGTCGAGGCTGGTCAATCCCGGCACGACAAGATCAACCAGGTAGCGAGTCGAAGCCTCTTCGCTGAGGCCACCCTCCATGTTCGGATTTGATTCGTTGACTACCCCGTCAACATTGGGTCGATAGTTTTCGCTCTCGTTGAGCACCTCAATCCGAACACGGCTTGGTTCCGGATTGGGGTTGAAGATGCGCACCGCTGGGCGAGCATCATTGAGTGAGGATTCGGAGGCCAATTGATTCACCAAGTTCTGATTGCGCAGGGCAAAGAGTGGAATGGTTTGCAGAACGGCTGCATTCGGTGCGAAACTCACCAGTTCAGCTCCGCCAGAGTTGAGCACCCGGGTGACAGTTTCTGAGAGGAAGGCTGCTACCGGACCACCGCGGCTAGTCACGTGAACCACCGGAGACAGGATGTTCGGGGCAGAGCTGGCAAGTGATTCCGCATAGACAGAGTTTGCCGCCACGGTTATTCCCCGAGAAACGACGCGACCATTATCACCGTAGAAAATCAGCTCAATAGTGGTGGCGACCGGATTCGGATTTGCCAGAGTCAGCACGGTGCTGCGACCGGTGGCGGTCGAACCAGCTACGAGCCACCCCTCGGTGCGCGTTTCGACACATTCGCTTGCAATGAATCCGGCAATGCGTTCGGTAGAAATGTGCTGGCTTTGTGCGGAGGAGATGAGGAGACTTCCAGCGCCGGGTTCATCACTTGGCATCACGCTCAGTGCTGAGGTACCCGGATATGGGGACGTCAAAGGGGTTTCAATCAGCGCACCGGGCTTGGTGAGTCCATTGCTCACATCCTGAAGGAAGCTCGCTTCAGCCACGCGTTTCGGAAGCGTCCCCAGGCTTTGCAAACCGACAGTTCCGGTAGCCGGGTCAAGGCCATAACTGAGGAAGGAGGGCGGGCAAACAATCTGGCCTTTTGCTGCACTCGGTGTGAGTGAGACGGCAGGTTTCGGATTGAGTTCGAGGGTTGGGAGCGCCAAAACGCTGGAGCCCCCAACGGTGAGGACCGCTGCGCCGATTGCCACCAGAGCCAAGACCGATTGTGATGCGAGGGCGAGCGGTTTGCGCCCGGTGACGGGACGAGCCCGATCTTCTTCTTCGCGAGCCGCGGCCTCGGTATCAAGATCAGCGAGTTCAAAACCTTCGACGACAGCGCCAAAATAATCGCTTGTGGCCGCTGAGGCATTGTGTTCAGATTGCTCTGATTCGGGAGCAACGGCTTCAGATGCCACAGTTCCTCGTGTCACAGGTTCAGGGCTGCCGCTCGCCTGCTGAGCATCCAATAGCCCGGCCTCATCTTCTGCTTCACGGCTCGACTTCGCTGCACGCCCAGCATCCACACCAAGCGGTGCAGTGC
>JBARYA010000028.1:0-4701 GCA_049647625.1 Microbacteriaceae bacterium
GGCCAGCTACGTCTACACCAAAGATGTGCACCGCGTGAATCGCCTGAGTGATCGTATCGAAGCGGGCATGATGTCAGTCAATAGTGGAGTGCTCTCAAACGCTGCTGCCCCCTTTGGTGGGACAAAACTTTCTGGAATCGGTCGCGAGGGTTCGAAAGAGGGTATCTTCGAGTACCTCGACACGAAGTACACCTTTATCCCAAATCTGTAGCGGTCTCCAACTCGGTTCGCTGCTGCCCCGGTGGTTCTTCCGCGATCCCCTTTGGCCCTTCCGCTTGGACTGTCACCGGGGCTGGCATTGGGTTCGCCTTTCGTATTTCCTTGGCCTCGAGGATTGAGTCGAGCACTAGGAGCAAAACCGCACCCCAGAGTACGAAGAAACTCACCCAGCGTGACCCGGGCATTTCCTCTGCCAAGATATACACTCCGGTAAGAAAGCTTAGAATCGGAGCCAAGTACTGGGCGAATCCCATGGTGACCAGAGGGATCCTGCTGGCACTCGCTGCGAAAAAGAGCAGCGGGATTGTGGCCATCAGCCCACAGGCAAGCACCAAAATAGTATTCGACACACTGATCGTGCCCAGGCTAAATCCCCCGTTGAACATCAGCCAAATGGCGACAACAACACCAAACGGAATAAGCAGAATCGCTTCGAGTGTCATGGTTTGCAGGGCACCGACACTGTCCCCGATAAGTTTCCGGACCAGTGTGTATAGCGCCCAGGTGATCGCCTGAAACAGGGCTAAGAACGGTATGGTTCCGTATCCCAGAATGAGGTATGTGACCGCACCCGCACAGACCAGCAGGGAGACCCATTGCAAGGGCCGCATCCGTTCTTTGAAGAAAATGACTCCCATCAGGGATATCAGCAATGGACTCATGAAACCACCCATTGAGGTTTCGACGATGAGGTGCAATTCGATCGCGATCAGGAAAGTGACCCAATTGCTAAACGAAAGCAGCGCGCCGAACGCAAAGAGGAGGAGATTCCTCAGCGAGCGAAAGGGATAAAAGAGTCCTTGCAGTTGTCGGATGAGGGCCAATAGCAATAGACAAAAGCCCAAGGATGAGACCATCCGCCAAACGATGATTTCGAGCGGGCCCATCGGTTGCAGGAGCGAAAAATACAGGGCGTAACCGCCCCAAAATAAATACGCAGCGAAAATATAGAACGTTCCTTGGGAACGTTCCGAATATTTTTTCAGAAACCTCAACTCCTCCGCGAGCGCAGATAACACCAATACTCATATATTGGCGTTAATCACTCACAAAGCTTTGAGCATTCCGTCTGTTCTAAACCCACTCTGGGACAAAATGTATAGGCCTCTTACTGCCGCAGAACTGAACCCAGAACGCTGCAATTTCTATGACTCTTTACGCCGATACAGTTGGGTCGGCTTGCCGACCACACTTCATCGGCATCTGTATCATTTACCTCTCGGATACCTAAATTTTCCAGACCGCAGAGTTGACCACATGACAACACTCCATGGCAATGATCAAAACCTCCAGTTCTCTGCTCCAGCAACACTGGTTCCCTAACTAGATTCGGAAAACTGATACCTTGTAGACATGGCAAGAATTAATTGGAGCTCTGAAGAACTAATTTTGGCGGCAGACGCCTTAGCTCGAAATCGTTTTAGGGCTCTTACCCCTGTTAGCCCAATAGCTATTGAACTCATGGAATATTTACAGAGTGACCGGTTTCACCCAGTTCACGGACGTGATGCAACCTTCCGAAGCATCCACTCGATTTGCAGAAAATCGTCTGATATTTTATCGAGTATGCCTAGCTATAGTGGCACACCTACCAACGCCAGCAATAAAGACAAGATTCTTGCAATTAAGTTGGAGCAAAATCCAGAAGATATTCGCACCAAGGCTGCAGCCATACGCGCAAAGTTGGGTTAGCGCCAGGTTTCCATAATTTTTCGAGCTGCAGGAGTATTAATCTTTGCTCGACCCGGAGCTGCTAATCCTTAGCGGTAACACTCACATCTGATTTTTTTCGTCGATACAATTGCGCCGGTTTGCCGACCACACCCTTGCGCACACCCTTAACGGCGACGAGGTGTTCGAGCATCCCGCGCCGAAAAGTATCTCGCTTTGGAAGCGCCGGGTCAATTGCGGCGTGCAGTTGTTGCAACTCGTTCAGGGTGAATTTGTCACCCAATAATTTGGATGGATCCGGTCGTTCTCGATACTGCTGTCGGAGGCGATCGACGGCAAGCCGCAGTATCTGATCGTGATCATAGGAAAGCCCTATTGCCTGCGTGACCGGCACGAACTGCACCCCCTTGCCAAAGGCCGCGGTTGGAGCTACAAGCACATGGGCAACCGTCAGTACCCAGCCTCGCGGATCTCTATTGGGGTCATCAAAAACTCGAAGCTGCTCGGGTACCCAATCGGCACCGTCCACTTTGTCTATTAAGGAACGATGCACAGCGCCGGCGAGCGTCTCCCCCTCCCACAAGAAGGTACCAGGCAGTTGAAACTTGCCTAGTTCACTTCCCTTATTGGCAGCAGTCGCAATCAACGCAACCATGAGCTGATCGTCACGCACCGTCAATGTCGCTGTATCAACCGTGACCGAAGGCCGCGGATAATCGACTAATCGCTTGCCGCTGCTATCCCGATATTCATTCATAGAATAATTGTAGCAATTTTGCGCTAATTTTGACAATGTCAGAGAAGGGTGTTATCTTTTTATTAGAGCAAATCTGCGCTAATAGTTTTCACAAAGATTCATTGTAGGTTCAACGCCCATCACAAGAAGGAGCATCCCATGAAGAACAACAAGCCAAGCAACACCCACAAGCTTTCTACCATCCAAACCGACCGCGCTGCCGGCGCCATCCTCGGTATGGCCGCAGGCGATGCCCTCGGGGCCGGTTACGAATTCAAACCAGCGTTCGAAGACAGCATCCCCGTACGCATGAAGGGTGGCGGGGGCTACAACTGGGCACCGGGAGAATGGACAGACGACACCTCAATGGCAATCCCAATGCTGCAGGCAATCGCTAGCGGAAAAGATCTTCTTGACGCTAAAACTCAGGATGAGATTGTTGCAGCCTGGAAAGATTGGGTTCGCACCGCACCGGATGTCGGAATTCAGCTCAGTGCCGAACTTCCCCGCGTCGATCTAGCTCACCCGGATGGCGCTGCAGCATCCGCTCGTCTCGTCGCCGCAGCGCACCATGAACGCAATGGGCGAAGTGCCGGAAATGGTTCCCTCATGCGCACCGCTCCGGTTGCGTTGGCCTATCTGCTCGAGCCAGTAAAACTGACTCGTGCAGCCCGAGAAATGAGTGACCTCACCCATTTTGAAGAGGATGCTGGCGACGCCTGCGTGCTCTGGTCACTGGCCATCCGCCATGCGATTCTCAACGGTGAGCTCGATATTCGTATCGGCTTGGGTACCCTCACAAAGGAACGGCAGGCAGTCTGGATTGACCGAATCAAAGAAGCAGAACAGCACACTCCGCGCGATTTCCCTAAAAATGGCTGGGTCGTAGGCGCTTTTCAGGGCGCTTGGTCTGCCATCAGCCTAGTCGAGAAAAATACTGTTCTTGGAGACGCATACGCCAATCAATTGCAGCTCACTCTTGAGGCTGCGGTACGAGGCGGCAATGATACCGATACAGTCGCCGCGATTGCCGGTATGCTCAGCGGAGCACGCTGGGGGGCATCCGCGGTTCCAGCACAGTGGCGCCGGATCATTCACGGTTGGCCGAACCTTCGCGCAGTTGACCTCGTCCGCATGGCTAAGCTGGCGGTGCTCGACCGTAACGACCCCGAACAGGCGAAGACTGCCAAGAACCTCGAGAGCACCTTTGACTATCGCCGCAGCCACGGTGATGTCTCGGCGCTGGTGCAGCATCCTCATGATTCACAAGTTTGGTTAGGCGCCGTTGGCGCACTGGAGGCCCTGCCCGACTCTGTTGACACGGTTGTCTCACTCTGCCAGATTGGCGCGAAGCAGGTTCCAGACCATGTCGCGGAACGCATCGAAGTGATCTTGGTTGATGCGGCTGACCCGAGCAAGAACGCCCACCTTGATTTTGTGTTGCGGGATACTGTGGCAGCTGTTGCTGCACTCCGAGCATCTGGGAGAACTGTGCTCTTGCATTGTGTTCAGGCTCAAAGTCGCACACCGAGCGTGGCAGCGTTGTACTCAGCGCTGGAGCTCAATATTCCGATTGATCAGGCTATCGCCGAGGTCAATGCTGCGCTACCGGATGCTCAACCCAAGCAGTTCTTGGGCGACGCTATCCGCAGGATCGCCACATCCGCTACTCGCCCATAGCCTCAAAAACTTGGCGGCATCGGTGTCTCCTCCGACGTTCCGATGCCGCCAAGCTTCACCCAGCAAGAGCACTCAAGATAGATAGCCCAGAGAGGATTCCTCATGGAGAATTTCACTGTAATCACTGCAGACCGATACCTTGAAAGTGAATTCTGGTGGATTATCAGTGAGCTCATTCGGCGTAATCCTGAGCTTAAACTCACCCGCGCATCCGTCCCTGATGGCGACTCCGATTGGGCATTAGTCAATACTCAAAATCCTGAACTTGAGGTGAGATTCAACCTCCTCGCCGGAATTTATACATTGCATGACGATGGGCCAGAACTAGATGTGGCCCACCTCTTAGAGACAGTCTCAAACCATCACGCTATCAGAACACTTGAGGATTTTTTTGG
>JBARYA010000029.1:0-5058 GCA_049647625.1 Microbacteriaceae bacterium
CAGAGACTTCACTCTTGCCTCTTGCCCTCGAAAGTGCGGGACATGACCTCGGATGGGTATACGCCGCACTGGCAGCATCCGCAGCAGCCCGAGATTAAATCTCGAGCACATTCACCGTTTTTGCAGAGCTGAAATCTCCTCAGTTTAGGCCACTGAAGGGGCTCTTAGCTGCCGAAAGTTCGTGTCTTCAATTCTTTGAGGATGCGATTGAGGTCCTGAATGGTCGCAAAGTCGATGACGATTTGGCCTTTTTTGGCACCCAATGTCACTTTTACTCGGGTGTTCAACAGATCACCGATCTCCGAGGCAATCTCTGAAAGCTGATCTTGCTTACTTCCGGCAATTGGTCGTTTCTTGGCCCCGCGATTGACTTTGTCGTCGGAGACTAAGGATTCTACCTCGCGAACTGAAAGACCCTGATTCACAATCTTGTCAGCGAGGGCCTCCATTTCGACGGCCGAAGCTGAAGCGAGAATCGCTCGGGCATGACCGGCACTGAGAACACCGGCAGCAACGCGTTGTTGAACGCGCTCTGGCAGCTTCAGCAGGCGGATCGTATTACTAATTTGCGGCCGTGAGCGTCCAATCTTTCCCGCAAGCTGCTCCTGAGTAATGCCGAAGTCATTCATCAATTGCTGATATGCAGAAGCTTCTTCGAGCGGATTCAGTTCTGAACGATGAAGGTTCTCCAAGAGGGCATCGCGCAGCATATTCTCGTCGGCGGTGTCACGAATAATTGCCGGGATGGTTTCTAGGCCAGCGGCTTTCGATGCGCGAAGTCGCCGCTCCCCCATAATGAGCTCATACTGAGCGCTCGAGCCAGGATTATCTAAACGTCGCACCACAATCGGCTGCAGCACACCAAATTCCCGAACCGAATGAATCAGCTCATCAAGATCGGCGTCTCGGAAATCGCTCCGTGGTTGCTGTGGGTTTGGAACAATATCATTCGGATTCAGGGCGGCAAGCTCTGCACCCGGAACAGTCAACAATTCCGTCGAATTGCTCTGGGGGAAAAACACATCAACTGGACGGTTACTTTCCGCTGTTGTGGGAATCAGGGAACCAATCCCTCGACCAAGTCCCGTTCTTTTCTGTGCCATTATGCACCCTTTCTAGCAAGTTCTGCAGCGGCCTCAAGATAGGAAACCGAACCCGGAGAATTTTGATCATAACTGATCACACTTTGCCCATAGCTTGGTGCTTCTGAAACACGCACCGAGCGAGGAATGATGGTCTGAAGAGTTTCATCAGGAAAATGTTCACGCACTTCATCGGCAACCTGCTGGGCCAAACGCGTACGGCCATCGTACATGGTGAGCAAAATTGCTGAAAGCTTCAGTTCAGGATTCAAATGCTTCTGAATAAGTTCGATATTGCCGAGAAGCTGGCTCAGGCCCTCAAGCGCATAGTATTCACACTGAATTGGAATCAGGACTTCTTTGGCCGCGACAAATGCATTGATGGTGAGCAAACCAAGAGAAGGTGGGCAATCAATCAGAACAAAATGAAAATCTGGACGCTTCGCCAAGAACTTGTCGAGGGCCGTCCGCAAACGCTGTTCCCTCGCGACCATGGAAACCAGTTCAATTTCTGCACCGGCCAGATGGATGGTCGCTGGGACGCAAAAGAGGTTTGGAGATTCAGGGCTTTGTTGGATGACAGCATCGATTTCTAAACCATCGACAATCACTTCATAGACACTTTGAACTTGACTGCGATGATCAATACCCAGAGCGGTTGAAGCATTTCCCTGGGGATCCAGGTCGATGACCAATACTTTCGCGCCGGCGCGAGCAAGCGATGCCGCTAGGTTCACCGTTGTGGTGGTCTTGCCAACCCCACCCTTTTGGTTTGAGAGGGTAATGATTCGAGTGCTCCGAGGCAGCACAACTGTTGTTTCGCTCAGAACACGCTGTCGGCGCTTCAGCTCACTAAGCTCTCTGGCGAGAGGGGTCGAGTCATCAAACTCAGCGGCCCCTGCGGCTTGAACTTCTGACACTGTACAGCTCCTCAACTCATTGACGATACACATGTTTCACATGAAACATCCATCGAAACATTTCACTTTGCTATTATTCCACCTCAGAATAATTTCAACCGAGGTTAATATCCATTTGGATGTGTTCCACGTGAAACAATTCCTCTTGTGGAGAAGTCTATTCGCTTACACTAGCCCGAAAGACACGGGTCGGCTCGGTATCCACATTATCGCCGAGAACCAAAACCTCGGCCCCAGTCAATCGATACTTTCTGAGAACCTTCTCCGCAGCTGCTAATTCCTGGTCTACCCTCTCACCCTTCATGAGCAGCAGCTCTCCCCCGGGGCGCAACAATGGGGCCGTGATCGGAATCAAGGTTCGTAACGCAGACACTGCCCGGGCAGTTACCTGGTCAAGCATTGGTTGTGGCTGATAATCCTCGGCACGATCTCTCACCACCGTGACATTGTCAAGATGGAGTAGATGTTTCACCTCTTGGAGCCATTCAACTCGACGGATCATCGGCTCAATCAGAATCAGTTCAACATCCGGGCGTGCAATCGCCAAAACCACTCCGGGCAGGCCCGCGCCGGAGCCTACATCACCAACCCGACCGGGGCGAAGCAATGGTGCGAGCAAACCGCTATTGATAATGTGCCGAGTCCACAACCGTGCTGGTTCGAGAACACCAATCAGACCGCGGAGCTCACCCTGCTCGAAAAGCAATTGCGTGAAGTCACGAACCTTTGGCAGAGTATCCCCGAAAACGACGCTTGCGCTCTGCGGTTCTGGCTCGAGCTCAGCGTACTCTTTTGATTCATCGATGATGTTCAATACTGATACCTTTCGCGCCAATTACGAATCTCTCGAGCAATGCTGCGAGAAGAAATCTCCTAACACCGTTCCCGTTGTCTACAGCTACGAAGGGAAGCGAATGTTTCATGTGAAACATTCAGCAACCCAAACGCTGAACCGACGATCTCTTATTGAGCCCTGATCGTGGTGTGTCGGTTTGAACCTTCACCTTCAGACTCAGATACATAACCACGCTCGGAGACGAGATCATGAATGAGCTTTCGTTCATATGAAGACATCGGCGGCAAAGAGGCCTTAGCTGCCCCAGCCTCAAGCTTTGAGATAGCGCGATCGACCAGTTCTGCGAGTTCGGTGGCACGAGCGTCACGCGATCCGGCAATATCAAGAATGATTCGGGACGAGCCGTGCAGTTTCGTTTGCACAGCGACTCTGGTGAGCTCTTGCAGCGCCGAAACAACATCGGGGTTACCGAGCCTCGAGATATTGCTCCCCTCAGTTGCTGTTACCGAAAGGTAGCTACGTCCATTGCGAATTTCGATTTCGAGATCGCCATCGAGATCGCAGATGTCGAGAAGTTCTTCAATATAGTCCGCCGCAACATCGCCCTCTTCTTCGGAGCCAGAGATGCTATTTGCCAAACGTGAGTCGTTTTCAGTGGTCATTATTTCTTACCTTTTTTCTTTGCACGATTCTTACCCACGGGTTGTACTCGCTGTGTTTGTGCTGGAGCATCTGAAACCTCTTCGGCAACAACTACCGGAAGGATGCCCTTGCGAGCTGCCTTCTTTGCCTGACGTTCCTCCCATGCTTTATAAGCAGGGCTGCCCGGTGTTGGCATGTTGTTGATAACGATGAGCTGCTGGCACATGGTCCAGATGTTTGAGACCAACCAGTAGAACATCACACCGAGTGGGAATGCATACCCCGAGAACAGGAACACAAAAGGAATGATGTACAGCATGATCTTCTGGGTCTTATAGGTCGGTGAGGCTTTTGCCGCTTCCGACATATTCTTCGACATGATCTGCTTCTGAGTAATGAACTGTGAGGCGGTCATCAAGAGGACCATAATCGGCGCCAGGATAAAGACTGCGGTCGGGCCGCCTAATTCAATCGCACCCGAAAGGGCCATATGCAGTGGGGCGCCAAAGAATGACGCTTGACCGAAGTCGTTAGCAAGTTCTTGAGAAAGGAATCCAACACCTGCACCTGATTGTGAAGCAGTGGTGAGAACGGAATAGAGAGAGAAGAAAATTGGAATCTGTACCAGCATTGGCAAACAAGCTGCATACGGATTCGTACCGTGCTTCTTATACATTGCCTGGGTTTCGCGAACCATGGCTTCGCGTGAGAACTGATCCTTCTTGCCTTTGTATTTATCCTGAATCTTCTTCATCTCAGGACCAACTTCCAGCATGCTGCGTTGGCTCCGAATCTGCTTCACAAATAGAGGAATCAATGCAGCACGAACAACAAGAACCAAACCAACAATAGAAAGGACCCAGGTCAGGCCATCCGCAGAGTCCATCCCCAGTGTCGTGAAGACCCAGTGGAAGGCTACGAGAATAAGCTCAATTGCCCAACGAATTGGCCAAAGGAGTGTGCCAAAAAATTCAATCATGTATTAGCTTTCTGCTGTTGTTCTAAAACCATTACCAGGAATGTTCATCATTCAATGCTTCAGATGTTCGTTTGAATTTGCGGATTCAAAAATACTAAACCGTGTTCTGTACTGCAATAGTGTTGATGCTTGGGCTCTTTCGGTTTATCAAGCCCGCCCTCAGCCCAGGGATTACAGCGCATGATGCGCCAACTACCAAGGATAATACCTAAAACCAATCCCCGCTTATGAATTGACTGCAGAGCATAAGCTGAGCATGTTGGATAATAGCGACAAACGTCACCGTAGAGTGGAGAAATCGCTTTCCGATAGAGCTGCATAAACAATACTCCAGCGTTCCGAGGAAGAAGCCAAAGTGCGACAAAGGTACTTCCAAAAATAGTTCTTATCGGCTGAGACCTGAGGCGTTGTTTGAATCTCATCGCACTTGGCGGAAAAAACCCAATCGCCGCATGGTGCTCAGGGCTTGCCTCATATGTGCCATAGAGCTGTTGCTCTTCAGCCTTAAACATCGCTTGTTTTCATTTCATCAGCTCGGAGTTCTCGTAAGCGAGATTGCTCTACGGTGGAGCCCTGAACCCGAGCAAGGTGCTGTTGCACCTCATCCTCGAGTTGCGAAAAGCGTGCTGCAGCCGCTCC
>JBARYA010000030.1:0-3484 GCA_049647625.1 Microbacteriaceae bacterium
AATGGGGTCAGCGTTGTGAATGCGGTCGCGTCACAGGTGAAGGGGACATTTTGCGTCACCACTCTTTGATCGATTGCAGCCCAGAGCAGTCCACCCGTGTCATTTTGAGTAATAGGTGCGGCCGCGGCAACAGCAGCTTGCAACTTTGCTGTTCCAGCGATTGAAGTGGAGGTGGTTTGCAATGCGACCGGAGCAAAGATCTTGTCTCCAGGGGTCATCACCAGCGAGCCGGCACTAAACAAGAGCGGGTCGCCCGGGTTGGTTTCTTTGTCTGTCCAAGCGAGCGGGTCGGTTGTCAGTGTGGTGTTTTGCTTTACTTCGAATGTTGAGGTTCCCACATTGGCGTTTCCATTGAGACCGCCCCAGACCCATTCGGAGTCACTCCATGATGCAAGTGTCAGACTGGTTCCCAGGGCTATGACCACACCACCGGAGAGTAACGCAAGTGTTTTCTTTTTGCGTTGAGCATCAGAACTACTAAATTTCTTGTCACTTTTTATAACCATGACCTTCTCCTTTGAAAGACAACGATTTTAAACCGCAATGAAATAGTTGACTATGACCATAGCTCGCATTCTAAAAATGCGCACCTTATTTTTACTTCTTGTGATGAAAAGCAAGAGTTTTGTGTGTTTGTGCCTAAATTTGCGGGAGAATCTGACAAATATTAAAAAGTTCGGTTTATTGATTTATAAAGTTCGGTTAGACTAACTTTATGATACTTTTCGTCACTGAGTTCCGATGAAGCGCAATCAACGGTTCGATTTTCGGTCACGAGCCCTGATTTTCTTTGAGCTCGTACTTTCATTTGCACTCGTTGCCTGCAGCACGGGGCCCCAATCGCCTCCCGCTCAAAATACCAGCACATCCGATACCTCAGTACAGATTTTTGCCACAACAGGATACCTCGCTGATGCCGCCAAAAACATTGCGCCAAATGCCAATGTTCGTACCCTCGTCGGTCCCGGCGGAGATCCGCACACCTATCAACCAAGTACTCGAGATATCCAAGCGCTCATCGACGCAGACTTGGTGCTTTGGAATGGGCTCCATCTTGAGGCTCAAATGTTAGAACTGCTCGAGGGCCTTGGTGAGAAACAGCTCGGAGTGGGTGAGCTCCTTGACCCAGACAAGCTCATCGCCTGGACAAGCCCTCAGGGGGGTGCAGAGGCACTCCATGATCCACATATTTGGAATAGCCCAGAGCTCTGGCGTCAGGTGGTTCTTGAAATTGCAAAAAAGTTGGGTGAGAGAGATCCGGATCGGGCAAAAGAGTACCTTGAGAATGCTGCACACTACAACCAGCAGATACTCGAAGCGGAAAACTGGGCGAGAGATCGGCTCGCCAAGATTCCGGATTCCGGGCGTATCCTGATTACCGGCCATGATGCATTCAACTATTTTGGGCAAACCTTCAACCTTGAAATTTATGCCACTGACTTTATTTCCACCGACGCACTCCTTAGCCCAACCCGGCTGAGCGAGCTGGCCACCCTCATTGCCCAGCGCCAGGTTCCCGTGATTTTCCGAGACAATCAAGCCAATCCGCAGGCAATCCAGAGCCTTAAGGAGGCTGTACAGGCGGAATCCTGGACGGTAAAAATCTCTGAAGAAGAGCTCTACGCAGACACACTGGGAGTGTCTGATCCGGGGGCAGCACACGATGTCGGCACCTATATTGGTGCCTTAAAACACAATGTTGAAGCGGTAGCGAATGCACTAGGAGTCATGAAATGAACGAAGAATCTACAGCCTCATCCGGCCACCCAGACATTGTGGTTGAGGCCTGGGGTTTAAGCTACGCTTATCGCACTGAAGCAGTGCTGCATAGCGTGAATCTCAGCATTACGAGCGGGGTTGTACTGGGAATTGTCGGACCAAATGGTGCCGGCAAAAGCACCCTCATCAAGACCATGCTGGGTTTGATAAAACCACTCACCGGGGAAACCCGCTTTTTTGGCCAGCCACTCGATCGGGTGCGAAAACGCGTTGGCTATATGCCACAGTCCTCGAGTGTGGACTGGGATTTTCCGACGACCGTGTTCGATGTGGTGCTGATGGGAACCTACGGAAGAATTGGCTGGCTCGGACGCCCCGGAAAACATCATCGGGTTGAGGCGATGCAGGCTCTCGAAGAAGTTGGCATCGCAGAGCTTGCCAAACGGCAAATTGGAGAGCTTTCTGGCGGGCAAAGACAACGCACATTCCTCGCCAGAGCACTGGTACAAGCACCGGATGTGTATTTTATGGATGAGCCCTTTCAGGGTGTTGACGCACTCAGCGAGCAGGCAATTGTGCGGGTGTTACAGCTTTTGAAGGCTCAGGGAAAAACGATTGTTCTGGTGCACCACGATTTGAACACCGTTGCCGAATATTGTGATCAGGTGACCCTGCTCAATCGCACCGTTATCGCATCCGGGCCGGTTGCAACCACATTCACCAGGGAGAACATTCGCACCGCCTATGACGCCAGGAATAGCGACTCATTTCTCGAATTTTTGGGGTAGAGCATGTCACTTCTTGAATTTCTTGGGAATCATATCTTCCGGAATGTCCTCTTTGGCACGGTAATTATTGGGCTGGTTTCTGGCGCCCTCGGCTCATTCGCGTATCTGCGGAAGCAGAGCCTGATGAGTGATGTGGTCTCGCATGCGGCGCTTCCCGGCACGATGATCGCCTTCCTCTTCGGTGTGCTGGTGCTTGGTGGAGACGGTCGAAATATGGTCTCCCTCATTGTCGGAGCGATGGTGGTTGGAACACTCGCGGCCTTCTTCGCAAACGCCATAGCGAACCATTCCAAACTCAAAATCGATAGCGCCATGGCAATCGTTCTCGCACTCTTTTTTGGTGGCGGGATGCTCCTCCTCCGAATAATTACCGACTCCGCCCTTCCGGGTAAGGGCGGAGTGCAGAACTATTTATTTGGCAACGCTTCGGTGATTACCAGCGCAGATTTGATCACCATCGGTATCACCGGTGCGATCGCCATTGTGGTGATGATGCTCTTTTTCAAAGAATTTGCGCTGCAGAGTTTCGATAAAGAATTTGCTCGAACACTGGGTTTCAGCAGCCGAATCGTGGATAGCGTGATGTTCATCTCCATTGTGGTTGCTGTGGTCATTGGCGTGAAGGCGGTTGGTCTGGTGCTGATGGTGGCCTTTATGGTGACCCCACCGGCTGCGGCCCGGCAATGGACACAGAAATTGCCGAGTTTTGTTGCGCTTTCAGCCGCAATTGGCGCCCTAGGAAGTGCAATCGGGGCGTATCTCAGCATCGTCTGGGGTGGGATTGCGACCGGTCCGGTGATTGTGATTGTGCTTTTTATACTGTTCTTGATTTCGCTACTCTTCTCACCGAAACGGAGCATAATTGGCCGAGCTCTCCAGCAGCGAAAAGCCAAACAACGATTATTGGCGGCGCTTCGGGCTGAAGCTGCCCTCGCGCTGCAGTCGCAAGGGAGTCCCGCCCTGAACCAGATGGGGGG
>JBARYA010000031.1:0-4272 GCA_049647625.1 Microbacteriaceae bacterium
CTTTTTGTGCTAATTTAAGGATGTGATTGTGAACGAGAAATCTCCGGCCTCAAAGAAGAACCGCGATGGGCTCAGGCTCAGAGCTGCGCAAGAAGCGCTGCGGCTCTTTGAGGAGCAGGGGTTTGAAAACACCAGCGTCGATGAGATTGCTCAGAACTCTGGTGTTTCAAGGCGTACACTCTTCCGCCAATTCGGCTCAAAAGAAGATATTATTTTCGCTGACCATGAAATGCTGCTTCAAGAAATTATTGAGCATCTCCACGCCGACACCACGAATCCCTGGGATGCAGTCCTCGATTCAGCACGAAAAGTGTTCGACCATTTCTACCGCCAGCAGGAGTTCTCTCAGCATCGTTACCGAGTAGTGCGGGCTGTTCCTGTACTGAGGGCAAGAGAAATCGTCACCGTATTCCGTTATGAGCAACTCTATTCTGAGTATTTGCGCGGACTCCTTCCCGAGTCTGAGCATCTGCGTGCAATTATTTTCAGCTCGGCGATCACCTCATCCCATAACTATATTTTGCGAAAGATGTTGCGGGATGGTGGCCAAACCGGACATCGGGAACTCGATGAAACCCTGAATACTGTTGCAAAAATCTTTCATATCCACGGCGATGCTGCGCCCCTCATCGAGGCAGAACATCCCGCGAAGCGCCAGGCAAAACCATCAGCGAACACGCGTGGACAAATTTTTGGGCAACTCCATCAGCTGCTTGAACAACTTGAACAGTCATAACAGACAGAACAAACACACAATATTCCACCGCAATAACGCAAAACTTAGGAGGATTCCATGACTCAGGAGAGCCTCGGAAATAGCAACACACCACTTTATGCAGAGCGAAAATACCAGCTCTCGGATGCACTCGATACCGATTTTTATGACGTATTCGCTACTATTCCTGATGCCGACCGTCAGGCCTGGCAACGAGCGCGGGCGTATGTCAATGAACTTCTCCCGGAGGTTAATGAGGCCTGGGATAAGGCCGAATATCCGCTTCATTTTGGTTCTAGACTCGGAGACTATGATTTACTCACGGATGGAGTCGAGGTTGCCGGACACGAGAAACTTTCCCCTCTAGCAGCGGGCCTCGTCAATATGGAGATTTCACGGGGTGATGGCAGTCTCGGAACTATTCTTGCGGTACAGGCAGGATTATGCGTGCGCACCATCGCCCTCTTTGCCAGTGAAGAGCAAAAAGCTCAGTGGCTTGAACCGGTGGTCTCAGGAAAGTTGCCGGCAGCATTCGCATTGACCGAGCCTGGTCATGGATCCGATTCGACCAGTCTCGAAACTTCAGCAATTGCTGATGGGGACGAGTACGTCATTAACGGCCAGAAGAAGTGGATCGGGAATGGTTCGGTTGGAGGTCTGACGATTGTTTGGGCACGAACCGAAGATGGAGAAGTCCGGGCATTTTTTGTTGAACAAGATACCCCGGGATATACCGGGGAACACATTCTCGGAAAGATTTCTCTGCGCGGTATCCAACAAGCCCTCATCACCTTCGACAACGTCCGGGTACCTAAAGAAAATATGTTGCCCGGAGCTCGTGGTTTCAAGGATACGGCCAAGGTGCTTTTCGCCAGCAGGCTCGGGGTCGCCTGGTCAGCGCTCGGTCACGCAACGGCAATCTATGAGGCCTGCGTGCATTATGCAAAACAAAGAATACAGTTTGGAAAACCGATTGGTGCGTTCCAAATGGTACAAGAACGCCTCGCTATCATGTTGACTGAACTCACCGGCATGCAGCTCTACTGCGTTCACTTGGCAGAACTCGAAGCCCGCGGCGAACTCAAACCTTTGCAGGCTTCAATGGCAAAATACAATAACACCAAAAAAGCCCGTCAGATTGCTCAACTTGGCAGGGATATGCTGGGTGGCAATGGAATTTTGCTCGAAAACCATGTTGCTCGTCACTTCGTGGATATCGAGTCGATTCACACCTATGAGGGTACCGAAAGCGTTCAGGCGCTCTTGCTGGGCCGAGAAATCACCGGCATTGGAGCCTTCGTTTAGACAGGTATTTCCACTAGCTTGATGCTACATGGGTCAAAAATCAGGGATTATGAGGCTTTGCCGACACTCTTTGGTTTTTGAAAGCTGTGCAGGTTCCGCATCATGAGCGCAAAAAGTTTTTGGGGAAAGAGACGCATCCCAACATCACGAAAGCGCACAAATACGGGACTGGGGTTTTGACCCATTTTGCCCACCAACCAGGACCTTCTCGAGACCCGGGTCGTATATCCTCGCCGCAGCTTGTCATAGCGACGCAGAGCCAGGTTGGTATTGATGGAGTTACTCGATGGCCCAATCAGATTAGCAATCGTTGCGGCATCCTCAATGGCTTGACAGGCGCCCTGGCCAAGGTCTGGAGTCATCCCGTGAGCTGCGTCTCCGAGTAAGAGCACTCGACCACTCGTAAACCGTTTCAGCGGTTTTCTGAGGGCATAAATATCGTGGCGGATCAGGTTGTTCTCTGGTGTGTCCTCAATAATCTGACGAATAGGTTCGTGCCAGCGTTTGAATCGCCTCATGAGCTCTATTCGATTTCCGCGCACCTGATGGTGTTCCGGGACCGTTGCCGTTGCAAACCAATAACTGCCGCCACCCAGCATCGGAGAATAGCCAAAGTGCTCTCCCCTCCCCCAAGTGGCTCCCCCAATATCGCCATAGTCATTGTCGCCAACTGTCATGCCGCGCCACGCAGTGTACCCGGCGTAGCGCAAACCGGGATCAATTCCCAAGGCTTTTCGTGATCCACTGCGCAGTCCATCAGCGGCAATAATCAGATCATATTGTTCGTTTGCCGGTTCTTGTCCTGCCCTGCTGAGCATCAAGATACCATTTTCGCTCGACTCAACCAGCGCTTCAGTACCCAGCACCAGTGTTCCTGGCTTCAACCTGCGAATCAGCCTCTTGTGCAATTCTGTTCGGGGCAAAACGGTCAAATTCTTGGTGGAGTTTGCCGGAAGTTTCATCAACCAGCTTCCATCAGGCTTTCGCTGACCGGCTTCGCTCATCCGAGCGTGTTCCATATCGCCTTCGGCTAACAGGTCACCGAGTTCTACTGCCGCCAGGGCCTTCAACGCATTGCCGAAGAGTGAAATACCTGAGCCGGATGTTCGAGGAACCGCTGAGCGTTCAAATATTTGGACGCGATGACCCCTATTTTGTAGTGCGATCGCTGCGACCAAACCGCCAACTCCGGCACCAATAACGGCGATTTTTAGATCAGGCATTACTCCAATTTTCTCTGGATCCGTTGAGGAGAGTAGCCCCACCAAACGTTTTTCTATCCTAACAAGCTCAGATTATAAATCTGCCGAACCCACGAAATGGATTCGGCAGATTTCACAATCAAGAAGATTACTTCCCGAGGGCCCCGGTTTCAACTCGTACTGGAGGTTTCGGCGGAGTGATTGATCTGAGAAAACTTGCCTGCGCCGTATCTGAAAATTCTTTCAACTGATGTTGTTGGAAAACGGAGAAGACTTGACAGCCCTTGCCGGTTACCGTGTCAAGAGTAGGGCTCTGGTTCCACTGTAGATAGGATTCAGAGGCCGGGGTAAACCCTACTCCCATTTCGAATGTACCTGCAGCGGCTGCTGTAAAACTAATCTCTATATCAGTTAGTACCGCTGGATCAGAACCGCTCACAGTCAGAGTGGTGCCCGCTAATGATGCCCCTGGCGCGATATACAAACTACCGGCCGGCCCTGCAGTGGAAAACGAAATACCCTGTTGATAAATGTTTGTTTGGAGATGGAAGGTAACCGTCTCACCAACAGCCAAATCAAGTTTGCCGCCAATCAGATTAAGCATTACCTGGGGGCTATCTGGCATCTTCGATAAAATTTCGAGTTGTGCGCTATCGGGAATACTCTGATCACACGTGGCCTTTCGAGCTGTTTCCTGAGCAATCGATAAATCTGTTGGATAGTCGCTGATGCACCAAATCAAAATTTGTAGATTATAGCGTTCATCCCAGGTTGTTTTAGCCAGTGCGAGACTGGTTTGAGCACCGCGAAGAAAGTATCCGACCCCATGATATTCATCCCAACCATTCTTGATGAGATAAGAAATTATCTTCTCTTTTTTCTTTCCTTCCTCACCGACAAACTTTGGATTACCGGATAAAGTTTCTAACGGAGCCATTACCTGACCATGTTTATTGAGCAGTTCACCAAACTCGTTGGTGGCGCCACACACATAAGAGAAATAATCGGTACAGAACATCCACTCTGATACCGGGCCAATTCCCTCCACAT
>JBARYA010000032.1:0-9142 GCA_049647625.1 Microbacteriaceae bacterium
CATCCGCTTCACCCATAAGACACGGGATGTTGACAATGTGAATAATGTTAACAACTGTATTGCAAAGTGAAGAAAATTGAAAGAGCTAAAAGCAACACTCGCTTGCGAGCGCTGCTCATTCCTCCTATCGAGGACTAGTTCTTGCTGAACCCCTGAACATAGGCCCGAACCCGCTGCACCTGGTCATTCACGAAGTCAACCGAATGGGTCAGCTGTCCCTGCACTTGGGCAGCCGTCTCGCCCGCGTTTCTGGCAATACCGAGCACAACTTCTGGCCACTCCGGTAAGAGTCCACCCACAGCCTTATCGGCAGAAGGTCGCAGATTTTCTGCATGATCGTAGAGGTGCTCAAGGAGTTCATCCTCGTCTGTGTCATCAAAGTCAGCACTGAGGAATGGAATCAGCCAATCTTCAACCGCTTCAAGCGGGGCAGTTTCAAGTGTGTAGAAGCGTTGTTGGCCCTCACTCCGAACAGAAACGAGGCCAACCTCGCGGAGAACTTTGAGCTGCTTTGATACCGTTGGCTGGGAAAGTTGGGTGTGCTCAACCAGCTCAGAAACGTTCATTCCACCGTTTTCACTTGATTCATCAACATAGCGTTGCAAAAGCAGTTCGAGAATGCCTCGCCGTGATTCGTCAGAAAGTGCTACAAAAATGTCTACCATAGTAGTTAAGGTTAACCGTTAATCCGAATATGTACCAGACCCAGCTTGGTTCATATTCCACAATTGGTACTGAAGCGTCGACAAAGAAGACAACATATGGCAAAAAGACCAAAGAAACTCAAGGCACCGATAAATTTTTGGAAGCGCCTTCGTGGTTTCGTTGATACCACAGCCGAAAATAAGCCTGCACGCTTTGCCATCATTATTTTTAGTGGATTAATTCTGCTTTGGGCAATTATTCTTTCGCTCCCCGTTTCACAAGCTGACGGACAGTTCACCGGATGGGTTGATGCGCTCTTTACCGCGGTTTCGGTAATCTGCGTCACCGGTCTTTCCACCGTTGACATGGCACAGCACTGGTCTGGCTTTGGTCAAACCATGATCTTCATCGGGGTACAGATCGGCGCCATGGGCGTGATGACCCTGGCTTCGATGCTCGGTCTGGTCTTCTCCAGAAAACTCGGTCTCCGCAGCCGTCTTATGGCAGCCGGTGACACCAATATCTCCCGCATCCACCGCGGCCCGGTCTCGGAGGCTCAGGCGGTTCGACTCGGAGAAATCGGTGGGCTGGTGCTCATTGTTGTGGTTTCGACGTTGATTCTCGAGTTCATTATTGCAATGCTGATGTTGCCCAGCATGCTGCTGGCGGGCCTTGAAACCTGGGATGCTATCTGGCACAGCTTTTATTATTCGGTGATGGCCTTCACCAATACCGGCTTTGCCCCCAATATCGAAGGCCTCGACCTATTTATCGATAACTATTGGTTCCTCTCAATCATGATGCTCGGTGTATTCCTGGGCAGCCTGGGTTTTCCGGTCTTTTATGCGCTCATCCGCCAATTCGGAAATCGGCGACACTGGAGCCTGCACGTCAAACTGACCCTCATCATGGTGGTTGGGCTCTTCATCCTCGGTGGCTTACTTTTCTCATTGCTGGAACTGGGCAATAGCCGAAGTTTCGCCAGTGATGAGAGCGGCGAATACTTCTTTAACGCTTTCTTTATGTCGATGATGACCCGCTCGGGCGGCTTCGCCTTGATTGACCCAAATACCATGACCGGTTCGAGCCTGCTGGCAGCCGATATGTTGATGTTTGTTGGTGGAGGAAGCGCCTCGACTGCCGGCGGTATTAAGGTGACGACCTTAGCCGTGCTCTTCCTAGCAATTTGGGCCGAGGCTCGGGGCAAGAGCGATCTTGAAGCCTTTGGCCGACGGATTCCACCGGATGTTCTGCGCATCGCGGTGAGCGTGCTGCTGCTGAGCGCAACCACCATTGCGATCTCCTGCATGAGTCTGCTGGCCATCACCGGCGATTCGCTCGACCATATCCTCTTCGACGTTATCTCCGCTTTTGGCACGGTGGGGCTCAGTACCGGCTTCACCGAAACCGTGCCGGATCTGGGAAAACTTGTGCTGATTGGAACGATGTGGATGGGTCGAATTGGTACAGTTACCTTGGCGGTAGCAATTTCGGCCAGCACCCGACACCAGATGTTCCGTCGTCCTGAAGAAAGGCCAATCGTTGGTTAGGAAACTTGATCTCGAAACCCCGGTACTGATTATCGGACTGGGGCGCTTCGGTGCTGCGGCTGCCGGACAATTGCAAAGACTTGACCGCGATGTGCTGGCCATCGATACCGATGAGTCCCTGGTACAGAAATGGTCTGAGCGCATCACCCATACCGTTCAAGCTGATGCCCGTTCCTTAGAGGCACTTCAGCAGGTTGGCGCCGGCACCTTCCAGGTAGCCATCGTTGCCGTGGGAACCTCGGTCGAGGCCAGTGTGCTCATCACCGCAAACTTGGCTGAGCTTAAAGTTCCACAGATTTGGGCTAAAGCGATCAGTCAATCTCATGGAAAAATTCTGGCCAAAATTGGCGCGAACCATGTCATTTATCCTGAGGCAGAAGCTGGAGAGCGCATCGCTCACCTGGTCAACGGCCGCATGCTTGACTTCATTGAATTCGATGAGGGATATGCACTCGCCAAGATGTTCCCGCCACCTGCGGTTCGGGGAATGACCATTGCTGATGCCAATCTGCGCAAGCGTTATGGCGTCAATGTGGTTGGAATCAAGGCGGCCGGTGAGGACTACATTGACCCGACCCCGGATACGATTATTACCGACCACTCGGCAATTGTTGTCTCAGGCCGCAGTGCTGATCTCGAACGCTTCGCAAAACTCGCACGCTAGTCCAGACGCTTCAGCGTCACACCTTAACGCGGAACCCTCCGGCTAAGCCTTACCGCTGGCCAACTCTTCGGCCCGGGCAATCGCTGCGCGTGCGGCCTCAACAAAGGTTTGCTCAAGACCGGCCTCAGCCAAAACCCGGAGTGCTTGCTCGGTTGTGCCCTTCGGGCTGGTGACCTGGGTGCGCAGCTCCGCGGCAGTCTTGCCGGTATGGTCGAGCAAATTTACCGCTCCGAGAAAGGTCTGCCCAACAAGCAGGCTTGCTTCTTCCTCGTTGAAGCCCAACTCGATGCCGGCACGCGTGAATTCTTCAATCGCATAGTAAACATACGCCGGTCCCGAGCCGGAGATTGCGCTCAATGCATCAATCTTTGACTCCGGTAGCACCAATACCCGACCCACGGTCTCGAAGAGATCTTGGATGAGCAATAATTGCTCCGCAGAGACAGCGCTCCCGGCCGCAAGTCCGGTCATTGCCTGCCCTATGAGAGCAGGGGTGTTGGGCATTGCCCGCACGATAGCGTGCACCTGTGGGGGCAGAGGTGGAAATATTGCCGGCTGAAATTTTGGCAGCAAGGCAGCTTCACAGCTCGCTGTGGTTACCCCCGCTGCGAGTGACACAACGATGGTATCCGGACTCAGCACAGGTGAAATTTCTTCAAGGAGCTCGGGAACTTGTGCAGGCTTCACACCGAGAAAAATTATCGTTGCATCCCGACTCGCTTCACGATTCGCTTCAGGGTTTGATCCACTCTGCAGGATACTGACTCGTCCGCTCATATCCTGCAGCTTGGCAGCACCCTCTGCACTACGCACGGTTGCGACGATTTCTCCCACTGAAACCGGAGATTCGAGCAAGCCACGAAGAATCGCACCAGCCATTGAGCCGGTGCCAAGGAATGCGATTTTCTGCACAAAGCGCGCTACTTCATTCTGTTCGTTCACACTCCTTAGAATAGCGCCTTCGCCATGTTTGGCTGAGGTCCCGCAATAAAAACCTCACCTGCTGTCCAAGCTGAGGCAATAGAATACTTGAAGCGAATGAAAGGCTTGTTATGAGCACAGAGGGCGGCACCAAGGCCGTAGTTGTTGCACTGGTAGCGAATGTTGGCATTGCAGCCACAAAATTTGTTGCTTGGATATTCTCCGGTTCTTCCTCCATGCTGGCAGAAAGTGTTCACTCACTTGCCGATTCGGGAAATCAGCTTCTCCTCCTCATTGGTGGCAAACGGTCCAAGCGTCGCGCAGATGTCGACCATCCATTCGGTTATGGCCGTGAACGCTATATTTATGCCTTTGTGGTAGCCATTGTGCTCTTTAGCGTTGGCGGATTATTTTCACTCTTTGAGGGCTTCAAAAAAATCAATGAGCCCCATCCTCTTGATAATGTCTGGTTGCCACTCGTTGTGCTTGGAATAGCCATGATTTTGGAGGCCAGTGCACTCCGCACCGCTGTCATTGAGTCGAACCGAGTGCGTGGAGATCAGAGCTGGTTCAACTTTATTCGTCGTTCGAAGTCCCCTGAGCTGCCGGTCATTCTGCTCGAAGATACCGCAGCCCTGCTCGGTCTGGTTTTTGCTTTCCTCGGGGTTGGTCTCACCATTCTCACCGGTAACCCGCTTTGGGATGGTATCGGAACTCTCTGCATCGGCGCGCTCTTGGTGCTGGTTGCGATTCTGCTCGCGGCCGAAACGAAGAGCCTTCTACTCGGCGAAGGCGTTGACACCAAAGACCACAACGCTCTGGTGGATGCGATTCTGGCGGGCCCCGAGACCGATCAGATTATCCATATGAAGACCCTGTATCTCGGCCCTGAAGAAGTGCTCGTGGCAGCAAAAATTGCCTTCCCCGCGAAAAAAACAATCGAGGAGGTCTCTGCCGCAACGAATCAGATTGAGAACCGCATCCGGGCAGTGCTCCCGATAGCTCGCCTCATTTATATTGAACCGGATGTGTTCAAAGCTGAACTTGTTGGGGTAGCCCCCAGCATTGATAGCACCGGAGAAATCCCGATAATTCCCCCGGTCGAATCGGCCCCACCGACCGAAAATATCGTGATCCGCTCCTACGACTAAAGAGCGAACCTCTCATTCAGTAGCATCAGTCACGCCAGTAACGAGTGCAAGAATCTAGACTCCGGCGTTCGACTATTCTTCGAGACGACGGGCCTCAAAAAATTCGCTGAGCAAGGCCGCCGACTCTTCAGCACACACCCCGGTGATGACCTCGGTGCGAAACGGTAAACGCCGATCCCGCAATACGTCATAAACAGAGCCAACGGCACCGGCCTTCTCATCCCAGGCACCGTATACCACCGTGCTGATTCTGGCGGCCTGAATTGTTGCGGCACAGAGTAGGCAGGGTTCAAGGGTGACAACCAGGGTGCAAGCAGAAAGATTCCAGTTCCCCCGAATTTGTGCCGCCTCACGAATAGCAAGCACTTCGGCATGGGCTGTTGGGTCGGCAGACCCCTCACGGTCGTTTATCGCCCGAGCGAGTTCCACACCGGAGTCGTCCAGCAGAATAGCAGCAACCGGGACTTCGCCCCGCTCCCCGGCCCTCCGAGCCTCGTTCAGGGCATCCTGCATGACCGCCTCATAGCGGTGCGCTGTCTGTTGACCTGACTCGGCTCGCTTCGGGGTTTCCGCCACACTCAGCTCCTAATGTCTATGAACGTTTCTGAGCCCTGGGAAATCCGGTTTTGTACCGTGATGCTGAGGGCATTTCTTGCCTTGTCTGAACAATTCCAGCTTAGGACCAATACGCACTCGGAAATGCGATAAATTAGCCCTATGGAACTTCATGTCGCAGATCATCCGCTTATTGCTCACAAATTGACGATTTTGCGCAATGCTGCCACCTCGTCACCGGTGTTTCGCGAGCTGACCTCAGAATTGGTCTCGCTCTTAGCCTATGAAGCCACCCGAAATCTTCGCACCACAGAGGTCCAGGTCACCACTCCGCTGGTTACCGCAACCGGCACTGCCCTGGTTGACACCAAACCATTGATTGTTCCTATTCTTCGCGCCGGACTTGGGATGCTCGACGGAATGATTCGTCTGATGCCAAGCGCCGAGGTTGGCTTCTTGGGCATGGTGCGGAACGAGGAGACTCTGCTTCCGGTGACCTATGCCGAACGCCTCCCCGAGGATGTTTCTGGCCGCCAGTGCATCCTGCTCGATCCGATGCTTGCAACCGGTGGCAGCCTGAGCGCTGCGATTCACTATCTGCTCGACCGCGGTGCCACCGATGTGACCGCGATTTGCTTGATTGCAGCTCCGGAGGGCGTCGAGCATGTGCGTGAAACCACTGAAGGCCTCAATGTACGGGTATTTGTTGGTGCACTCGATGAAAAACTCGATGAACGCGGCTATATTGTGCCGGGTCTTGGCGATGCTGGCGATCGCCTCTACGGCACCATCGATCACTAAACTTTGTGAGACTCCCACATTTTCTGTACCAAATTTGACAGAACTTCGTAGCTGTTGCATAATTCAGCTATGACTGTATACGCATTTTCCCCTAGCTCGCTCGTAGCTACCGGAAGTTTTGTTGGCATGATGATGCCAATGTGCGCTATGCCATGTTGTCGAATGTGTCGCTAAAGACGACCCCTCGAAACCGATAGCACCGACTCTGTAGGTCACTAAGGTTTGCTCTTCACCGGCAGGATTCGAAAACTCTTTCGTTTCTGCAACACATTCACCAAACCCTCAATAGTGAGGGAACTCGGCAGGACTGACCAGAGGTCAGCAATATCCTCGCCAGAAGACAGCAGCAATACTTTCAAAGGATTCTCATCATGAGCAACACAGCAACCACCATTACCCGCACTGCAAGCCAGAACACCAGCGCACCAAGCCACGAGGCGACCGCCCAGGCTAATGCCCACCTCGAGACTGTACAGGCGCGTGGATTAGGCATCTACCTCGGTTTGAGCGAAGAATTGGCCGCTTCGCACGGCACTAGCCTGCGCAAGATTGTTGAGGCGCTCAATGCCACACTGCACGGCCTGGTCCCTGAGGCACAATCCCATGCGGTGGTGGCCTTGGCTCCGCGTAATGCACACGGCCGCGATGTCGATATTGTTCGCCTCGCCCTCAATGAGCCAGAGGCCAAGCGCCTTCGTGAGAAGCAAAAGCGCAGCACCGATCGCAGCGGCGTGCTGATTGATACCAGCAGAAAACAGGTCCTCTTGGATGGGCAAAAAGCTGCCCTCACCTATCGTGAATTTGAATTGCTACAGTTCCTTGTACTCCGCGAGGGCCGTGCCGTTTCTCGCCAGGAACTCATCGATGGCCTCTGGCGTGAGGACGCCGATGATCGCCCCAATGACCGCACCATTGATGTGCACATTCGCCGGCTCCGGGCCAAGCTTGGCGACTTCCAGGACATTATTATCACCATTCGCGGACTCGGCTATCGTTTCGACCGACACGCCGATGTGATTATCCGCACCCCACACGCTGCCAGCCCCGACGCACACTAAATCACCGAAAATCTCGCGTAATCCGGCCTTTTTCTACCAAGGAGGTAACGGACAGGTTACGGATTTGGCGAATATTTATGGAATTTAGCCCAAGAAGTGGACATGCGTTATAGAACTGTTATATATTAGAAACACGAAGTTGTTTTGCTGTGGCAACCTCGTACATGTGATTGCAGGACACTCTTGGTGCAAGGGCGAGGACTTATTATCAATAACGATAATAGGTCCTCAAACTTTTTAAGCCCCCTGTTTTCAACCATCCCCTCTTCACCCAAAGAAGAAAGCGGCCGACCCCTAGGGAGGGCCGGCCGCAGCTTCTCTCAGTGAGCTGTCGCTAGGACTCGAGCTTCCTTCTTCGCAGGAGCTCATTCCCACCGATAAGCGCTCCACCCAAACCGAGCAGACCGAGTGCAAGGAGAATCGTCCCAGCCGGCGATTCACCAATACCGGTATCTGGCAGCTCGGTGTAGTCGTAGACAATTCCAGCCTTCAGTGGTGCGGTCAGGAAGTAACGGTTCACATTAGGCACGTTCTCAGCACCGCTAATGTTCGTCACTGCCCAGGCTCCAATGGAGTTCCAGGCCTCGGGGTATGAGCCCTCGGCGAAACCTTCCGGAAGGTCCTTTGGCGTTGTGGTCTCGAAGTAGACCTGCACAGCCTCACCCGGTTGCATCAACCCAGTGGCGGTATCCCAGTTGAAATCAACCCGAATAGCGGTGACCTTGGCGAGAGCGGCAGGGTTCGTCTTGATACTGTCCCAATCGGTCTCCCAATCAGCGCAGCGTGAGCTGAACGGATCATTGGAGGCACTGCCACCGGTCATCACACAACCGCCATTGGCAGCCGTCTGATAGAGCACCTGATAGGTACCGATATTCTCGGTATCCCAGTTCACCCGCAAATTACCGTTCAGGATCGGAACGAACTCAGAGCCACGGGAAAGTCCGGAAAGCTCTTGGGTTACACCAACGTCACCCGGCACTGGCAACACATCAACAAAGCTGAGTCGCTCGGTCGGCAGGTTTCCAACGTTGCTGCCCCAGAGGCGCCATTCGGACGTTCCACCAGGCTTAGTCTCGACGATACACGGAGTGCGCTCGAAACCGTCATCCCTCGGGGTTCCGGTACGGTATTCTTCCTCACTGCCCTGACAGCTGCCATGACGACCGGTGCGATCAGCACCCGGCTTCACAACTTCACGCACGTATTTGGTAATCCAATACCCTTGCGAAACCGGTACCGCAACAGTGGTTGTCACCGGTGTGGTTGTCAAAGGCAAATCAAGATCATCCTGATAATCCAAGTGAAAACGATTCAGGAACTGATTATCTGGGTAGTCAGCACCGAAGGTTGGTTCGTGACCAAAGCGAACGAAAAGCGGCAGACTAATCGCAACCTTATCTCCTGGATACAGTCGATCCGTCGCTGGGAAAGTTACCTTGACCTGATCTTCTCCACCGACGCAACCATCGATGTATTCAAAGCTCACCTTGCTTGGATCGGTGGTCATTTCAGATACGGTTGTTGGAGTCACCGAGATGGTGAATGCACCCTGCATCCTTAGCGGATCCCAAACCAGGTTTGGCTTGCCATTAACACAGCTGATGGTGTCAATTGCCACCAAATTCTTCAGTACTGAAGAACCATCATTGGTAAAGCTGAGAACATAGGGGATTTCACTTCCGCCCGGACGGTTCAATCCGGTCGGGCTCTTGGTGATTGCCACACTGCTCGAACGGTCACTGATGGTGAACTTGGCCACAGCATCGTCATGCGCAGTATTATCGAAGCGGTTCC
>JBARYA010000033.1:0-13845 GCA_049647625.1 Microbacteriaceae bacterium
ACCCGGTTTTACCCGGTACACCAAAGCGCGATAAGCAGCATCGCTCAGGCCACGCCAATCATTACTATCCACATTCCACATCACCGCAATCATGCCCGAGCTTTGCAACACCATTGGGCTCCAAGCACCATAGGGTGGCCGGAACATGGTGGGAGTCTCGCCAATCAGTGCCGCAATTGCCTGATTGGTGCTCTGCAATTGCCAGCGCACATCAGCCTGTGACATGCGGTTCAGGCTGGGATGATTCCAGCTATGATTCCCAATCTGGTGCCCAGCGTCGTAGGTGTTCTTCAAGATCTGACCGCCACGATTCAGCAGGTGCCCGAGCACAAAGAAGGTTGCCGCCTGATCATATTTTTCCAGGGCGGCGAGCACCTGATCGGTCGAGCTCCAAGGGCCATCATCGTAGCTGACGGCGAGGCAGGGAACCAATGAACAATTGACGTGATCCCGGCCAGCTTCAACATTGCTCGGACCGGAGTACGGTGCTGCGTTCAGCACGCTGCTCTGCACCTCGCGACCCCAATCACTGAGATAAGGCTTGACCCAGTCCAGGCTGAGCGCCAAGGAATTTACGCTCTGCTCGCTGCCTGGAGCATCGGTGACCAGTCTGAGACGGCCATCGAATGATTGCAAGCCGGCACGGTTTGCTAGCAGCAGTCGACCATCACGTGCGAAGCTTGCCGCATGAACGCTTTCGGCAAGCGTCAGCTCTAGTGTGGGTCGATCATCGGGCAGTGCCCAATGTTGCCGATCCATCAAATCAATGAGCGCTCTGGCAAACTCAACATCGGAAATATTAACAAAAAGTGAGGAATCGCCCAGCCGTTTCAGTTCAGGTGCTGCACTCTTGGCAGCACTATCGAAAGCGGTATCCACATAGAGTGTTTGTTGGCTTTGCTTGAGCACCTCGCCAGCCTGCAGAATAGTGCTGCTGAGTCGCTGCCCCAGCATCGAGCCGTTCGCCATAATGACTTCACAGCCCAGATGGAGCAGCGGAACATCACTCGTACTGCTTCGCTGCAGCGCTTCCGAAAGGCTCAGCTTCTCTCCGCAGCTTCGCGACCATCCGCTCCCGATTAATGACGCATCCGGGAGCCCCAGCGCTGCCGGCCGATAACCCACACCCTGTGCAGTGCTGAACTCTTGCAGCATTGTGCTCACGGCAGCATCAACCACAGCATTGTAGGGATGTTTCCCGGGCAGATAGCCCCAGCTCAGATCAAATTGCAGGGCACCCTCGGCACGGTACACCCGCTGAACGTTGAGTTCAGCGCTCTGGTTCAAGGCTTCCGGCGCCAGCGGCGAGCTGAGACCGGCATCCTGCACAATTTCAAGCGCCTTCGGGCCGGGCACAAATGGCGCCCCGTTGCCAAAATTCGCCGGGAACTCAGCCGAACCATTCATCGCCAAAGCTGTCACCGGCACGAGGGCCAGGGCAACCACTGAGGCAATGAATCGAGTCAACACAAGCTCAAGCCTAGTCAGTGCAGCAGCGCAGAAATGCTATCGACGAGCGAGAACTTCGCTCCGAAGTTTTGCAAGCAAAACACGCAATTGCGCTGTGTCGGTTTTCGGGTCTTCTGGATGCCATTGCACCGCAAAAATGGGTGCGCTTTCGTGCTCGAATGCTTCAATAATGCCATCGTCAGCAACCGCAACCAGACGGAGTCCGGCACCGAGTCGATCGACTGATTGGTGGTGCGAACTCTGCACCGAAATCTTGTCACCGAGTGGGGAGAGACGCTCACCCAGATCGGTATCGGTATCGACTGCAACATCATGGGTAACCAAGGTCATATCGCTCAGGATGTTCATATTTCGGTGCTCATCCGATTCAATATGCTGTACGAGATCCCCACCCAGGGCGATATTGATTAATTGGCTACCCCGGCAAATACCAAAGGTTGGCACATCCTCGGTCAGGTTACGTCGAACGAGCGCAATCTGCGCCTCATCGGCCAATTCGTAATGCTTTCCGCCGCCACCGGGATAATTCTCCGGCTGATTGGCAAACTTGGGATGTACATCCTCGCCGCCTAATAAGACCACGGCATCGGCATCTTCGGCCCGTTCGATCAGTTTTTCGACACCCAGCTCTTCGGCGCCGACCAGGTCAATCAGCCAGCCATCGGCTCCGGCAACAGCCAAGAACCCTTCGGTCAAGTAAGTGGCCAGGTGCTGATAACGTGGCCGTTCAGTACGGTCAACGGTCACCTCAACGAGGAGCAGTTTGAGGAGTTCTGGGGGAGAAAGTTCTGTTGTATCACTCACGACTTAAAGCTTAGAACTGCTGCCTGTGAAAGACGAGAAGGTTACCAATTGTTCCGAAATACCTCGCCGGCCGGTCACAAACTCTTTCCTTAGAGTTGCGCTTGCAGGGTAACGGCCTGTGCCTGTAACCCTGCACCGGCGCGGCGGCGTTGGAATCGTCGATCGATTCTCTCTGCCGACTTTGAGATCAACACATTGATCGCAATATAGACCAGGGTCACAATGAGATAGGTCTGAATGAGATTGCCACTGCTGGCAACCAACACTTTTGCACTATTCTGCAATTCGCCATAACTCACCACATAACCCAGGGTGGTGTCTTTCAGCAGGATGACAACCTGGGCCAGCAGGGAGGGCACGACCATGCGTACCGCCTGCGGGAAGATGACATTCCAGAAGGTTTGCGCTTCGCTGAGCCCCAGCGAGAGAGCCCCCTCTGATTGACCTTTGGGTAGTGCCAAAATTCCAGCCCGGAAAACCTCGGCAATGGATGCGCCGGCACAGAGACCAATCGGGATAACGAGTTTCCAGAACAGGTCTGGGTTGATGCCATATTGCGGGAGGGCGATAAAGAAAATATAGATTAAGAGCAGCAATGGGATGGCCCGGAACATTTCAATAATGATCGTTGAACTCCAGCGCACCCCGCGATTTTTGCTGAGTCGCCCGAGTGCAAGCACCAAACCGAGTGGGAGGGCGATGGCGGCTGCCCCCGCTGCTGCCAGCAGGGTATTGCCGAGCGCCTTCACCAGATACCACTGGATTCCGGGGTTCAAGAACTGTTCCCACTTCGCAGGCTCGAGCTGGCCGTTTACCCAAAACTGCCGGATCGCAACAAAGATGAGCAGGGCAATCAGCACCAGACTGACCAGGGTGATCATCCGGATTCGACTCCTGGCTACCGGCCCGGGTGCGTCGAAAAGTGCGCTTGTTTGGCTACTCATCCCGCTACCTCAATACCCGAAGTTTGCGTTCAAGACGGTCGCCCACAGCGCCCGCGCTGAGTGCAATGACGATGTACATCACCGCAGCCACTCCGAAGGTGACCAAGCCCAGCGCTTCACGATTGTTAATGTAATTCGACACGGTGGTGAGGTCAACGACGCCAACAACACCGGCAAGGGATGAGCTCAGCAGGATACCAATAAAGACGGTCACAATCGGCTGCACCATAGACCGGAATGCTTGGGGAAGTACCACCTGTCCGACTACTCCAGAGAAGCCAAGGCCAATTGACCGAGCCGCCTCTATCTGTCCACGGTCAACGCCATTGACTCCGGTACGGAGTGCTTCACAAATGAAGGAGGCCCCAACCAGTGTCATTGCCAGGATGATGGACTCGTTGTACCCCAGCAGAATCTCAATCTCGGGCAGCGCATAGACCACCAAAATAATGAGGCTCATCAGGGGTACATTGCGGAAGATTTCAACAAAAATCAGTCCGACCACCCGCAATGGGGCGATCGGACTGATTCTGAATGCTGCGATGATGGTACCCAAGACGGTCGCGCCCGCAAAACTCACTACGGTCAGCAGTGCAGTGGTCATCAGACCGCTCCACCACAATTCGCGATAGTCCCAGAGTGTACCTAACATCACTGACTATCGTAGCGGGATTAGTTTCCTGCTGAGCCAATTACTGGCAGTGTTGGGTCTGCCTCAATGCCGGTACGGTCCTGGATAGTGGTCTTCCAGAGCTTGAGCCAGGTGCCATCCTTAATAATGGTGTTCAAGAAGTCATTGATGAATGCTTTTGCATCACTGTCTTTACTGACGCCAATACCGTATGGATCCTCGCCACCGAATGTTTCGTCCAAGACCTTCAGGTCTGGATTGTTCAATACTGCGGTAAGCAGGAGTGACTGATCAATCACATATGCATCGGCACGACCCTGCTGAACGGCAAGGAGAGCCTGTGACTGATCTGGAAGTGCCAAGATTTCAGCTTTTGGAGCAAACCCTTCAAGCAACGCAACACCGGTTGATCCGGCCTGGGTTGCAACAATCTTTCCTTCAAGGTCTGCAAGACCCTTGATCGTGGTGTTGTCTTTCTTCACCAAGATTCCGGCATATGACGAATAGTATGGTCCGGCAAAATCAATCTGTTCGAGACGCTTTGGCGTAATCGAGTAGGTTGCAGCAACCAAGTCAACCTGATTGTTCTTGATAACCTCTTCGCGGGTTGCAGAAGTCACCTGCAGCACCTCGGTTTTGGCATCGCCCAAAATGTATCGGCTCAAGAGCTGGGTTAGACCAGCATCAAAACCAACAACCTTGCCCGTTACCGGGTTCAGCAGCGAGAAGAGGTTTGAAGTTTCGGTTCCACCGACACGAAGAACACCAGACTCTTTAATCTTTGTAGCCCATTTGTTCGCAGCTACAACATCATCGGCGGCAACTGGGCCGGCGTTAATGAGCGCATCGTATGCTGGGTTGCCGCTATCGAAGGTTCCGGTAGCGGTGGTCGGCTCTGTCGTTCCCGGTTCAGTTGTCCCACCATTTGTGGCGCAACCGGTGAGCGCAAGAGCGGCAATAGCTCCGAGCGCAGCGATTTTCAGAACACTGTTACTTGTTTTATTACGTACGGACATCTTCTACCTTTCATAAAGTCGCGCGCTTCAGAACGGCGCAAAGACTTTTGTGTACTTCAAGCGTAAGCAAAACAGATGCAAGAGAGCTGATTATTTCCTCATATTTCATCACTATTGAGTGAATGCTCCCTGAAAATCCGATTGTCAATGAATTGTGTTCGATGGCCTCCGCCACCGACCACAATCTACTCGATCACTACCGTGCAGCGCAGCGGCTCAAACCACTCTCATAAGCGGTTGAGGAGCTCTGCAATTTTTCTATGAATTGACCATAGAAACCATCCGGATCCACGCCACGTCCACGGGCATCATCCTTCCACTTGTTCAGAAGTTCATCACCCACAGCAACTTTCCACTTTTGGGTCTCCGATGCTGGCCAGGTATGAATTGCCCCACCCGCTTCAAGCACTATGGTGCAGGCCTCGTCTTCAACACCGGCGAGAATTTCAAGAAACTTCTTCTGATAGTCAGCAGAAACTTCTGCAAAAATCTTCTTGTGTCCATCAGAGAGCGCATTGTAGGTATCTGCATTCATAATGAAGGTATTCAGAGTGTAGATTCCAAGGCCGGTATCGGTAATAATTGGTGCGACTTCCTGCAGGCTGAGGCTCGGAATTGTGTCAAGGATCATCGACGAGTATCCTTCAATCAACCCACGCTGAATCGACTCATACACATCAGATACTGGTAAGGTAATCGCGTTTGCGCCAGCTATCTGTAATGCAGCTGCAGTGTAACCGGTGGCACGGAGGGTACGACCCTTGAGTGAATCGTAATTTGGCACCTCATCCTTGGTCGCCACAACACTTGGTGGGACCCCCATGAAGGTGAGAACCTCAACATTATTCTTGTTCCACTCTTCCTGATATGGCTCATAGTTTTGGTACAAGTTCCAAAGTGTTTCTTGGATTGCTGGGACGTTGTCGGTCACAAAAGGAACTGAAAGTGATTGAGTCAAGGGCAGTTCGGCGGGGTTATACGATGTAGTCATGTAGCCAATATCTGCCAGGCCAGTCGAAACACCATTCAAAGTATCCGGTCCGGCCAGTAGTGCACCTTCCCAGAATGCTTCAATCTTAATGGCGCCATTACTGCGCGACTCGACTTCAGAAATGAACCAAGAAATCCCTTTCCCCATCGGGGTCGTTGGACCAAGGTAACTTGAGAATTGCATATTAATGACGGCTTTATCGTTGTCCGGATTGGGATTGTTCTCTGAACCGGTGCTGCACGCAGTGAACGATAAGGCCGCTATTGCCGTGATTGCGGCGGTAGCGAGTGCTTTTTTTGTGTGAATCAAATGGATAACTCCTTCGTTATGTGTTGCTCTGTGTTCGGGGGTGTAGCTGTTACTCCTCGGGCGCAAGTTCAAGTGCAATACCCGCCAGGCCTGGGTCGTAGGCAACCTGGCAAGAGAGTCGTGATGCGCACGGATTGTAGCAATCCGTTTCTTCGAGAAGTTCTTCTTCTTCGCCAGTGCTCGGGCCGGTTTTCTCAAACGTCGACTCATCGAGGAATACATGACAGGTGGCACAGGATCGCTGTCCTCCGCAGGATGCCAGCACAGGCAGGCCGTTATCACGAAGAGCTTCCATCAGGCTCTCATCTTCAGCCCAGGAAACCTCGTGGACAATCCCTTCGCGGTCAGTAGCCATTATTTTCATAAAATTCTCCTTATCCAACGGTGATGAGCTCTGCTGCATCGTTCAGTTTGTTCCGCACATCGCTCGCTCGTTCAGGATTGATGATTCGACCCTGAGCAATGAGTTTCTTTGCCTGGGTAAAATCACCCAGTGCGTTGACGGTATCTATTGCGGCTAATTTTCCTTCGCGCAAATACAACACGCTGAAACTGTGTGGCTTCGGATGCTTCCGAACGACAATCTGGTCAGTGGGTCTCCACAACCCCGCGGTCTGTAAGCGCACACCGTGCTGTACCGTCCAAAACCAGGGAACCTCTGCGGGTACTTCTTCACAGTTCCCGCTCAGAGCTCTCGAAATTTGCTGCGCCTGTTGTACCGCATTTTGTATACATTCCAAACGAATGGTGGAACCATCCAAAACGTAATCAAACTTGCTCACATCTCCCGCAGCAAAAATGTTGGGATGCGATGTGCGCCCCTGGTGATCCACCAGAATTCCGTCCTGGGTGGTAATCCCCGCATCACGCGCTAATTCATCATTGGGGACGATACCAACTCCGACTACCACAAGATCGGCTTCGAAGCGTTTCCCCGATGCGGTGAGGACAGCTTCGAGCTGAGTATCCCCAAGAAATTCGCTGACACTCTCGTTGAAGAAGAATTCAACCCCCTGTTTTTGATGCAGTTCGGTGAAGAATTCCGAGACGACAGGAGAGGTAACCCGGCTCATAATGCGATCTTGAAATTCGATAACGGTGACCGAACAACCGGCAGAAATTGCGGCCGCCGCAACCTCCATTCCGATATAGCCGGCACCAACGATGACAACACGCTTGCCAGGGATGAGTGCGGCGCTGAGCTGTTCTGATTCTTCTCGAGTACGAAGACTCAACACCCCGGGCAATTGTGCCCCGGGGATAAGCAATTTCCGCGCACGAGCACCGGTCGCAATAACCAAAGTGTTATAGCCATACTCCTGCCCATTCTGAAAGCGAACCTTGCGCTGCTCCGGAAGTATCTGCGTGACCGTCGAATTCAATCTGAGCTCAATCCGGTTATCCTCATAAAACTGTGGCTTCCGCAAGCTAAACGTTTGGGTTGTGTCACCGTTCAGGACCTCTTTTGACAGGGGAGGTCGCTCATAGGGATACTCAGTTCCATTATCGATCAGTGTGATTGATCCCTGCCATTGTGCTTGACGCAGGTTCGCTGCTACTTGGACGCCGGCATGTCCGGCCCCCAAGATGAGGAGTTCAGAACTGAGCATTATGCCCCCGCTTCACTATGAAATGGGCAGCCCGTCCGAGAGGTCAGTGAAGCCACAATATGGCTTGGCCCAGAATTCGCCAGGTTTCCACCCGTGACAAATTGAATGGGATGATTCGGGTCTAATGAAACTTCCCCAATTCGCTGCGCAATAAGCCGGATCGCGATACCGCCCTCAAGACGTGCCAAATTTTGTCCGAGACAGCTATGAATTCCATGACCGAAACCCAGATGGGCTGAGGCGTCACGATCAATATCAAAAACATCCGGATTGGCGAACTTCTGTCCGTCTCGATTAGCCGAAACGGTAAGCAACACCACAATTTCTCCCGCCGGAATCGTAACCCCGGCTACCTCGATTGGCTCAACTGTCCGGCGACTGACACGGTGTACGGTGCCGCGAAAGCGAACCATTTCCTCAATAAACTTTGGGGTATCTTCCGGATGTTCTTGGAGTCGAGCCAGTGTTTCTGGTTGCTCCGCGAACATTCTGAAGGCGTTTCCAAGGAGCACTGTCGTAGTTTCATGACCGGCAACAAAAAGGAAAGCGCAGAAATGCTTGGCCTCAGTTTCCGTCAACTGCCCTTCAGCGAGAAGGCTTGCCAAGCGAGGAGCCAGAGAATCATTTCCCTCAGGGTCTGAAGTCAGAATGTGGTGCAAAAGATAATCAAACAGCTCATTCGCCCCGGCCTCATCACCATCTATTCCCGGAGCCTGGCGGGCAAGCCGTCCAAAGAAACTCGAAACGTCGTCAGACCATTTCTTCATCTGATCAAAGTCTTCGGCAGGAATGCCCAGCAAGGAACTGATTGTGGCCATGGTAATACGGAGCGCAAATTCATCAACCACATCACCGCCTCCAGCAGAGATCAGCTCGTCGAGATAGCCCGAGGCAAAACCCAGAATTTTCTCTTCGAGCTCCAACACAGCTTTGGGGGTAAAGTAGCTCGCTACCACCTGGCGCAATCGTGCATGTTCCGGGGCATCAAAGAGTGTCAGGAAAACTAAAGGTGGCGGTGTCACCACCATTGAAGAAAATTTCTTCGGCGCACGCAACGCTGCCCGCACATCTTCGTACCTGGAGATGAACCACACATCCCTAGTCGCAGTTCTGGTACGTAATACTGGCGCATGTTCTCGCATCCACGCATAGTGTGCGTAGGGATCTTTTTGGATTTCGAAATCAACGGTCTCAAAGGGGCTGAGACCTTCTGGCCAATCCAATTCGTCCGAATACGGCACCATTGCCACAGCTTCCATGAGATTGCTCCTTTGCCTACTTTGTGATTCAACTCGGTCGATAAGGATGCTACGGGAGCGATTTGTTCAAAATTGTCCTTTTTGGAAGTTGTTCCATCTGTCGGTACACTTTTTTGGAAATGACCGACATTTTTCGGGTATTGTTCCATATAGTGAAGCAATATTTGAAAGGATGTCGATGCCACAATCGGAAAATGGTGCACATTTAAGCACCCTCGATACCGGGCTCAGAGTGCTCGGAATGCTCACAACACGAGAGTCAGTAACGGTCACCTCGGTGGCACAATATCTCGGAATTTCTCGATCAACGGCGTATCGCATTCTGAACACCCTGCGTAATCGTGGCTTCCTGGCCTTAGGCCCAAACGAGCGCGGCTATTTTCCCGGCTCCGCTGTCATCGAAATGGCGAAACCCAGCACCTTCGACACGGCCATTCGCAATCGATTAAAACCGATACTCGATGAAGCCCTCAATCTCACCGGAGAAACCGTACACCTCGCCGCCCCGATGGGGTCCCACACCCTGCTCTTTGACGGTCGTGAGTCTCAGAAGCCACTACGAGCCAGCCTGAGAGTGGGCTATCTGCAACCCTCCTACGCCATCTCTGCTGGCAAGCTCTTTCTCTCTCGGATGATTCCGGCTCAGGTAGAAGCTCTGTACCCTGAGGAAGAGCTCATCCATATCACCCCTGGCACCACCAAAACGGTGAGTCAACTGCTCAAAGAACTTGAACGGATTCGAGAACAGAATTACGCGATTACATATGAGGAAGCCGAACCGGAACTCATCGGGGTTGCCGTTCCGCTTGAAGGCAATAATTGGCGCAATCGAATTGCGCTACTCGCCTCGGTTCCGACCTTCAGAAGTGATTTCAACTCCGTAATCGATGTCAAAGATCGCTTGCAACAGGCTGCCCAGCTCGTCCATACACTGCGAAAGCCCGCAGCGTAGAGCACCCTCAGCGGCGCGTCTCGGGAGCGAATTCGCCTCGTATGCTCTTTTGCTGCTAAAGATAGAAGTATGCATTCAGCGTTGAATAATCTCATTCTTGTTTTTGAGCCGTCTCAGAGTAGCGGTAGCTCTGCTGGTGTTCTCACCACTATCGGGCTTCCGGTAGCACTCGGTATTATTATGCTCGGCCTCGGTCTGAGCCTCACCATTGCTGACTTTACTCGGGTAGCGAAGCATCCAAAGGCGGTCATCATTGCCCTGGTGGTGCAATTGCTCGTCCTCCCCATCGTCTGTTTCGGACTTGTCATGCTCTTTAATTTGCCTCCGATTCTGGGAGTCGGCATGATGCTGCTTGCAGCCTCCCCCGGCGGCACCACAGCAAACCTCTATAGTCACCTCTTTAGAGGAGACGTGGCGTTGAACATCAGCCTCACAGCAATCAACTCGGTGATTGCGGTCTTTACCCTGCCACTGATTGTGAATATCTCCATCGCTTACTTCATTCAGGATGGTAGCCAACTCGGATTACAACTCGATAAGGTTATCGAGGTCTTTGCCATCGTGCTGCTCCCGGTTATTATCGGCATGTTCATTCGCAAGTGGAAACCAGACTTTGCCAAGTCAATGGACAAGCCGGTGAGAATCGTTTCCGCCGTTATCCTCGCAGTGGTCATTGCCGGAGCGGTCATCACCAACCTTGAGCTGTTCATGAAGCACTTCGTTGATCTCAGTCTGATCACGGTACTCTTCTGTATCTTGAGCCTCAGTATCGGGTACACCGTAGCGAAACTGTTCCGGATTTCCAAACCTCAGGCGGTAGCAAGCTCCTTTGAAATGGGAATCCACAATGCAACGCTGGCAATAGTTATTGCCCAAACCGTGCTCCTCAGCGACGATATGAGCCTCCCAGCGGCAATCTACGGCGTGCTGATGTTCTTCGTCGCGCTGGGCTTTGGCTTCATCATCCGCGGAAAGAAATCGACGGAAGTCGAAACCGTCGCGGTGAACGCTTAGGGATTTCGGCGCTCCAGTATCTCGAACATTGCTTGCCTAATCTGGGCAAGCTTGTTCGGCGAACCACGCTCAATCGGCACCGAAACAACCACGGCTGTTCGGCTGCGCCATGAATTTCCGCTGAGAAGCATCCCGATGGAGTTCACACCGCTTTCAGACTCTTGAACGGTCTGGGAGTACCCCTGACGACGGATACTCTTCAGCTCAGCTTGCAATTGCCTCCGAGTACTCAGGGTCTGAGGTCCGCGCCGAGGAAGTTCCTCCTCGGGATAGAGGCTGTGCAATTGTTGCTCGCTCAGATAAGAGAGGAGCAGTTTGCCTCCGGCCATGGCATGTGCTGGAGCAATCATCCCAACGCGCAAACCAATATCGTGCACGTAGCGAGAGCGCCTTCCGTCGACGACGAGGAGTTCCCGACCCAGCAAGACCGAGCTGTGTACTGCCTCACCGGTGGCTTCAAAAATATCTTGGAGCACCGGACGAAGACGGAACCGCGAGCGCGCGCCCATTGCCTGCGGTCCGGATAGTCGCAGAATCTTTGGCCCGGCAACATAGCCCTTATGTGCTGAAGCTGGCAGAGCATAGCCTTGGCTCACCAGAGTAGTCAAACTCCGGTGAGCTCTCGATCGCGGCACACCCAGCGACTCGGCCACCTGTGTAACCGTGAGCTGGTCACGTGCGATGAGGAGGTCAATGATTTCCAAACCCAGTGCGAGGCTCGCAAGCCTGGGCGTTCCGTATTCAACAGGTTCTCCCTGCGCGACACTCTCCAGATGGTTTTCATTCATTATTGACATATTTTAGTCATTTTGTCCTAATAAGCGTGACAAAACTCCAAATCTATTTGTAGATTAGCAGTGATTCACTGAAAATTATCACAGACGCGCATTGCAGATTTGTCGAAGAATCTCATGCCAAGAAAGGTCACAATGAAACTCATATCGTTCCGTGAAGGAGCCCTCGAATCTTGGGGGGTCCTCGAAGACAATGAAATCATTGACTTGGGTACCATCGACGCAGGAAAAATCACCGAGCTATCCACCATCCTGAGCGAGGGTCGACTCGATGAGGTTCTCGAACACAAAACGCGTGCCCGGAGGGTTGCTCTTGACCGGGTAACACTCGGACTACCCCTCACCAAACCGGGAAAAATCTTGTGCGTCGGCACGAACTATGATGGTCACATCCGCGAAACCGGAGCGACGCGACCAGATTACCCGGTGATTTTCACCCGCTTTGTCGATAGTCTCGTCGCGGATGGTGCCGAGATTATCGCCCCGAGAAATAGCGTCAAACTCGACTTCGAGGGCGAATTTGTTGTGGTTATCGGAAAAACAGCACGGCATGTATCCGTTGAAGACGCCGAAGATTATATTCTCGGATACAGCATCCTCAACGATGGCTCAGTCCGTGACTTCCAGCGACACACCCACCAGTTCACCCCGGGAAAAAACTTTCCATCCTCTGGAAGCTTTGGCCCAGTGATTGTCACACGCGATGAGTTCGGCCCGCTCAGTGCCAAGAAAATCACCACCCGACTCAACGGGATTACCGTACAAGAGGCAACACTCGATTTGTTGATTTTCAATATCTCGGAAATTCTTTCCTATATTTCCGAATGGACCGAGCTCCGCCCAGGAGACATTATCTCGACCGGAACTCCCGAAGGAGTTGGTGCTGCCCGCACCCCAGAACTCTGGATGTTCCCCGGCGATCACGTCGAAGTCGAGATTGAGGGTATCGGCATTCTCGCAAACCGCATCACTGAAGAAGTTTAAATGTACACCCCAAAAGAAACACCATAATCAAAGGAAAACCCATGACTGAAGAAACACCTCAAGTGCTCAAAAAAATCTCCGTAAAGAAGAAGGACGAACTCGAAGCTGCCCCAGGCCAGACCGCAAACGCCCGCCGTATCTCTGGTGTAAGCGTTGAAAACTCTCAGGTTGAAGGTCTGTGGTTCGGCAAGGTATATACCGGACCCGGTGAAATCTCTGATCCGCACCACCATGGCAAAGCAGAAACCGGTGGCTACGTTTTCAAGGGCAATGGTTTTATCCGCTTTGGCGAACGCTACGAAGAAATCGTCTATATGTCTGAGGGAGACTTCGTCTATGTGCCACCTTTCGTGCCACACATCGAAGGAAACCTCTCCAAGACTGAAGAGCTCGTCTGGATGACCACCCGCACCCCAGACAATATTGTGGTCAACCTTGAAAACCAGGATGTTGCCGATATCGACATCATCTGGGTTGACTAGTCACCCAGAGCCTCTTTTTTGGTGCCAGCGGATTTGTCCGCTGGCACCATTTGTTTCTGCCATTGTGCCTCAGGTTTCGGTCGAAACAGCTGTTCCGGGCTTGATCAAAGGACCGCGACAGCGATTTCTCAGGCCTGCTGTTAGAATCCTTATTGGTAGCACCACCTTGCCGAAGACGCCTTAAGGAGATTTCACAGTGTCGCACAATGCAGTGTCCCCGGAACCCGCCCCAGCGATCGTTGAGCCAATCGCACCAAGTCCTGAGTTCCAGGCAAACGCTATTGCGAGCCCGGAACTGTATGCCCAGGCCTCTACCGATCGTTTAGCATTTTGGGGGGAACAAGCACGGGAGCTGCTCGACTGGAGCAAGCCTTTTACGGAAATTCTCGATTGGACGAACCCGCCGTTCGCAAAATGGTTCGCCGATGGTGAGCTGAATGTTGCGTACAATTGTGTCGATCGACACATCCTCGCTGGCAACGGCGACCGGATAGCTATCTACTTTGAGGGGGAACCGGGGGATAGCCGGAGCATCAGCTATCGCGAACTTGGTGATTCGGTAAACCGTCTCGCCAATGCCCTCAC
>JBARYA010000034.1:0-4145 GCA_049647625.1 Microbacteriaceae bacterium
GCGTTCCACAATGAGGCCGTTTTGCATGACCACCACCTGGCTGCAGAGGTCTGCTACAACGCCGAGATCGTGGGTCAGCAACAGGATGGTCATGCCGAGTTCATCCATCAGCTTGCGGAGCAGGTCAAGAATTCCGGCCTGTACCGTCACATCCAGGGCTGTGGTTGGCTCGTCAGCGATGAGGAGGTCAGGAGTTCCGGCAAGTGCCCAGGCGATGGAGACCCGCTGTGCCATACCTCCAGAAAGCTGGTGTGGATAGCTCTTGTACACCGCTTCGGGGTTGCGCATCTCGACCAGGTTGAGCAATTCCAGTGCACGCTCATCGGCCTGCTTCCGGGTCATGCCCATATTTCCCTGCAGCATCTCACGCATATGCGTGGAGACTTTGAAGGAAGGGTCGAGAGCAACCATTGGCTCTTGAGAGATGAGCCCGATACGTTTTCCGCGGATATTTTGGTAACCCTTTTCGCCACCAGCCACGAGGTCCTGACCATCAAAGAAGATGGTGCCGTTCGAAATATATCCGGGACTTGGCACCAGTCCGAGTGCCGAGAGCGCGGTCATGGTTTTACCCGAGCCCGACTCCCCGACCAGGCCGGTTGCCTTGCCTTTGGGAATATCAAAGCCAACACCCTGCACCACATCGACGGTTTTTCCGCCACCAAGTGGGAAGGTGACCACCAGATCACGGATCGACATCAGAGCACCAGCAACCGGGAGTTCTGGCAAATAGGACTCCCCAGCAACCGTCGGAGAAACAACAGCCGGAATACGCAGTGCCGTGGTGTCATAGGCCAGGTCTTCGGTTCGACGGTTATCGAGTGCAATAGCGGCGGTCGGCTGCAATCCTGAACCATACTCTTCACCCTTGGCTGCCTTTGTTCCGCGAGCCAGTTTGCTGGTGCGCTTCTTTTTGGCGATTCCCCCAGAATCCATAATGCTGGTCACATCGGAGGCAACCAGGGTGTCACGGGCCGCATCCCCAATCAGGTTGAAGGCATAAATCGTGATAATAATGACCAAACCGGTCGGCACCATCAACCAAGGTGCGCTATAGATTTGTCCGGATGCTTCCGCCACGAGCCGCCCCCAGCTTGGGAATGGTGGCACTGTTCCAAGCCCCAAAAAGCCGAGACTGGCCTGAAAGAGCAACGCAACGCTGACCACAATCGAAGCCTGCACGATCAGTGAGCCGGCCATATTGGGGAAAATGTGCCGCATCAGGATCCGGAAATCTGAAACCCCGAACACCCGGGCCGCATCTACAAAGAGCTCTTCACGAAGCGTCACCGTTGCCGATCTGGCAAGGCGAATGAACTGCGAGGACATCAGCACACCGAGGGCGAGCATGGCCAGTTGAATGGAGTTGCCGTAGAGGGTGAGCACTGCAAGCAAGACGATAATGGCCGGAATAGTCTGCAAGAGGTCGCCGACCCGGCTGGTGATATTGTCAATCCAGCCGCCATAGTAGCCGGCCAGAATCCCCAAGGGCACGCCGATAACGAGGGCCACAACAATCGAGATCAGAGCACCCATCATGGTGTCACCGGCACCAAAAATGATGCGCGAGAGCAGGTCGCGTCCGAGCTGATCGGTGCCAAGCCAGTACTCCCAAGACGGTGTTTGGAGGGCTGCCGGAATGTTCCGCAAGAGTGGATCGTGCGGCATAATCCAGTTGGCGAAAACGGCGGCAAAGACGACGATGAACACCCAGCTCACACCGACGATGGCGCTGGGTTTGGTGGCGAGCCGAAAGATAAAGCTCTTGCGCACCGGTTTCGAGTCACGAACGTCGACGACGTCGTTTTCTTGTAATTGTGGAGTGTCTACCGAATTGGTCATGCCAGTCGTACCTTTGGATTCAGCCATGCATAGAGTAAGTCGAGAAGAAGATTGGTGATCAGCACCATGGCGGCCACGAACAGCACCACACCCTGAATGATCGGAATATCCCGGGTGGTCACCGCCTGGATCGCGAGCTGCCCGATACCGGGAAGGGCGAATACCTGCTCAATTACCACCGCGCCACCGACCAGGAGCACGAACTGGATACCAATAATGGTCACAATGGGGATAGCCGCATTCCGGAGCGCGTGCTTATAAATAATCCGGTTCGAGGATATCCCTGCGGCCCGCAGTGAGCGGATAAAGTCTTTGCCGAGCACACTCTTGAACGATGCCCGCGTCTGTCTGCTCACGGTCGCAATCGGCACAATAACCAGTGCAGTCACCGGAAGGATCAGGCCTAAGAACCAGCGCCAGGGGTCATCGGAGAATTGTGTCCAGCCATTGGCCGGAAGCCAGGCGAGGGTGACCGAGAAAATATAGACCAGAATAACGGCGGCCCAGAAGTTTGGAATAGCAAGACCGACACTGGTCGTCGAAAGGAGTGCGCTATCGGTGCGTCCGCCCTTGATCGCACCGAGCATGCCAAGGCCAACACCGATAATTGAGCAGACGATCACGCCAACAAAAGAGATGGTCAGGGTAATGACCGAGCGTTGAAAGAGCGCCTGGGCAACATCCTGGTTATAGATCAGCGACTTGCCTAGGTCGCCGCTGACGACTCCGCCAATCCAGTTAAAGAATTGCTGGATGAGCGGAAGATTCAGCCCGAGTTCCTCGCGCAGAGCATCAATCTGTTCCTGGCTAGCGTTCTCACCAAGAATAATAGTGGCAACATCCCCGGGGATGGCCTGTACTGCAAAAAATGTCAAAAGCGCAATCACAAAGAGCGTTGGTATCGCTATGGCAATGCGTTTCAGAATAAACGAGAGCAAGCTCTCCTCCTAGAAATCTTCAGGAAGTGTGAGCCGTGTTGTAGCCACACACGAGGGGGTGCATAGCTACAACACGGTTGTTCACAAAACGGACAGTTACTTTGCGTAGGTCCAGGTGTACATGCGTGGAACGGTGATCTGTGGCACGAACTCTGCACTGGTGATCACATCTGCGTCATAGAAATAGATTGCATTGGTTCCTGCCAGTGGAACGAACCAAGCCTCTTCAACCACGAGCTTGGAGAGCTCCTGATAGGTCTTGATTCGCTCAGCAGCATCGGTGGTGTTGGTGCCCTTTTCCCACAGTGCATCGAACTCACTATTGGTGGTTCCGCGTGGGTTCCAGATGGTCTGCGATGGCTTCAGCAGCAGCTGAGCATCACTGTACGCACCCTGTCCACCCATGGCGTGGATAACCGAGGCGAATGGCATGTGGTCCTCATAGTTCCAAGCACCACCCGGCATTGGCTCAATGCTCATAGTCACACCGATATCGGCGAAGTAGCTGGCCAGAATTTCAGCAATCAGCGTGTCACGGTCTGGGAATGCGAGGCCGGCGGTGAAGGTGAAGCCTTCTGGATATCCAGCGTCAGCAATCATCTGTTTGGCTTTGACTGGATCGTATGGATAGCGATTATTCAACGATGCGTCATAGCCCGGGGTGCCCTCTGGGAAGACCTGTACGGTTGGCTTTGCCTGACCCTTGAAGATTGCTTCAACAATCTCGTCGCGGTTGACAGCCATGTTCAGCGCCTGGCGTACCTCTTGTTTGCCCAGTGCTGGTGAAACTTCACCTTTACGGTCATTCAGTGCCAGCCAGGAAACGTTGACCGGTGCGGTGACAACCTTGAGGCCGAAGCCTTCAGCGGTTTTCACCGTATCGGCTGAACCGTAACCGATCGAGACAACACCTGATTGCAATGCGGTGAGCATGGCGTTCTGGTCAGCATAGGTCTTGATCCAGAGCTTCTGGTATGGGTAGGCATCCGCATCCCAGTAGTGCTCATTCTTGACGAACTGGTAGGTATCGTTAACCACGGTGTTGGCTTCGTCAAGCACATACGGGCCTGAACCTGCTGGATTTGTGGCGATGCCTTCTTCATTGGCTGCGAGGGCTGTTGGGTTGACCATCATGCCAATCAGCTGTGAGAAGATGCGCTCCAGGTCGGGGTTTGGTCCGCTCAGATGCACGATAACGGTATGGTCATCAACAATTTCGGTTGATTCATACTGGTTCGAAAGGTCTGAGGTTTGTGGGCCGTTGACTGTCTTGAGGCGATCGAGGTTGGTCTTGACAACCTCGGCATTGAACTTGGTGGTGCCGTCTGAGAAGACCACATCATCGCGAAGTTTCAGCTCGAAGCT
>JBARYA010000035.1:0-7568 GCA_049647625.1 Microbacteriaceae bacterium
ATCCATTTGCAATACCTCAAGCACTCTTCCAGAGTCATTTACCTGATGTGAAGAATTCATTTGAGAGCCATCCTTTGCATGTCCTACGGAGTAGACCGATTGTAGCAATCTTGCTACGAATCAACTACCCCCGGCAGCATCTTCTTCCCTCGTGCTGTACAACAAGAAGGCTTGGGCATCATCCGGATCAAAATCGCGGACCACCAGATACACCTCGACTTGGTGATTGGGGCTGAGGAGCGTCTGCACATAGTCGAGTACCTGCTGCACGGAATCCGCATCCTGAATCAACACGGCATCCGCCCAATCCGCCGCAGCACCCTGACCGGACAGGGTATACAAGCGCAAGAAATAGGCCGGGGTCTCATCAATCAGGCCCTCAAAATATGGATCATCCAGCTGAACAATCTTCACAAACACCCTCCAAAAGGATTCAGACTCATCGAAATCAACACTCTACCCCGCCCCATACAGAATGAAGCATTGGATACTCGGTAACATTATCTCTGTGACGATACTTACCCCGAGAGCTGGAATCAACGGCATTGACCACCGCCTGGTCCAGATTATTGCCCCCCTCTCCGTCACCATTCTGGCAATGCTCTATCGCCTGCCAGGGCTCGGCACACCGAGCACCCTCGTTTTTGACGAAACCTATTACGTCAAAGACACCCATGCACTGATCGAACACGGATGGGAATCGGTCTGGCCGAAAGATGCCAACGATTCGTACAATCAGGGCATCACCGACGTTGATGAAAACCGCCCAGCATTTATTGTGCATCCACAGCTTGGCAAATGGTTGATGGCCCTCGGCCAACTCGCCTTCGGGGTCGATAATGCCTTTGGCTGGCGCATCAGCACCGCAATCATCGGCGTGCTGATGATCCCCCTGATTTATTTCTCTGCACTGCTGCTGTTTCGCTCGCTCACCCTGGCCACCATTGCTGGCTTCTTATTGGCGGTCGATGGTAATGCCATTGTGATGAGCCGCACGGCACTGCTTGACGGCATTGTGGCCGCCTTCGCCCTCGCCGGTTTCCTCACCATGCTGCTCGATTATCATTGGCAGCGTCGACGCCTGCAACGCAGCCTCATCGCCAATGCGAACCGTGACACTTTGCTCATCCAATGGTGGCGACCCTGGTTATTTGTTTCCGGGATCATCTTCGGCCTGGCAGCATCCGTCAAATGGTCCGGCTTTTATTTCTTGGCGGTATTCGGCATCTACAGCGTTGTCAGCGGCCTGATTAACCGCCGGATGTTGGGCCAACGCATCTGGTTTAGAGCGGGATCTCTACAGGCAGTCGTGAACTTCTTCACCCTGGTGCCGATTGCTCTCGCCGTCTATATCGGCAGCTGGGTCAGTTGGTTTGTGAACGGTGGATACAACCGAGATTATGCCGGTCTTGCCAATAATGCTTGGACCGGATGGTTGAGTTGGGTGCCACTCGATCTGCAATCGCTCTGGCAATACCATGTGGGCATGTACAACTTTCATATGGGGCTCGATGGCACGCACCCATATGAATCGGCCGCTTGGCAGTGGCTGCCCATGATTCGCCCGACCCTGTTTTACTCGGTGTGGAGTAATGAGGGTGAGCGCGGATGCGAGTGGAGCCGCTGCGGTGAAATCGTGCAGGATATTGGTAACCCGCTTATCTGGTGGGGCGGAACTGTTGCGGTGCTGATTCTGCTCTATCGCCTGATTCGCAAGCCGAACTGGCCGATTGCGACCATCCTGGTGGGTCTCGCTGCAGCCTGGTTGCCGTGGTTGCTGGCTTCGGGACGCATTGCCTACTTCTTCTACACCATCACCCTCACTCCATACCTCATTTTGGCGCTGGTGGCGGTGCTGGGATGGGTGATGCACCGTGGCTTGCCCCGAGCGACGGTTGCGATTACCCTCGGCGACTCCGAAGCCCTGGCACAGCATCGTGGTCGGCTTTTTATTGATACCCCGTCCTGGTCGCAGTTCAACGGCATCCGTTTTGTGATGTGGTTCCTGGTGGCCGTCTTCGTGCTCAGCCTGTTCTGGCTGCCGCTCTACACCGGCATGCAGATTCCGCAATGGTTCTGGATGCTGCACATCTGGCTGCCGAGCTGGGGCTAAAAACTTCTGGCTAGTTGACCGGAAAAGCGTAGACTACCGACATGAGAATCGAAGTGCTCTACATTGAGGAATGTCCGAACTCTGCAGCTGCCGTAGCGCTGGCCGAGGAGGCACTAGCTGTGCTGCCAGACACCGATGCCGAAGTTATTGCCCGCCTGATGCAAACCGAACACGACACCGCCGAAGTCCCCTTCGCGGGCTCACCAACATTCTTACTCAATGGCGAAGACCTGTTCCCAAATGACGGACAGACCCTCGAACTCGCCTGCCGAGTCTATGCCACCCCAAGTGGGCTCAAAGGGCTCCCGACTCTTGAACAGCTCCGCAAAGCAGTATCGGCGCAGCTTTCCTAAGGAAAACAGCGCCGATAGCTGAAACTATTGAAAAGCGAGACTAGAAGTCCCAGTCCTCGTCTTCGGTGCTGACCGCCTTACCAATGACATAGGACGAGCCAGAGCCCGAGAAGAAGTCATGGTTCTCGTCGGCGTTCGGTGAGAGCGAGGCCAGAATAGCCGGGCTCACATCGGTGACGGTCTTCGGGAACATGGCCTCGTATCCGAGGTTCATCAGGGCTTTGTTGGCGTTGTAGTGCAAGAACTTCTTGACGTCTTCGGTGAGACCGACCTCGTCGTAGAGATCCTGGGTGTAATGCACTTCGTTCTCGTAAAGCTCGAAGAGCATATTGAAGGTGTACTCTTTCAGCTCTTCTTTTCGTGCCTCGCTCAGCTTCTCAATTCCGCGCTGGAACTTGTAGCCAATGTAGTATCCGTGAACCGCTTCATCACGAATAATGAGGCGAATCAGGTCTGCGGTGTTGGTGAGCTTTGCCCGAGTCGACCAGTAGAGCGGCAGGTAGAAGCCGGAGTAGAACAGGAATGATTCGAGCAGGGTCGAAGCAATCTTGCGCTTCAGTGGATCATCACCGCGGTAGTCGTGCAGAATGATCTGCGCCTTGCGCTGCAGGTACGTGTTCTCATCAGACCAACGGAACGCCTCATCGATCTCTTTTGTTGAACACAGGGTTGAGAAGATTGAGGAGTAGCTCTTCGCGTGAACACTCTCCATGAAGGCGATATTGGTGTAGACAGCTTCTTCGTGTGCGGTGACCGCATCCGGAATCAGACTGACCGCACCAACGGTGCCCTGGATGGTGTCGAGCAGGGTCAGGCCGGTGAATACCCGCATGGTCATGAGCTTCTCAGCCTCGCTCAGGGTCTCCCACGATTGGATATCGTTTGAGAGAGGGACCTTTTCTGGCAACCAGAAATTCCCGGTGAGACGGTGCCAAACATCGACATCTTTCTCATCTTCGATTTTGTTCCAGTTGATCGCTTTTACAACGTCAACAAGCTTGAGTTTCTCAGCCACGGTATTGTCCTTCAATTATTTCTTGCCTAGAGATTTCGAAAGCGTGCAGCCTAAAGCATGCAGCTGACGCAACCCTCGACCTCGGTGCCTTCAAGTGCTGCCTGACGAATGCGGATGTAATAAATGGTCTTGATGCCCTTCTTCCAGGCATAAATCTGTGCCCGGTTGACATCACGAGTGGTCGCGGTGTCCTTGAAGAAGAGGGTGAGCGAGAGGCCCTGATCCACGTGCTGGGTTGCAGCAGCGTAGGTGTCAATAACCTTCTCATAGCCAATCTCGTAGGCATCCTCGTAGTACTCAAGATTGTCGTTATCCATAAACGGTGCTGGATAGTAGACGCGTCCAAGCTTGCCTTCTTTACGGATCTCAATCTTGGCCGCAATCGGGTGAATGGATGAGGTTGAGTGGTTGATGTATGAGATCGAACCGGTTGGAGGAACGGCCTGCAGGTTCTGGTTGTAGATACCGTGCTTCATGACCGACTCTTTCAAAGCCTTCCAATCATCCTGGGTAGGGATTTCAATATTCGAATCAGCGAAGAGCGCACGAACCTTATCGGTGGCTGGCTCCCAGAGCTGATCGGTGTACTTATCGAAGAATTCTCCGGAGGCGTACTTTGAGTTCTCAAAGTTGCCGAAGGCCACCCCGCGCTCAATCGAGAGCAGGTTCGAGGCCCGAATAGCGTGATAAACCACGGTGTAGAAGTAGATATTGGTAAAATCAATACCCTCTTCGCTACCGTAATGGATGCGCTCACGAGCGAGATATCCGTGCAGGTTCATCTGGCCAAGCCCGATAGCGTGCGAGTTCTCGTTACCCTTTTCAATGGAGGGAACCGAGGTGATATGGCTCATATCGGACACTGCGGTCAGTGCGCGAATTGCAACCTCAATGGTGTTCGCAAAGCTCGGTGAATCCATTGCCAATGCAATATTGAGTGAGCCCAGATTGCACGAAATATCGTGACCGATCTGGTCGTAGCTCAGATCAGCGTTGTAGCTGGTTGGGCTGTTGACCTGCAGAATTTCTGAGCAGAGGTTCGACATATTAATGCGACCCTCAACCGGGTTTGCCTTATTGACCGTATCCTCAAACATAATGTATGGATAACCCGACTCGAACTGAATTTCTGCCAGGGTCTGGAAAAATTCACGAGCGTTGATCTTCGACTTCTTGATCCGAGCGTCATCAACCATTTCGTTGTACTTATCGGTGACCGAAATCTCGCTGAATGGAACCCCGTAAACGCGTTCAACATCGTATGGCGAGAAGAGGTACATATCTTCACCCTTGCGCGCCAGCTCGAACGTAATATCCGGAACCACAACACCGAGTGAGAGGGTCTTGATACGGATCTTCTCATCGGCGTTCTCACGCTTGGTATCGAGGAAGCGCATAATGTCTGGATGGTGCGCGTTCAAGTACACTGCACCGGCACCCTGACGAGCACCGAGCTGGTTAGCATAGGAGAAGCTGTCTTCAAGCAGCTTCATGATCGGGATAATGCCCGAAGACTGGTTCTCAATGCGCTTAATTGGCGCACCGGATTCGCGAATATTGGTGAGCATGAAAGCAACGCCACCACCGCGCTTGGAGAGCTGCAGGGCAGAGTTGATCGAGCGACCGATGGACTCCATATTATCTTCAATCCGCAGCAGGAAGCAGGAGACCAGCTCGCCGCGCTGACGCTTGCCGAGGTTCAGGAAGGTCGGGGTTGCTGGCTGGAAGCGTCCCGAAATAATTTCATCAACGAAGCGGATTGCGAGCGCTTCATCACCCTGAGCGAGACCAAGGGAGGCCATGACGACGCGGTCTTCGAAGCGTTCGAGGTAGCGCTGACCGTCAAAGGTCTTCATCGCGTATGAGGTGTAGAACTTAAACGCACCAAGGAAGGTCTGGAAACGGAACTTGAAGGCGTAGGCGCGATCAACCAGCTTCTGGATGAACTCGAGCGAATACTGATCGAGCATCTCCTCTTCGTAGTACTCGTTTTGTACCAAGAAGTCGAGGCGTTCCTTGAGGCTGTGGAAGAACACGGTGTTCTGGTTCACATGCTGCAAGAAGTACTGGCGGGCTGCTTCACGATCTTTATCAAACTGGATTTCGCCGCTTGCGCCATAGAGGTTCAACATCGCATTGAGCGAGTGATAATCATCGCCTAGCTTGAGGTCGTGCTTTTTTACATCAATCTCTACCACGGGTACATCTTCCTTATTTGTTAGTTGTGTTGCCAAAACTTCTCCAGCCCTTCTATTACGCGCTCCACATCTTCTGGAGTGCCGAATTGTTCAAACCTGTAGAGCAGTGGTACCTGGCACTTTCGTGCCACGATGTCACCGGCGATACCGAATGCTTCGCCGAAGTTGGTGTTTCCTGCTGCGATAACTCCCCTGATCAGTGACCGATTCTGCTCATCATTGAGAAATCGAATGACCTGCTTGGGAACTGCGCCCTGTCCGTGGCCACCACCATAGGTGGGAAGCACGAGGACATAGGGTTCGTTTACCTTCAGCGCTTCATCTCCGGCTCGCAGTGGCAATCGCTTGCCGCCCATCTTGAGTTTTTCTACGAAACGATGAGTGTTACCGGAGACGCTTGAAAAGTAAACAAGCTGAGACATGATTAGTTCAGGCGTGCTGCCAGTTCATCAATTTTGTCTGGGCGGAAACCAGACCAGTGGTCGTCACCGGTAATGACAACCGGAGCTTGCTGGTAACCCAGTTCAAGCACTGCCTCAAGCGCGCTCGCGTCTTCGGTCAGGTCAACAACTTCGTACTCAATCCCCTTGCTATCGAGCGAACGATAGGTTGCGTTGCACTGCACGCATGATGGTTTGGTATAAACCGTAACTGTCATTTGACTATTCCCTTCTGTTGAGCCTCTTTCGGACTGCAATTCAGCGAAAAAGAACCCTTTTTCGAATTGCTCCGATAGTTCAATGGTAGCACTGAGATGGTGAAATGCACTATATGTAGTGTTGAAATTTTGAACAGCCACTACATGATGTGTTACACCGTTGTCATTCTCCACAAGCGATTCCACAACTTGTACACAGGCCTTTCTCCCGTTTCTGTGCTCTTTCTGAGCAAACTGTGGATAACTTTTGCGAGAATTCACCCGGAAAAACCGAGCGAAAAGAATTTCATGTCCCGCGTGTCGCAAGATCAAAATCATCCAGATATATTTTGCTCCCCCGCACTGACATTGCTGTCTACGAAAACCGTACCCGAGCGACTAGAATTCATGAATAGTGGCTGGATATTCAGATCTTCTCAAAACTCCCGGGGTGGCACGGATCATCACCTCACAGCTGGTGGCGCGCTTTCCTTTTGGAATGCTCTCCCTAGTGCTCTTGTTGCACGTTGAACGCATCTTCGGCTCCTACGGTCTGGCAGGAACCGTACTAGCCTGTTACAGCATCGGGCAGGCCATTGCCGGCCCGACCAGTAGTCGCCTCATGGGTCGCTTCGGGATGCGGCCCGTACTGATCGTGACGCTCTGCCTCTGCCTGATTACCGTCGGTTCGCTCAGCATCACCACATTCCCGCTCCCCTTCTATTTGATCGTTGGATTCTTTGGTGGGTTAACCACCCCGCCAATCCAACCAGCAGTTCGCACCGTCTACCCCAAGATGGTCCCATCGAAGATGCTGACCCCGCTCTTCTCCCTCGACGCCACCGCGCAGGAAATCATCTGGGTAGTCGGACCTGTTGTAGCCACCTTCACCGCAACCCAGATTTCCACTCCGGCCGGGGTCTATCTCTGCGTCGCACTGATGCTCATTGGCGGAATCTGGTTCATCTGCTCTCCCGAGCTTGGCCAGGTACGCATCCCACCAAGCCGCAGCAAAATGGGTGCGGTCCTGAAAAAACCACCGGTACTCTTGGCAACGATTATTGGCTTCCTCCTCATCGGTGGTGCCGCTGCGATTGAGGCCGGTGTCGTTGCAGCCTTCGGTCACGATGGCCCTGAGGCTGGACTTGTGCTCGCCGTGTTCTCCGTCGGCTCGCTCGCTGGCGGCTTAGCTATTGGTCATCGACCGATCGGCAAATGGGCATTGACCCTGCGCATCCTGACAGTCTTTGTC
>JBARYA010000036.1:0-3783 GCA_049647625.1 Microbacteriaceae bacterium
AGAGAGTGGGGGAATCTTTTCGGGCTTCAGCGGCGGGTCTTAGACGCTCAGCCAGACGGATTCCGTGGCTTCTGTTGACCAGAGCGTAGAGCTCAGGGTGAACGGTTTTCCGGTTCAAGCTGTTGTCTCTGAAAACACAGCTTTATTTACCTTCGCTGAGCTCTGCGAGAAGCCCATTGGTGTGCGTGAGTATTTATGGCTAGCCAAAGAGTTTGAACAGATCCGCATCATGGATGTTCCTGATCTTGCAGAGGTGGAACTTAATCCCTTGATGCGCTTTTGTAACCTGATTGATGTGCTGTACGACTACGGCACGCATCTTGATGTTTTGGCAGCAGTACTGCCGGAACGGATGCGTGAAGCGAAGGGGTTGCCAAGGGATGCTGGGCGGGCGCTGAGTCGTCTTGCAACACTTCAATCAGTAGGCGAAGACGGATAAGAGCGTTCTGTTGGGGCCCTTGAATTCAGCTGCATTAGCTTCGAAAACTGCAGTTGATATCCACAGCTTTGTGATGCGGAGCGCTGCTGCTCGTTTCCTTGTGTTGTTGTGTTGCCTCATTTCTGAGTCAATGCGCACAGCCGCAGGAAAGAGAATTTATGTACAAAATAATACCAATAATGTACAATACTGTCATGAGTGATTCAATGGCCGGGGGTCCGAGTTATAGCGTTGCTGATGCGCGCAAGAATTTCTCGCAGCTTGTTGAGGGCGCCTCCGAGCGGCCAGTATTTATCGAGCGCCATGGCAAGCTTGCGGCAGTGCTCGTGAGCCCTGAAGAGTTCGAGAAAATGGTTGTCGCGCTCGAAGAGTTTGAAGATATCGAAGCGATTGACATGGCTCTTGCCGAGGGCGACGACAATATTCCTTGGGACGAGGTCAAAGCTGATCTGGGTTGGATGTGAGTTACCGGGTTGAGTTGCGCCCAGCGGCAGTCCGAGCGCTCAAAAACATTGATCCCCAGAACCAAGCCCGAATCCGAGCCGCCATCGAACTTCTCGCGATCAACCCCCGCCCACCCAAAAGCCAAAAACTCCAGGGCCGCCCCGAACTCCGCGTCTGCGTCGGCGACTACCGTATCCTCTACTCAGTTCACGATGATGTGCTGCTCGTCCTGGTGCTGAGCCTCGGACATCGACGTGAGGCGTAGTGCAGGTAGTGTGAACTCTCAATGTTTGAAGTATTCACAAAGACTTTTGTATAAAGTCCTAATAACTACTCAACTTCAGATTAATTGCTGATTTTTCTATGTTGCATCCAAGGGCTAGGTTAGTAAATAGCTAACGGGTCTGAATCTGTTGTTATTCCGTCAACGTCGACAGGAGCTACGAATGAAGTCTGTACGTCTAACTTTCTACCTACTCAGGGAAGAGATACAGAATTTTGATGATGCACTGGATCCTGAGAAGGTAATCTCTTCGGCCCAGATTGCTCCCTCAACAGGCATCGATGGACGTTTTTTCTATGTAAGACCAAGACAATCGACGCCTTCTTGGGTGACATTCGTGCAACCCATACTTGAGGACCAACTAGGTCAGATAAAGTCCTCATCTTCGTCTGCGCTTTTGTTACTTCGAACTAGTAATCGCATTTTTGCGCTTACATTCGGGTATGGTCGTTCGCTTCTTGATCTGTCAAAGATTGAGTTTCAATTTGGGCTTCGAGTTGCCTTAAACCGTATAGACCCTAGGCAGATTCGGAGTCTTGATACTAAAACTTTTGAAGATATGGTTGTGTCTACAAATACCCAAGTTAGTAAGAGTGCGGAACTACCTAGTTTCGGTATCGACATTTCGAAAGATATCCTTCGCGCAGTCACCGGCGAGCCCCGGGATACGAAATTCGCAAAACGCATCGCAGGCTCTGATTCTCTGGTGATGAATATCAACGTGGCGCCTTCTGATCTGCCTACACTTTGTGATGATCTTTTGGAGGCGTTTAAGGCAGAAGACTATAAGACAGACTTTGGATGGATTGATCAACTTGCACTAGTGCGAAATAACGACGAACTGGAAGCATTAAATGATTTGCTTATCGCGGAATTCCGGAGTGGTGTGACAAGTGTGACCCATCTGGCAATGCCAGAGACCATTGGGTGGGAGGACATTGATGCATTCAAGATTGGTGGTACTCGTGCGCACATTTATGAAGACCTTGATCTTGATGAGTATCTTAAGCAGCTAGGAGATGATCGGCAAATAATAACTTATGACAACCTTAAGTCTCGGTCTGTATCTGTTAAGTTTGGGCGTTCAGGAAATTTTGATAAACGTTGGAGCCTTTATCAGTGCATTGTTAGCGAACAGCGGCTTGATGGGAAACTTTTCGTCCTCATTGAAGGACGATGGTTTGCGGTTAACGACACACTTGTTGAAGATATTGATGAGTTCATCGCTACTATACCTGACACCAGCGTTCCACTAATAGCAGCCAAAATAGGAGAGGTTGAAGCTCACTATAACGAGCGACTTGTCAGGAGCGCATCCGGAAGTCTTCTTAAGCTCGATGCACGCATTAAGCGTCCAGGTGGCGCTACTAGCGGTATTGAGTTCTGTGATCTTCTCTCTAGCAGCGGCGATCTCATCCACGTAAAGAGGAAGTCTCGTTCATCTACCTTGAGCCATCTCTTTGCTCAAGGTAATGTTTCGGCGACGACCTTTTTAGCTGACGGATACTTTCGTGACCAAATACGAGAGATTATAGAAAATGATACTCAAATCGAAGTGCGTGATCGTTGGCTTGAGCTCATACCAGGAAGTAATGAAACCATTAACAAATCTCTTTATATTGTGACCTATGTCATCGTCGCAAATTCTGCTCGTCTGGGACGCGATTGGATCCCTTTTTTCAGCAAGCTAAATTTGATGCAGCAGGCTCGGCAGCTTATCAATATGGGGTTCGGTGTGGCTATAGCTAGAGTTCCTATTGAGGACCCTTTATCGTGACCAGCCATGTTACCGGCATGTTTTTCCCTCTTGAGGTGACTTGGGTTGATCAAGGAGTGCAATATTCTGGAACAATTTATAGTAAAGAGGACGGATATTGGCTTCAGTCTGATCGGGAGTGGTCCGTGAGCACAGCTCAGGATAGTAGAACTATCCCTCAGACTGAGGTTCGAGCGAAATCATCTAGTGGGCCAGTGTACGCTAAAGGGATTGTGTACCTCCGTGAGGGTTATGGACTATTAAAGCTAGAAGATCTGCGGATAGGTACCGACAGTGCCGAAGAGATGTTTGTGAGAGCGTTCGCTATTTTTGAACATGCTGACCGAGTCGTTACCTATTACCATCGTGATGGTGCTGCGCGCTCTTATCTGGAGCGATTGAACCTCCCCACGCTAGGTGATGCACCTTCGATGTTTCTGCTTTATGCTCCCGAGCGGATAGAACTTATTTCTGAAACCCCTACAACCCTGGAGCATTTTGAAACGCATCTTGACGCATTCCAACGTCTTCTTGCGTTCGCGGCACAGCACTCAGCGGCTAGGTTGTCGCTTAAGGTCGAAACTCAGGGTGGAACTCAGGTAAATGTATTCGGCAGGACAATGGTCAAGCCGAAATCATTTGGCAATATTGATCATCGAAACTTTCCCGTCCGGCTCGGTGCTGCCAGTACTGATCAGATTATTTACCGTTGGTGGGGGATGATGGAGAATTTGCGTCCGATACCTCAAATCATTAGTAGCATCCTCGCGCAACCGGGATACCTCGAATCGGACTTTCTCCTATTCGCGACTGCCATCGAGCGGCTCAGTGATGCTTGGACCAAAGAACCAGGTCTTCTTA
>JBARYA010000037.1:0-9784 GCA_049647625.1 Microbacteriaceae bacterium
GTTGAAACTCGCAAAGCGAAAGAAGACTGGACAGAAAGCCTTCGAGCAGAAACGTGAACCAAAAATGGTGATGGGACTTCGGAAACAGGAGGCGGAGGTTTCCGCTGGAAAACTGCAACTCGGGCAGGAGTCCAAAGTTGCTGAGGCTCAGGAGCTGGTTCAGCTAGCTGAACAGCGGGTTCGAGACGATAATGAAATCCGGGTGGAGCTTCCTGACCCAGGGCTGGCAGCCACCCGCCGCCTCGTTGAGTTTCGCATCAACGAGCGCCCTGAGTGGACCTCTGAGCGCTCTTCCGAGCTGTTGGGGAGTACGGAACGTATTGATACCGACGGAGCGGGCAGTAAAAGCGCTCGCCTGGCAGCATCCCGAAGCATAGTAATTCAAGGGCCAGAACGAATCGCATTTGTTGGCCCGAATGGCGTGGGAAAGACCAGTATTTTGGACAGTTTGTTCGCTGCGGAGCCGGAGAACGAATCTGAAATTGGGCGAAATTGGTGCACACAAAAACTCACGATTGAGGTTCGAGCGCTGAGTGATCGTCTGGCATATCTGCCGCAAAAGCTTGAGCAGCTCTTTGATAACCGAACAGTGCTCGACTATGTGCGCGAGCGGGCGCCGCTGGCAACTATTGAACAATTGCGGGCAAAGTTGGCACAGTTTCTGCTGCGTGGAAATGCAATAAATCGTCAACTTGTGGAACTCTCTGGTGGGGAACGTTTTCGAATTGCTTTGGCTGGGGCGCTCCTTCAAGAACCCCCGGCACAACTCATCGTGATGGATGAACCGACGAACAACCTCGATCTGCAGAGCGTGGAACAGCTCGTCTCTGCACTGCGACAATATCGCGGTGCGCTCCTGGTCGTAAGTCACGATATCGATTTCCTCCGCCGCTTGGGAGTGACGGTGAGCATCAGGCTCGAACGTGATGGCAGCTTTTTTCGGGTTGAGGGGGAACTGTCACCAGATATCGCACGCTGGTAGGCTATTTCTAGGATTTTGAGCGTATTTTTTTTGGGTTTTGCTTAATTCAGGAAAAGGCGTGGCTGGTGGGGCAAAAGGATACGGATGTTGCCCGAATCTGGCGTATTCAGCCAAAAGTTCCTGAATTAAGCAAAAATGGCTCTGAGCCGTTGATTTTTATGAAGTTCCCTTATTTGAGAGGTAAAGATACGTGAATAGCACCGTTGAACCCTTTGACACCGTCGACCTGATCATTCGAAAGCGGGACGGCGGAACGCTGAGCACCCCGGAAATTAACTGGTTGGTGGATGCCTATACTCGCGGATTCGTAGCCGACGAACAAATGGCTGCGATGAATATGGCAATCCTGCTCAATGGGATGCAGCGCGAAGAGATCCGCGATATGACCCTCGCGATGATTGCCAGCGGTGAACGACTCGACTTTTCTACACTCGGCATGCCGACGGTTGATAAGCACTCAACCGGCGGCGTTGGTGACAAGATCACCCTGCCCCTGCTCCCGCTGGTAGCAGTTTTCGGGGTCGCGGTGCCACAGCTCTCCGGACGTGGCCTCGGGCATACTGGCGGGACCCTCGACAAGCTGGAGAGCATCCCGGGTTGGCGCGCCAACCTTAGCAACACCGAGATGACCGAGCAGCTTCGGAGCCTTGGCGGGGTTATCTGCGCTGCCGGTTCCGGTCTCGCGCCGGCAGACAAAAAGCTCTATGCGCTGCGGGATATTACCGGAACGGTGGAGGCCATCCCGCTGATTGCATCATCCATTATGTCCAAAAAAATTGCTGAGGGAACCGACTCCCTGGTGCTCGATGTGAAGTTTGGTAGCGGTGCGTTCATGAAGGACTATGCCAAGGCTCGGGAACTGGCCGAGACCATGGTGCGACTTGGCACCGATGCTGGCGTTGCGACGACGGCCTTGCTCACCGATATGAACATCCCGCTCGGTTTGACCATCGGAAATGCAAACGAGGTGCGCGAGAGCGTCGAGGTGCTTGCCGGTGGCGGTCCTGCCGATGTGGTGGAGCTGACTGTTGCCCTCGCGCGTGAAATGCTCGCCCTTGCCGGACAGCCCGATGCCGATGTCGAAGCTGCCCTGAAGGATGGTCGGGCGATGGATCGCTGGCGTCAGATTATTGAGGCCCAGGGCGGGGATCCGGATGGGGCAATGCCGGTAGCGAAAGAATCACAAGTTGTGAAGGCAGTATCCGATGGCGTGCTCAGTAAGCAGGATGCGCTGGCATTCGGTGTTGCTGCCTGGCGTTTGGGTGCCGGACGGGCGCGCAAGGAAGATCTGGTGCAACACGGCGCCGGGATCGACCTGCACGCAAAGCCTGGCGATGTGGTGAAGGCTGGACAGCCGCTCTTTACCCTGCACGCCAATGAGCCGGCTCGATTTGAACGTGCACTCGCATCCTTAGAGGGCGCCTACGAGATTGCTGCTGCAGGTTCTGCGGCAGCGGACGCGGCTGTCGCCCAGTATGCGGGGCGCAGTATCGTGCGTGAGCGGATTACCGCCTAGAACGCTGTTGTTGCCTGCCCAGAGCGTTGCTGGGTAGGCGTAGGCTGCCGGCAACAGAGCTGGTTTTTGACCTAATTCAGGAAAAGCTGTGACTGGTGGGGTCAATGTTACTTTTTTGTGCACTCTTTTCACACCAGTCACAGCTTTTCCTGAATTAAGAAAAATCCACCACAGACACAATCCACGGTAGATTAGAGCTATGTCTCTGAGCCTTAAACAGATTAAATCGTTGCCCAAAATTTCCCTCCACGATCACCTCGACGGTGGTGTCCGGATTAAGACACTGATCGAGCTTTCTGCGAAAATCGGGCACACACTGCCCTCAACCGATCCCAAAGAACTTGCCGCCTGGTTCCATCAGAGCGCGGATTCCCACGATCTGGTGACCTACCTCAAGACTTTTGATCACACGATTGCCATTATGCAAACGGTTGAGGGACTCACCCGGGTTGCCCGCGAATTTGTGCAGGATCTTGCCGAAGACGGCGTTATTTGGGGCGAAATCCGCTGGGCTCCGGAACAGCATCTGCATCAGGGACTGACCCTCGATCAGGTGGTTGAGGCGGTTCAGGAGGGTATCGACCTGGGGGTGGCCGATGCCGCGAAGAAGGACTTCCACATGGATGCGGGCCAGATTCTCTGTGCCATGCGACACCAAGATAATGCGCTGGATATTGCCAAGCTTGCCGTCCGACACCGCAATATCGGGGTGGTTGGCTTCGATATCGCTGGACCAGAGATTGGCTTCCTACCGTCCCGTCACCGGGCCGCATTTGAGTACCTCGCTGAGCACATGTTCCCCACCACGGTTCACGCCGGTGAAGAGGGCGGCCTCAGCAGCATCCGTTCGGCTATTGTCGATGGGCGGACCCTTCGCCTCGGCCACGGTGTGCACGTAGTCGAAGATATTCAGGTCACCGATGCGGGAGATCACAATAGCGTTGTGCTCGGTGAGGTTGCCAGCTGGGTGCTCGACCGCGGTATTGCTATCGAGTGCTGCCCGCGATCGAATATGCAGACCGCCGCAATGGACGGTATTGGCGACTCGATTGAGGACCATCCTTTTGACCTGTTCTACCAGCTTGGTTTCCGGGCGACGATTAGCCCAGATAACCGCTTGATGAGCGATACCTCAGTGAGCCGTGAGCTTGAGTTGATGGTTGAGACCTTTGAGTACGACCTTCGCGATCTGGAGCTCATCCAGCTGAATGCGGTGGATGCTGCCTTCCTGCCGCTGGATGTGCGAGAAGAGCTCTCTGACCGGGTTATTGCCGAGTTTGCAATCGCCGCAGAGCGTCTCGGACTGAACGAGAACTAGCAAAACTGCACGATACTCCCGGCTTTAGGCCTGCTGTTTTTCTTAATTCAGGAAAAGCTGTGACTGGTGTGAAAAAAGTGCCCTGCTGTGACCGTTTTTCGGTCGCAGCAGGGCACTTTTCCTGAATTAAGCGAAGAGTTCGCGAATTGAGGCAGCGAGTTCATCGAGCCGCACTCGAGCTGCGGCCACCTTCTCGGCATAGCTGCCCTCATCGGCCGAGACATCGAGGTAAACCTTGAGCTTCGGCTCGGTACCGCTGGGGCGAGCAATAATTCGCGAGCCATCCTCGAGCTGATAGCGCAAGATATCCGCCGGTTGAGCATCATCCAGAACCAGCAACAAATCTTCGGCATTCACAACTGCACTGCCACCGATCTCGGTGAGCGGGGTGGTACGAAGCCTGGCCATAATACGTGCAATTTCGCTAACATCATCGAAACGGAACGAGACCTGATCCGAGGCGAAGTAGCCAAATTCGGCGGCAAAATCTTCAAGATTATCGGCCAAGGTTTTGCCAGCCACCTTCAGTTTTGCGGCAATATCAAGCAGCAGGAGGCTTGCTGAGATGCCGTCCTTATCGCTGACCACATTCGGCTGCACCAAATATCCGAGGGCCTCTTCATAGCCGAACACAAGATTTGGCGTCTGCACAATCCACTTGAAACCGGTCGGGGTTTCGACATAGTCGAGGCCAAATTTGGCAGCAACACGGGACAGCGCTGGGCTGGAGACGAGGGATACCGCCATGGTTCCAGGCTGTTTGGAGCTTTCCGTGGATGCTGCCCGTCGCTTCGCAATCTCCCAGCCGAGGATCATGCCGACCTCATTACCGCTCAGGCGACGATAGGCATCCTCAGGTGATTTAGGCGAAGGATTTCCGCTTGGGATGGCCACACCGAGGCGGTCAGCATCCGGATCATGGGCAATGATGAGCTCGGCGCCATGCTTGTCTGCGGCTGCAAAAGCCAGGTCAAGAGCACCCGGCTCTTCCGGGTTCGGGAAGGCAACGGTTGAGAACAACGGGTCCGGAAAAAGCTGCTCATCGACCGTCACCGGAGCGTCAAATCCGGTGACCTCCAGCAAAGTTTTGGTGGTGCGCCAACCGACGCCGTGCATTGCCGTGTAGACCCAGTTCAGTGGTGCAGCCTGAGCCTCAACCAGCTTCGCAGTGGCTGCGACATAGGCGTCAACCACATCCTCATCGGCAATGTAGTAGTCTTCGGCACGAGGGTATTCCCGAATATCTTCGCGGGCAGCTTTATCGATCTTTCTGGCGATATCCTCATCAATCGGGGGCACAATTTGGCCGCCACCCGCCTCAGAGCCGAGGTACACCTTGTAGCCGTTATCATTGGGTGGATTGTGGCTTGCGGTCACCATAATGCCAGCGGATGCGCCAAAATATTGCACCGCAAAGGCCAAAACCGGGGTGGGAAGCTTCCGGGGGAGGAGCACAACTTTCAGGCCGGCACCGGAAAGAATCTCGGCGCTATCACGAGCAAACACATCGGAGTTCTTGCGGCCATCGTAGCCAATAACAACCGGACCTTCGGCCTCGGTTTTTTTCAACCAGCGGGCAATACCGGATGCGGTTTGCGAGACCACAACGCGGTTCATCCGGTTGCTTCCTGCGCCCAATTCTGCGCGCAGGCCAGCGGTGCCAAAAGCGAGTCGGCTCGAGAAACGCTGGCTCAACTCGAGAATTGCTTGCTGTGCTGCAGCCTTCGAATCGGCGGTGTCGGAACTTTGTTGCGCATCCGAAATCAGCTGCTCAAGGAAAGCCCTGGTCTCATCATCGGGATCCTGGGCGACCCAGGCGAGTGCGGTTTTCAGTATGCTCATCGTTCTTTTCGCTTCTCTTAGCCGGACAAACCGGGCAAAACGGTACACAAAATTCCAGTACTACTCCTTACAAGATTAGTGGAGTTCGCTGAGAATTTTGCTGAGGAAAGTGTAGGGCGCCGGCTTAGAGGGAGCCGACAATCTTTGCCAGCAGTTCACTAATGACCGGTTCAGCGGCCTTCCCTGCGGCCAGTACCTCGGCATGGTCGAGGGGGTCAGGGCTAATACCGGCAGCCAAGTTGGTGATGAGCGAGAAGCCAAGGATCTCCATCCCTGCTTCGCGGGCCGCAATCGCCTCAAGCGCGGTGGACATCCCGACAATGTGGCCACCAATGGTTTTAGCCATCTGGACTTCGGCAGGGGTCTCGTAGTGTGGTCCGCGGAATTGCACATAGACGCCCTCGTCGAGGCTCGGGTCAATGGCGTGAGCCAAATTGCGCAGGCGCTTGGAGTAGAGATCGGTCAAGTCGATGAAGGTGGCACCCTCGAGTGGCGAGTCAGCGGTGAGGTTGATGTGGTCGCTGATCAGCGCGGGAGTTCCTGGCTGCCAGTGTTCTTTGATGCCGCCGGCACCATTGGTGAGCACCATGATTTCGCAGCCGGTCGCTGCCGCGGTGCGCACGCTGTGGACGACGCGGCGTACACCGTGGCCCTCGTAGTAGTGGGTGCGGGCGCCAATAATCAGTGCATGTTTTCCGCTTGGAAGGAGAACCGAGCGGAGGGTGCCGCCATGTCCAACCACTGCTGGAGCGCTGAAGCCGATAACCTCGGTGGCGGGGAATTCTGCGATAGTCTCGCCCAATAATTCGGCCGCTTTGCCCCATCCTGAACCGAGGGTCAATGCGATATCGTGTTTGGTGACTCCGGTGATTTTTGCAATCTGATGAGCGGCCTCAGCGGCAACCTCAAAGGGGTTGTTCGGTGGGTCGAGTGGGTGGTGATGCTGTGAATCTGCGTCATTTCGTGTAGGCATGAATCAACTCTATAGTCCAGAATGTAGTTATGGGATATAACTTCGAGCGTAATCAGCGAATTGTGGTCATTGGCGGCGGACCGGGCGGCTATGAGGCGGCCCTGACCGCTGCGCAATTGGGTGCGGATGTGACCCTGGTTGAGCGGGTCGGTGTCGGTGGATCTGCCGTGCTGACGGATGTTGTTCCTTCGAAGACGCTGATCGCGACAGCTGAGGCGGTGCGTTCGATTCAGAGCGCGAGCGAGTTGGGTGTGAAATTTTACGCTCGTGGAGAGTCGGGGCGAGCCAGTACACCAACCGTTGCCGTCGATTTACACGCGGTGAACCAGCGGTTGAAGCGGCTCGCTGACCAGCAATCATCCGATATTGAGGACCAGCTTGTTGCCGCTGGGGTGACCTTGGTGAAGGGATTCGCACGACTTGACGGCCCGAATCGGGTGACTGTTTCGACCGGGAAAAACGGTCGGGGTACGGTTTTTGAGGAACTCGAAGCCGACACGATTATTGTTGCCGTTGGTGCGAGCCCAAGAATCTTGGATAGCGCGAAACCGGATGCGGAGCGGATACTCACCTGGACCCAACTGTACGAGCTTGAAGAAATTCCAGAACATTTGATTGTGGTTGGTTCCGGTGTGACCGGTGCCGAGTTCGCATCCGCCTATCGTTCACTGGGGTCGAAGGTGACCCTGATATCGAGTCGTGATCGGGTGCTTCCTGGCGAAGATAGCGACGCTTCTGCGGTGATTGAAGAAGTATTCCGCCGTGAAGGGATGCAGGTGCTCTCAAAGTCCCGTGCTGAAAAGGTGGAGCGCACCGAGAAGGGTGTGGTTGCTATCCTCTCGGACGGGACCCGCGTTGAGGGCAGTCACTGTTTGATGGCGGTCGGTTCGATTCCGAACACTGCTGGCTTGGGGCTTGAAGAGGCCGGGGTGCAGCTGAATGATTCGGGGCACATCCGGGTCAATAAGGTTGCCCGAACCTCTGCCGGTTCGATTTACGCGGCAGGCGACTGCACCGACTTTTTGCCGCTGGCCTCGGTTGCCGCGATGCAGGGCCGCACCGCGGTGTTCCATGCGCTGGGGGATGCGGTGAATCCGATTGATGTGCGCAATGTGACCTCGAATATTTTTACCTTCCCGGAGATTGCGACGGTGGGTTGGCAGCAGGTCGATATTGAGGCTGGGACGCTTCGCGGCAGCATGGTGAAGATCGATTTGGAGCAGAATCCGCGGGCGAAGATGATCGGCATCCACGACGGTTTTGTGAAGGTGTTCTCGACCACGACTTCGGGCACGGTGATTGGTGGGGTGATTGTGTCGCCGAAGGCCAGCGAGCTGATCTTCCCGCTCGCGCTCGCGGTGGAGCATCGTTTGACCGTTGACCAGGTAGCTCGTGCCTTTACGGTCTACCCCTCGCTCACCGGCAGCATTTCGGATGCAGCTCGGCAATTGCACCGCGCGCCATAAAAGTTGAGGGTTTCTCAAGGTTTGGTTTTTTACTTAATTCAGGAAAAGGTGTTGCTGGTGTGATTTTTGTTGTCTAAAACGTCACAATCGACCTTTCTCCACACAATAATTCCTGAATTAAGTAACCACCGGGTGCTCTTTGGTCGGGATGCGGCGGGCTGTTCCCTGCAAAACTCCAGCCATGCCTCAACATGCGATTCGAAATCTCGGCAACGTTGCCACCGTCTGGCAGCTGCGGGCCGCCGGTTTTAGCGGATACCAGCTCACTCGAGCGGTTAGTTCCGGAGCAATCAAGCGCATCCGGCGTGGCTGGTACGGCATCGAGGAAACCAGTGCAGCACAGTACGCCGCAGTACGGGTTGGTGGGAAACTCGGCGGTCTGAGCGCTGCAGCCAGCTATGGATTCTGGAGCGGCACCGATCGTCGCATCCACGTATTGCTCCCTCAGAATGCCTGTCGCCTGCGCACGAATCTCTATCCCAGCGTCCGGATGCCGCATGAGCCGTTGTTCGTTGATCGTGCAGCCTTCGAGGTTGTGCTGCATTGGCATCCGCAAGGAGTCCGTGAACAGAACGGTGACGCGGCTGAGCCTTGGCGCGCATCCGTGATTGATTGCCTGTTGCAGGTCATGGTCTGGGAGCCAGCCGAGACTGCGATTGCCTGCGTTGATTCTGCTCTCGGCTTGGGGCTGGTTCGGGGTGAAGAGCTTCGAGAAATGGCGCAACATTTTGGTCTGTCCCGGATAGTCGCCAGGATGGGTCAGGTGCGGCATGGTTCAGATTCTGGCCTCGAGTCTATCGCTCGTCAGCGGCTGAATCGGGTCGGTATTGCTCCGAAGCAGCAGGTGAAGATTAGCGGAGTGGGTCGGGTCGACATGCTCATTACGGATGCTCGCCTCGTGCTTGAATTTGATGGGAAACAGTTCCACGGGGACTGGGAGTCGGCTGAGCAGGACCGCAGACGCGACGCGTTGCTGCTGGCATCCGGTTTTCGGGTTCTCCGGTTTAGCTACACGCAGGTGGTCGAGGAATGGTCGTTCGTGTTGCGAATCATCCGGAGTGTGCTTGCGCAGGTGTGAGTGGTTTTGAGCTTTTTCTTAATTCAGGAAAAGGTGTTGCAGGAGTGACAGAACAATAAACATGTCAATCCAAAAGCTCAGAAAGCAGCAAAACTTCCTGAATTAAGCAAAAGCACAGGCACTACCCAGAACTCCCAGAACCTCAAGCAAACTGGCCTAAACCAAAGCGCTAGCGCAGAACGTTAGTCCTCGAGCAGCAATAAGAGGTGACCCGAGGACACCGTTGAGCCAACAGGCGCATTCACTCCACTGACAACGCCCTCGCGATGGGCAACAATTGGCTGCTCCATCTTCATTGCCTCAAGCACGAGGAGCAGATCACCCGGCACAACACGATCGCCCTCAGCGACAGAAAGTTTCACCACGGTCGCCTGCATCGGTGAGCGAATTTCGTTTCCGGATGCACTCGAAACACCCGCAGAAAGCTTGCGCTTTGGCGGCGGGGCCGTCTGCCCGGTGAGCATCCGGGTTGGCAGGGTTACCTGCACACGCTTACCATCAGCCTCAACAACAACCTCTTGCATTGCCTGAACGGGGTGTTCCTCAGATTCGCCAGACCAGGGCTCGATATTGTTCAAGAACTCGGTCTCGATCCAACTAGTGTAGATC
>JBARYA010000038.1:0-15015 GCA_049647625.1 Microbacteriaceae bacterium
CCTGGATCGACAAGGCCCTCAACGATAGTGAGGAGCTCAGAGACTGGGTTCATATTGATGATCCGAAACAACTCCTCGGTATCTTACGCATAGTCGAACGTCAGAGTCTTTTCAGTGTTATTTGGCAATTGGTGCACAATAACGGTGCGATGAAAACATCGCTCAAGATTCACGCTGATGTTGATGTCCTTCGTACCCTCGGAACACAGCTGGAGGAACCGGTATCCGCGGAAACAGAAGAATACTTCCTCAGCCCAAAAACCGAGGAAGCATTCCAAATTCTTCTGCAGATACCGCTACACTCCCGGCAATTCAACCCGACCATCTGGCTTGAATTGGATAAACTGGGCAGCTACCACACCCAAGTCAACAAAAAAACAACACGGGTACTTCTTGAATATCACAGCACCGGAGGAGGGGATTCACACCTTGAAAGACACAGCGATGATACGTCTCGCGCTAGTCGATGACCACAAGCTTCTGCTCTCCGGGCTGAGCGCCTGGATTCGGGATGCGGCCGACGATATTGAGTTGGCGATTATTGCGACCAGCTGGCCAGAATTGCTGACCCATCCAAACTTTCCTGTGGATATTGTGCTGCTCGATCTTGACCTCAAAGATCAGATTCCCATCACCCTCAAAATTTCTATGTTGAACACAGCAAAGGTGAAGACGGTACTGATGAGCGCCTACTCCAACCCCACGCTGGTACGAGAGGGTCTGCAGGCCGGGGCCTTAGGCTATCTCGTGAAAAGTGAGGACGCGGCCGATATGGTCGCCGCGATTCGTGGGGCAATGCGGGGCCAATCGTATATTTCCTCAGAGCTCCAAAACAGTCTGAGTGAAACCGGTATCACCCCTCGTCTGGCCGAACAAGAGCGCAAAGTGATGGCGATGTACGCCAATGGCAAGCCGATCAAAAATATTGCCTTTGAGCTGAATATTACCGAGGAGACCACCAAAAGCTACCTCAAGCGCCTCAGAGAAAAATACCGCAATGCCGGTATTGATATTGGCACCAAGGTGAGTCTTCGCAAGCAGGCCATTCTCGACGGCATTATTTTGCCCGAGAACTAATCTGCCCCGAAACGCAGTAGTTCACCACGCAGCATTTCTCCAGGCAAACGGCACCGCCTAGTCGAGTTCCTCACGGTTGCGACGGGTCGCATCACGAACCTCACCAACCAGTTCCTCGATGATATCCTCCAAGAAGAGCGCGCCAAAGCTCTGGCCATTCTCGTCGAGAACCTTGGCGATATGCGCACCCGAGGCGCGCATCCGGGAAAGTGCTTCCTCGAGATCCATCTGGGTATCAACCAAAATTAGCTGACGAATTCGGCGTGCCGGTACCGGGCGAGAGAATGCCTCACCGGTGAGATCAATCACATCTTTCAGATGCAAATAGCCAATCGACTCATTGGTGGTATCAGAAATGACGTACCGCGAAAATCCGTGATCCGCGACCGCCTGCTCCACCATTTCCGCGCTCACCGGCTCCTCGAGACGAATGATTTTCGTCTTCGGAATCGCTACATCGATGACCTTTTTTTCGGTAAATTCGAAAGTGGCTGAGAGCGCTCCCGTTGTATCGTGCAACACGCCTTCTCTGGTGGATTGAGAAACGATGGTCGCCACTTCGTCGAGGGTAAAGGCACTTGCTGCCTCATTTTTCGGCTCGACACCAAAGAGCCTGAGCACCCCATTCGCTATTCCGTTCAGCACAAAGATAAGCGGGCGGAATATTTTTGAAACCCAGACCAGTGGCGGTGCCAGCAAGAGCACTGCTTTATCCGGCATCGAGAAGGAAATATTTTTCGGCACCATCTCGCCAAAGACCACGTGCAAATAGGTCACAATCAGCAGGGCCAAAACAAAGGTGAATGGGTCAGCCCACTCCAGAGGGATCCCGAACCAGCCAAAGGGGTATCCCAAGAGATGGTGCAGAGCAGGCTCTGAAACGTTCAGAATAAGCAGCGAACACACGGTGATACCCAATTGGCAGGTTGCCAGCATCAGGGTAGCGTGCTCCATCGCCCAGAGTGCCGTTTTGGCGCTTCGTTTGCCCTTCTGCGCAAGCGGTTCAATGGAGGAACGCTTCGCAGAGATGACGGCAAATTCCGCACCAACGAAGAATGCATTACCGGCGAGCAATACCACCAGCCAGGCGAGTCCGGCCCAATCAGCCATGGTCCACCTCATCATCATTCTGCGGAATATAACGGATACGGTCAATGCGTCGACCGTCCATCCGTTCAACTCGGAGAGTTCCTGATTCCAGTGCTACGCTGACGCCAACCTCTGGGATAGTGCCCAACTGATCAAGAATAAAACCGGCAACGGTCTCATAGGCCCCGTCTTCCGGCACCTCAATACCGGCAAGGCTGTGCAGCTCATCCGGTCGCAAAATGCCCGGGAAGAGCACCGTATCGGCCTGGTGCACGATTTTTGCGCTGACTCGATCATGCTCATCGAGCAGATCGCCCACAATCTCTTCGACCAGGTCTTCGAGTGTTGCCAGCCCCGCAGTGCCGCCATATTCATCAAGCACAATGGCCAATTGGAAGCTGTGTTTGCGCAATTCACCCAGCAGGGTGTCGAGTTTCATGGTCTCGGGAACCTCGAGTGGTTCTCTCATCAGGGCAGCAAGCGGAACCTCGGCCCGACGCTCTCGAGGAACAGCGAGCGCCTGCTTGACATGCACAACTCCGACAATTTTGTCTGGGCTCTCGTCAATCACCGGGAAGCGACTATAACCGGTTTTGCGGGTCAGCTCCAAAACATCCAGTGCGGTGTCAGATTTTTCGAGTGTCGCCAGGCGGAATCTCGGGGTCATCACATCGGCGGCAGTATGCTCCGCAAAGGTGAGTGTGCGGTTCAACAAACCGGCAGTATCTTTATCGAGGCTTCCTGCGACCACCGAACGACGCAGCAGCGAGGAGAGCTCCTCCGCACTGCGCGCACCGGTGAGTTCTTCTTTGGGTTCGATACCCATCATCCGGATGAGTGCGTTGGCCGAATCATTGAGCCCCACAACCGCAATGCGAAAGATGGCGGTAAATCCGGTTTGAAAGCCAATAACGAATTTTGCCGTCTGCCTCGGTAATGCGAGCGCAAAGTTCTTCGGGACCAACTCACCCAGGATCATCGAAATAATCGTTGCCAGGGATACCGAGACCACAACAGCCACCCCGGAGACGGCTACTTCCGGCACTCCCCAGGAGGCAAAAACCGGTGTGAGCATCTTGGTCATTGCCGGTTCCATGGTGTAACCGGTGAGCAGAGTGGTGAGCGTGATCCCCAATTGCGCACTCGAAAGGTGCGTCGAGGTAATTTTGAGGGCCTCGATGGTGAGCTTCAGGCGAGTCTCTCCCCGCTCACGACGTGCTTCAAGATCGGCACGGTCAAGATTGACCAGAGCAAACTCGGAGGCAACAAAAAATCCGGTACCGATGGTGAGGAGAAAACCTACACCAAGCATTAGCCACTCGTACATGAGCGGCTCCGGGTGGGTTGATAGGAGATAGGGCTGTAGCTACAACTCGGGGGGTCATCCATTATTCTTGTAAGTATAGGGCAAAATTCCGAGTCGCTGCTGTATATCCCTTCATGAATCCAGCCGACAGAATCCGATCCTGGGCTGCTGATTCCTTAGAAGAAATCATTCTCTGCCCGCAAATCATGCATATTCTGCAGAAAGCCAGCTGCGAGTTCTGCTGATACATGGAATCTGCAGATGCCCGTGCTGATATCTCAGTAAGATAGAAGGTCAGGAGTGTTCTTGACGTTTTTGTGTGCAATTTTGCCCAAATGACGAGAATACTCGCAGACAACTCGACTTCACAAAACCTAAGAAAACCAGAAAGTAGGCGGTTGACTGTGTCAGCTCTGACATCAGGAGAAGGCTCAACGGTAAATCCGGAAGATTTGGGCGCGAATGAGTGGCTTATCGAAGCGTTACTCGGCAAGTACCAGCAAGACAAATCTTCCGTTGATAAGGCCTGGTGGCCAGTCCTTGAAGAATATTTGAGCAATGGCGGCTCAGTTTCAGCATCCCCAAGCGTTCCTCCAGTAACAGCCCCGGTGAGCACGAACACTGTTCCCGTTGCAAAAACTACCTCAACGAAGCCACGCGAGCAGCCATTGCCGGCGCAGGCACCGAGTGTTGGCAGCGCTGCCGTGGCAGAGACTTCCGATCCGGTAGATCAGGTGACCACTCTCAAGGGGATGGCCAAGGCTGTTGCCAGCAATATGGATCAAAGCCTCACCGTTCCGACCGCAACCAGTGTGCGCACCGTTCCGGCAAAGCTCATGATCGATAACCGTATTGTGATCAACAACCATCTCAAGCGCACCCGCGGTGGCAAGATTTCCTTCACCCACCTGCTCGGCTGGGCCATGATCCAATCACTCAAAGAATTCCCAAGCCAAAACGTCTACTACGAAGTAGTCGACGGCAAGGCAAGCGTTGTGCAGCCTGCTCACATCAACCTCGGTATTGCGGTTGATCAGCAGCGTCCGGATGGTAGCCGTAGCCTCGTTGTTCCGTCAATCAAAAAGGTTGACACCATGAACTTCGCTGAGTTCTTGGCTGCCTACGATGAGCTCATCGTTCGTGCCCGTGACAATAAGCTCACCATGGATGATTACGCCGGAACAACCGTTTCGCTCACCAATCCGGGTGGCATTGGCACCGTGCACTCAGTTCCTCGCCTCATGGCTGGACAGGGCTGCATTATTGCCGCCGGTGCGCTCGAATATCCTGCCCAGTTCCAGGGTTCAGCAACCAGTGTGCTGACCGAAATGGGTATTGGCAAGACCATCACCCTCACCTCCACCTATGACCATCGCGTTATTCAGGGTGCCGGTAGCGGCGAGTTCTTGAAGATGCTGCACGAAAAACTCATTGGCCAGAACGGCTTCTATGAGGGTATTTTTGCCGATCTGCGCATCCCATACAAGCCAATCCAGTGGAGCACCGATATCAATGTCGACCCACTCGATGAGATCAACAAAACTGCTCGCGTACAAGAACTGATCAACGCCTACCGCGTTCGCGGCCATCTGATGGCCGATATTGATCCGCTCACCTATGTGCAGCGCACCCACCCTGACCTCGAAATCGAGTCACACGGTCTGACCTTCTGGGATCTCGACCGCGAGTTCGTTACCGGTGGTTTCGGTGGCAAGGCAGAGTCAAAGCTCCGCGACATTCTTGGCGTGTTGCGTGACACCTACTGCCGCACCGTTGGTATCGAATATATGCACATTCAGGACCCGGTTCAGCGTGAATGGTTGCAAAACAAGCTTGAGCATCCATATCAGAAGCCAAGCAAAGAAGAGCAGCTGCGTATTCTTGGCAAGCTGAACGAAGCCGAAGCTTTTGAAACCTTCTTGCAGACCAAGTATGTCGGCCAGAAGCGCTTCAGCCTTGAGGGTGGCGAATCAACAATTTCACTGCTCGATGCGGTGATTGACTCTGCAGCTGATGTAGAACTCGAATGTGTGGCCATTGGTATGGCACACCGCGGCCGTCTCAATGTTCTCACCAATATTGCGGGCAAGACCTATGGTCAAATCTTCCGCGAGTTTGAGGGAACTCAGGACCCACGTCAGGTTCAGGGCTCCGGCGACGTCAAGTATCACCTCGGCACCGAAGGCACCTTCACCAATATTGATGGCAAGCAGATTCCGGTCTACCTGGCTGCAAACCCATCCCACTTGGAGGCTGTCAACGGCGTTCTTGAGGGTATCGTTCGCGCGAAGCAGGACCGCTTCCCGATTGGCACCTTCACCTCGCTGCCAATCCTGATCCACGGTGATGCCTCAATGGCTGGCCAGGGTGTTGTCGTTGAGACCCTGCAAATGTCACAGCTTCGCGGATACCGCACCGGTGGCACCCTGCACGTGATTATCAATAACCAGGTTGGATTCACCACCCTGCCACACGATTCACGCACCTCAACCTATTCGAGCGATGTCGCCAAGACCGTACAGGCGCCAATTTTCCATGTGAACGGTGACGATCCAGAAGCGGTAATGCGTGTTTCACAGCTCGCCTTCGAGTTCCGTCAGAAGTTCTACAAGGATGTTGTGATTGACCTCATCTGCTACCGCCGTCGCGGTCACAATGAGGGCGATGACCCTTCGATGACCCAGCCGCTCATGTACAACCTGGTTGAGGCCAAGCGCAGTGTTCGGAAGCTCTACTCTGAGGCCCTCATCGGCCGCGGTGATATCACCCAGGAAGAGTACCAATTCGCACAGGACGACTTCCAGGATCGCCTGGAGAAGGCCTTCGCCGAGACCCACGCTGCACAATCGGCATCGATTCCGGTTATCACCAGCGATGATGGCGCCATGTCAGACCTTGAGCGCCCAGAAGCGCAACAGGATGATGGCGTAGTTCAGGTTCAGCAGACCGGTATTAGCGATCAGGTCATGCAGATCATTGGAGACTCCCACGACAACCGTCCGGCTGGCTTCACCGTGCATCCGAAGCTCGATGCACTCTTGAAGAAGCGCGTCGAAATGAGCCGTGCTGGCGATATCGACTGGGCTTTCGGTGAATTGCTCGCCTTCGGTTCTCTGCTGCTCGAGGGAACCCCGGTTCGTCTTGCCGGTCAGGATAGCCGCCGGGGTACCTTCGTACAGCGTCACGCCGTCCTGCACGATCGGGTGAACGGCCAAGAATGGTTGCCACTGGTGAACCTCAGTGAAAAGCAGGCTCGTTTCTGGGTCTACGATTCATTGCTCAGCGAATATGCGGCTCTGGCCTACGAGTATGGTTACTCGGTTGAGCGCTCCGATGCTCTGGTTCTTTGGGAAGCCCAGTTTGGTGACTTCGTCAACGGTGCACAGACCGTTATTGACGAGTTCATCTCCTCAGCCGAGCAGAAGTGGGGCCAGCGCTCAAGCGTTACCCTCCTGCTGCCACACGGCTATGAGGGACAGGGCCCTGACCACTCCTCAGCTCGTATTGAACGCTTCTTGCAGCTGGCTGCCGAAGACAATATGACCATTGCCCAGCCATCGACTCCGGCAAGCCATTTCCACCTGCTCCGTCGCCAGGCCTATGCCCGTCCACGGAAGCCACTGGTGGTCTTCACTCCGAAGTCAATGCTGCGCACCCGTGGAGCGGTCAGTCAGCTGGCTGACTTTGCTCCAGGCACCAGTTTCCAGCCGGTGCTCGATGATGCCACCATCCAGAACAAGGCAGCAGTCAAGCAGGTGCTCCTCCACTCAGGCAAGTTCCACTACGAACTGCTGAGTGAGCGGGATAAGCGTCAGAAGAATGAAGAGATCGCTTTGGTGAGCCTCGAACAGTTCTACCCGATGCCGGTCACCGAGCTCAATGCCATCCTGGCGCAGTATCCAAACGCCGAAATCGTTTGGGTGCAGGAAGAGCCAGAAAACCAGGGTGCTTGGTACTATCTCGATCAGCAGTTCTCCAAGCATCTGCCATCATTCAAGATTCGTGCCGTTTCACGCCCAGCCTCAGCCTCACCGGCTGCGGGTTCAATCAAGCGTCACGCGATTGAGCAGGCCGATTTGGTACAAAGAGTTTTCAGTTAAGAGACAGCTGGAAGTCAAAAGCGAAGGGCCCCGGATTATTCCAGGGCCCTTCGTGCATTTCATCAGCTGCTGAGCGGCTCAGTAACTAAGCGCTTGCGCAGGTGTCTAGGCTTTGGCCTCGTGCGCATCGGTCATGGCACGCAAGCGGCGCATCAAATCTTCACGAAGCTGCTCAGGGGCGCAATCCTGATGTGCTCGTTGTACGGTTTCACTGAGAACCTGTCCGATTCTGAGGTCTGCTGCACAGTCCGGGCAGTTTTCAATATGCTCACGGATATCGGCAGAATCCTCTTTGCACAGCTCATTATGCAGATACTCTTCAAGCTCTTGCTTGGCTTTTTCACAATTTGCGGTCATTTAGTTTTCACCCCCTGCCCGAATAATTCCACGTTCAATCGCATAGTCTTTCAAAGATTCCCGGAGCATTTTACGACCCCGATGCAGGCGACTCATGACGGTTCCCTGCGGCGTCTTCATGATCTCTGCCGTCTCTTGATAGCTGAACCCTTCAACATCCACAAGGTAAACCGCAAAGCGAAAATCTTCAGGGAGATTCTGCAATGCCGTCTTGACATCGGTATCAGGGAGGTTATCAATGGCCTCAGCCTCGGCAGATTTACTGGCAGTGCTGGTCATTGACTCAGCTCCGCCCATTTGCCAGTCTTCGACCTCGTCCAGAGAATTCTGATACGGCTGCCGCTGCTTCTTGCGATAGAGATTTACAAAACTGTTGAAGAGAATACGGTGCAACCAGGCACGAATATTCGTACCCTGTTCAAAAGAAGCATAGGCTCGATGGGCCTTCAAGAAGGTCTCCTGAACCAGGTCTTCAGCATCGCTGGGATTCTTTACATATCCGAGGGCAGTGCGGTAGAGCTGATCGAGGTAGGGCATCGCCTGAGCCTCAAAGGAGGTGTCAGCACTCTGAAGAAGAGCAGAATCTGCGTCTTCTTCAATACCCGCCTCAAGTTCTTCGAACTCAAGCGAATCAACATCAGCCGAGCTCGAACGGTCCTGTGTATTTTCTCGATCATTCATCAATTCCGAGCTTAGTCGTTCACCAGCTGCAAGCAGTAGCGTCACTCTTCTCCTTCTGTATCGCACACTCTCAAGGGTTCCTTGGGTATCCTTAACAGTAGAGAACCGCGACCCGGCTCGAATTATTCCGAAGGGATCAAAAAACTGTCTGATTTGCATGAATTTCCGAAACTCCTTCCGCTGCCTGAACTTGAGCAGCTTCCAGAAGTTCCGCTCCAAGATCCTTGGCCAGCGCCACGGGTGCAAAGCACTGCAGATGTGACCCTTTCCCTCCCCGGATCGAAATCTCTCACCAATCGTGAATTCGTTTTGGCAGCCCTCGCCTCCGAGCCGAGCATCCTGCGACGCCCACTCATCTCGCGCGACACTGTGCTGATGGCTGAGGCCCTTGAGCAATTGGGGGTTGGCGTACTTCGTCTACCGGCTACCGGCGAATACGGCCCGGATATTGTTATCTTGCCACCGGAACAGTTCAGCCAAGACGATGTCACAATCGATTGCGGCCTGGCCGGAACCGTGATGCGATTCCTTCCACCAATGGCCGCATTGGCTAATGCTCGGGTCACTTTCACCGGTGATGAGGGTGCACTTGGCCGCCCAATGAAGGGCATTACCGATGGCTTGCGGGCACTCAACATTGTGCTTGATCCAGAGGACGCTGACTTCTTACCCTTTGATGTGCTAGGCAGTGGTGCGGTCCACGGCGGCGAAATCACCATCGACGCTTCAGCATCCAGCCAATTCGTTTCGGGACTGATGCTGGTTGGAGCGCGGTTCAAGAAAGGCCTGACCATTCGCCATAGCGGCGAGCGCGTCCCGAGCCTGCCGCATATTGAGATGACTATTCAGACTCTCAGAGACCGCGGTATTGAGGTTGAGAGCCTGGGTAACGGTGTGTGGCGGGTCCCGGCTGGAACCATTCGTGGACGCAATCTCACCATTGAGCCCGACCTTTCCAATGCTGCTCCATTCCTCGCCTCTGCCCTGCTTCGTGGCGGTACGGTGACCATCCAGGATTGGCCGACATCGACAACCCAGGTGGGAGCGCAGCTCGAAACCCTGCTCGCCCTCTTTGGTGCGAGCTTCAGCCGGAATGGCGACTCCTTGACCATTGATGGCGGCCTTGGTGTGCTCGGTGGTGCGAGCTTCCCGGGTCTTGATCTTGATCTTTCTGAGGCCGGAGAGCTCTCCCCCACCATCGCTGGTTTGTGTGCCTTTGCCACCAGCCCAAGCCGCTTGACCGGCATTGGGCATCTGCGTGGTCACGAAACCGATCGATTGGCAGCCTTGGCAGCAGAAATCAATGCCCTGGGCGGCCAGGTCACCGTTGAAGAAGACGGCCTGAGTATTGTTCCCCAACCACTGCACGGTGGGGTTTGGCACAGCTATCACGACCACCGGATGGCAACAACCGGCGCGCTCATTGGCTTGGCTGTGGATGGTCTCTCCGTTGAGAATATCGCCACAACCGCAAAAACATTGCCTGAGTTCCCGCAGCTCTGGCAAAAATTGGCAGGTCAATGAGCTGGGTTCCACCAGCAGACTTCGATGACGATGACCCATTCGACAAGTACGATGGGGTCATCTACGATCGTGCCGGCACCCGTTCGAATAGACCACGAAGCAAGCAGCGCCCCAAATACCCCGATGCTCTGAGCGGTATGGTCATCACCGTCGATCGCGGCAGATATCAGGTGGTTCTCGGGGCCGGCAGCACCGCGCAATCTGAGTTCAGCGGCCGACAAATCACAGCCACCCGCTCCAGTGCACTGCGAAAGCAGAGTCTGGTTGTGGGAGACCAGGTTGACCTGGTTGGCGACTTCAGCGGCGCTGATGGAACCCTCTCTCGGGTGGTGAACATCCACGAACGAAGCACACTCTTGCGCCGAAGCGCCGATGATACCGATCAGGTTGAGCGCATTGTTGTGGCCAATGCCGAGCAATTGCTCATTGTGGTGGCCGCAGAGAACCCCACCCCGAGGCCACGGCTCATTGACCGTTACTTGGTTGGGGCTTTTGATGCCAAGATTCAACCGATCTTGTACATCACCAAAACTGACCTCGCCGACCCGGCTCCGCTCATTGCCGAATTCGATTGCTTGGATCTACAGATTGTTACTGGAACCAAGGATGAGCCGCCACTGGCCGAGCTCTTAGCGCTCCTCGAAGGCAAGATCACGGTCGCCGTGGGACATTCCGGCGTTGGCAAATCGACCCTGGTGAATGCGCTCGTTCCCGGCACAGATCGCGCGACCGGCGTGGTGAATCAGGTGACCGGTCGGGGCAGGCACACCTCCTCCTCGTCCTATGCCCTGCAATTGCCAGACAAGAATGGCTGGATTATTGACACCCCCGGAGTGCGTTCTTTTGGACTCGGGCACATTGATCCGGCTAACGTCATCAAGACCTTTGCAAGCCATGCAATCGACTCCCCCACTCCCGAGGGTGAAGTTCCACTCGCCGAGGCCCACGATTGGGAAATCATTGAGCGAATCAAGGCCGGCGAGCTGGGAGTTTCTGGCCAACACCGCATTGATTCCTTTGTCACGATCCTCGAAAACCTCGGGGCGAAGCCGGACTAACATAGGAAGTATGACTTCCTCACCTTCTGTATCGACCTCGTCCCTGCAGCGTGATCTTGAGCTCGCCCTACAGCTTGCCGATGCGGCCGCCGAGACGAGCCTCAGCCGCTTTCAGGCGCTTGATCTTGAGGTGATGACCAAACCTGATCGAAGCCCCGTCACCGACGCTGATCGGGCCACCGAGCAGGCCATCCGCTCGCTCTTGGCCGAACACCGTCCAGAGGATGCCATCTTTGGTGAAGAGTTCGAAGCGGTCGAGAGCCAAAACAATCGGCAATGGATTATTGACCCGATTGATGGCACCGCAAATTTCTTGCGCGGAAATCCAATCTGGGGCACGCTGATCGCCCTCGCCGTTGATGGCTACCCGGTACTCGGGGTCGCCAGCCTACCAGCCCTTGGTCGCCGATTTTGGGCAGCCAAAGGGCTGGGCTCCTGGTCAACAAACGCGCTGCTCAGCCCAAATGCTGCCCCGAAGCGTTCACAGGTTTCTGGGGTGCACAATATTGCGGATGCTGCGATCAGCTTCCCCCGAATGAACGGTTGGATTGATGCCGGATACTCCGCAGAAGCACTCCAGCTCAATAGCGAAGCCTGGCGTACCGTCGGCGGCAGCGATCTCTGGTCGTTCTGCCTGGTCGCTGAGGGCGTTGCCGACGCGGTCATCGAGTTTGATCTGCAGCCCTACGATATTGCAGCGCTGATTCCGATTGTTGAAGAAGCTGGAGGATATTTCAGCGGCATCCACGGCGACAAAGGTCAGAATCAGAGTGATGTTATTGCCAGCACCCCGGGGTTACACCAGGATTTGATTTCACGGTTCGACGCGAAAAACTAGTTCGAAAAAGAAAGCGAACCGAAGCAGCTGAGCAACTAGCTCAGGTTTTCGTAGGGGTTCCTGCTGGGTAATCTCCGCCCGCGTGAATCCACCCAGGCCAGTACCGCGGCGACCACGCTGAGGCCGATCGATAATATCCCGAGCGGATTGCTGAAGCCGATGGCAAACTCAATCGCGGTCCCATCCAGACCATTCGGATCGACCAGCTTCGAGAACGCCGAAACCAGCTCACCCTGTACCGAGTCGGGAACCATAAAACCGAATCCGAGGGCCGCCATCCAGGACAAGAAAATAAATACAATTGTCCGGGCGTGGATGCGGTAACCCGCCAGCACTGTTTTCAAGAGAAAAACCGCAATCACAAATTGTACGACGACAAATGCCGGCAGCATGCTGTACATCAGTATGGGTACCAGATCGCCACCTGCCCCAAAGAGTGCTCGGCCGGCCGCCATCCACAGGCCCAAAAGTGCACCAACAATGAGCACCAAAACACTGAGCAATATTCCACTCACTCGCATTTTCTGTACCGAAGCTTCTGACACTTGTTTTCCTTTGCAGCTCAATCGATATCGCCCGAAGGCCATATCAAGCCTAACCGCTTTGATACTCAAGCAAAGTTTCAGAACTCCCCTAGACTGAACCCATGGCAAAAATCCGCAATCGTCGCCCCCATTACCCGTCTCGCCTGATCGCTTCCGCGCTCGTCCTCTCCGTGCTGAGTGCGAGTGGTTGTGCCATGCAGAGCCGTGAAAGCCTTAACGAATTTGTTGATGTGCTTCGTGCCGACCCGAGTGTGGCTACCATCGATTTCGGAGTATCCACGCCCCTTCCCGGTGCGGTCCACTCCTCCCCAGATGTCACCTTCAAAGCGGGTGCTATCACAGCGGCAACCATGAATGCCTTTAACACCCTGGCCTGCAACACCCCGGTCAATGCCTCGGTCAATCTGCGCTACTACGTTCCACTGGGTAACGATGTAGACCTGCAAATCAGTGGTGGCGGAAGCTGCCTCCCCGACTATGCACTGGGCTTCACCGAAGCGCTGCCGGTACTGAGCACATACGAGGGCGAGTTTGATAATGCGAACTGGAACATCCGGGGCTATGACGAACCGAGTGTGAAAATTTCTATTCGGATGGACGCCCAAACCCGGATTGCCTCAATGAACGAGCTCGCCACTTTTGCCAGCGACATCATGGCAAGCCAAGCCAACTCCAGTCAAAAATTCACCCTAGAAATGTTCTCCAAGAAAATCAGCCTTGAGATCTCTGATCAAACAGCCACCGAGGCGCAACAGGCCGCGAACATGATCGCGATTTTGGCCGAAGAATTTGGACTGAGCAAAGCCAGCTATAACGGCAAACTCTTCCTCCAGCTTTCCCCGGATGAAAAGAGCACGGTACACGAAATCAGCAATTTCTTGGCCCTGAACTATCAAAAATATGCCGGTGCCGATATCCTCAGCGGACAGCTCAATAGCGAAGGAAACCAGCCTTCAGCCGAAACCATTGACTTTGCTGAGCTACTCAGTACCAAGGGTTTTGGCACTGAACTCGCTATCAAGAACAATGTGCTGTACCTCCAAGTGCTGAGCGTGGACGATGTTATCGCCGTGGCCAAACTGGCAGAAGCCAATGGCTACAATCCCCAAAATCTCTCCTACACGGTCAATGCTCCGGCAAATCTGAAGATTCTGCTCGGCCGTGATGCCGGTGTTTTGTTGGAATCTGCGAACCTTCCTCGGGTAAAAGTACTGAGTGATGCTCTACAAGCCACCGGCAAGGTCAAGGCCATTACCTTCCGCACCGAAGGGGTGCAGGTATGGCTCGCCGAACAGTACTATGACGATTCCAGCTCCTTCGACCAGGTGAAAAGCGTGCTCCAAAACACGGTGAAAAGCGCCGGCCTCAGCCCCTATATTCGATACATGTATCTCAACAACAAAGAATTGTAGCCGATCTGCTCTGACGGGTATAGCATGAACCCAAGGAGCAGAATCTGATGACAAGCGTTGTTGAAACAGAAGAGCTGAAAAAGCATTACGGCCATACTGTAGCTCTCAGCGGCTTAGATTTACACATCCCTCAAGGCATCGTCTACGGCCTGATTGGCCCAAACGGTGCGGGAAAAACGACCACACTCAAACTCCTACTCGACATCCTGCGTCCGAGTGCGGGTACGGTCAGAGTATTCGGTGAAAATCCACGGATTGCCGGGCCCAGGCTACGCCAGCGAATCGGCTATATCCCCGGTGAGTTTCGTATCGCTGGGCGCACCACCGGTCGGTCCTGGTTAGAATATTTGGCACGCCTCAGTGGCCCCATGGATCATGACATGATTAATCTCCTGGCTGAACGCCTCGACGCTAATCTCGATGTAAACGTCCAGAAACTCTCCAAAGGCAATAAGCAAAAACTTGCCCTCATCCAGGCATTCATGCACGAACCGGAGCTGTTGATTCTCGATGAACCAAGCAGCGGACTTGATCCACTCATTCAACGAGAGTTTCTAGCGATGGTGGCGGAAGCCAAGGGGCGCGGGCAGACAATACTGCTCAGCTCACATGTCCTCAGCGAGCTTCAAGAAATTGCCGATCGGGTCGGCGTGCTCAGGGCGGGCGAGTTGGTGGCTGACCGTGCCACCGAGGATATTCGTTTGGGTAGCATCCGTAATATCCGCTGTCTGATTACCGGAACCGACAGAGCAGAGCTCGACGCGAAGCTTAACGCGATTCCGCAACTGAGCAATCTGACAATCGAAGCAAGTGCCCAGGGCCTGATTCCCGACCACGGAACGGATAGCAGCAGTGCAGAAAGCTATCGGATTCGAGCCGATATTGATGGAGACCTCAACCCCATTATTCGGGCCTTATCAGCGTGGAACCTCGCCGAACTGGCCGTTGAAGAACCGGATCTCGAACAGTCGGTGTTGAGACTTTATAGTTCGTCCAAGGGGACAGAGCAATCATGAGAAGGGTACTGC
>JBARYA010000039.1:0-8650 GCA_049647625.1 Microbacteriaceae bacterium
GGCATCCACAGTGCAAAAGATTTGCGTGATGCCGATGATATCCGTTTGCGCAAGAAATTTAGTGTGGTACTCCAACGCACCATATTCGAACTCCGGGGTATCCCCTGCATCCCCTTTGAGGCTCCCCCAGCACAAAAAGATCAGCTCATCTTTTCGCGCTCATTCTCTGACCCGGTTACCACCGCTCATGAGATGCAGCAGGTGCTCAGCATCTACGCTCAGAAGGTGAGCACTCGCCTGAGAAAACAGGGTTCAGTAGCGCAGGCCGTCACCGCCTGGGCCAGCACCTCGCACTTCAACCAGGATCAACGCCACCATCCGAGCATCACCGTGAGCCTCGAATACCCGAGCGATGAGCCCATCACCATCGCGAAGGCAAGCATGGAACTTCTTCCCATCCTCATTAGCGGCACCCGTTACGCCAGGGCAGGAGTCGTGATGCACGAGTTAACGCCCAAAGAATCGCACGCCTATTTGCCGCTCTTTCAGCCGCTCTACGAGAACCGAAATCTTGGCGAAACCCTCGACAGGATTCAGGAAAAAACCGGTGCCGGAAGCATCGGTATCGGCCTTGGTGGCTTCAAAAATCCACCGGCCTGGAATATGAAACGCGGAATGCTCTCCAAGCGGTGCACCACCGTCTGGTCGGAGCTGGCCACCGTTTCAGCAGGCTCCTAGCAGAGTAAGCGAGTGAGGCAGCGGAGCAAGCCAGACAGGTGGCGGAACCGCCCTAGTGCTTACCCTGGGAAGCGACAGCGGCAGCACCTGCTGCAGCAGCATCCGGATCGAGGTAGACACCCTTAGCAGTCGCTTGGCCCTGGTCATTAATCCGGTACACCAGCGGGATGCCGGTCGGAATATTGAGGTCGGTAATATCAGCATCCGAAATGCCTTCGAGATGCTTCACCAAGGCGCGGAGAGAGTTGCCGTGGGCCACCACGAGCACCGTCTTTTCACCCTCAAGAATTTCTGGCAGGATCATGCCCTCCCAATAGGGCAGCATGCGATCAATAACCTGCTTGAGCGCTTCGGTGCGCGGCTTGGTGTCATCATCAAGATCGTCATAGCGTGGATCGTGCGCTTGTGAAAATTCAGAATTATCGTCAAGAACCGGTGGCGGGGTGTCGAAGCTGCGGCGCCAGGTCATGAACTGCTCTTCGCCGTACTGTTCCAAAACTTCCGCCTTATTCAGACCCTGCAAAGCACCATAGTGACGCTCGTTGAGGCGCCAGCTGCGCTCAACATCAATCCAAGACAACTCTGCCGCGTCGAGGGCAATATTGGCGGTATCGATTGCGCGAGTGAGGCGTGAAGTAAAGAGGATGCGTGGCTGAAGCTTGTGCTCGACGAGCAGCTCACCGGCACGTTTTGCCTCGGCACGGCCCTGTTCGGTGAGGTCGACATCGACCCATCCGGTGAAAAGGTTTTTCTGGTTCCAGTCACTTTGTCCGTGACGAATCAAAATCAGGTTGGCAGTTTCAGTCATAAAACTAGCCTAACCCACCACCGGCATCGTCAAGAGGTTTAGAGAAATTTCCGCTTCTTCAATTGGATATCTGCCGTCGCACCAGCATCCGGCGAGACAATAATCTCTTGGTTGGCACTAATACGGGCGTCATCTGTGGCAACCAGAAGGGTCAGTTCAGGATCTGTTTTGCGTTTGATCAGGGCCAGCGCCACCGGCCCAAGTTCATGGTGCCAGGCTGCCGTGGTGATGGTGCCAATCGCCGGCCCATCTTCTACCGCAAATATTTCCGCTCCCGCTCTGGGCAAGCTTGAGCTTGAACCGTCGAGGTGCAACAGGGTGAGGCGACGGGGTGGATGCCCGAGATTGTGCACCTTCGCCACGGTTTCTTGACCGCGATAGCATCCCTTATTGAGGTGGACGGCGGTGCGCAAGAGGTCGAGTTCGTGCGGAATAACCCGCTCATCGCCCTCGGTCACAAAGCGTGGACGCCAAGCCTCAACCCGCAGCGCTTCGGCCGCCAGCACTCCTGCTAAGCGCAAGGAGTGGCGTTCCGGCAAGGCCGAGAAATCGTCGCGAGAAACCAAGCCCTCATACCAAGACCAATCGTTCCGAGCTGAACTCTCACCCGCATAGCTATAGCCACCAGATGCAACACTATTCCACGAGTCTTGCCAAAGCAGAGGAACACCGTTCGCTTCGGCCAGCGCAAATGTTGGCGCCTGCACCGTTCCGATCACGGCAAACTCTTCACTTCGATCGGCAATCTCAATCTGGGCGCGGAACTTCATCTTCTGCAGCCAAGGCAGGAGGGTTTCACGTTCGGCTCCGTCAAGAATCAACCAGAGACTCTCACCATCATCGACCAGACGGATGCTGTGCTCGATTCGGCCGTTCGGGTCAAGAATGAGCGTTTCTGCAGATGATCCGGGCAACATCCCGAGCAGTTTTTGACTCGAAATGCTATCGAGCCACGTCAGGCGATCCGGACCACTGATGGAGAGCACAGCGCGATGGGAGAGGTCAACGACCCCGCCAGAGAGCAGCCAACGCTGCTCAAGAATAGGTTCACCGTAGTGTCCAGCGACACCGGTGTCGGGAGCCTCAGCGGCTACAGCACGATCTCGGTCGAGCCAGGGAGAACGATAGGTGGACATTGGCTAGCCTCGCGGCCTAGCGCTGACCCTGGAAAAGACGGTAGAGCACAGTAACGCTCACAACACCGGCACCGACAAGAACGACGCCGAGCATACCTAAGAAAAAGAGTTCAATCGCTAAAAGCATGGTTCCAGTCTATCGAATTATTTGCCCGATTACCGGACCTCGTCAGTGTTTGCCACCGCTGCACTTGGCTCAGTGCGCGATTCGCAAGTGCTCATCGCCTGTTGAATCCACAAAGTGCAGCGCCTTTTCGAGATCTTCAGCGGTCTGGCTCAAGAAGTTGCTCACCACTAATCGTTCCGCAGAGCTGAGTTTTGCGGCAGCGCTGAGCCGGCTCGCCTGGTAGCGACCAACGGTTGCCAGTGCTGCTGCCCGAGTCTCAGCAACGATATGGATGGTGAATGCTCGGCGATCACTCGGATGCTCTTCCCGAAAAATATGTCCGGCAACTTCGAGGCGATCAAGCATTTTGGTAATCGAGGCGCTGGTGATTCCGAGATGCCTGGCGAGGATGCTGGGGGTCACGACTTCGCCGCGGTTTTCAGCCACAATCAGGTAGTGGAGGGCTCGCATATCCGTTTCATTCAATCGCATATAGCGCTGACTCGCCTCGGCAGCTTTGCGTTCGACCGCCCGAAGCCTACCCATCGAAGACATAATTTGTTCGATTTCGCCAAGATCGGTTTTGCTCAGCTGCGAGCGGTCCGCCAAAATTCCCTGGGGGTCAGTGGATTCGAAACCGTAGACAGAGGGGCTCGACACCTGCGGCTCACCTCCGAGAATTCTATCCTTGAGCTACTTTTTGCTGAATATTTACTGAAAAAACTTACTTGCCTAGCTAACTACTCGCTAGGCTAATTATAATCTGTCTCGAAGGAAAACTGCCAACATTATGCAAACTCAAAGCAACACCAAACCGAACCGTCTGCTTCGAATCATGCTCCCCGCCTTCCTCATCCTGCTCTGGCTCGGTGGATCAGCGATTGGCGGACCGTATTTCGGCAAGGTTTCTGAGGTGAGCTCGAACAATAGCAGCACCTACCTCCCCGAAACCGCTGATGCCACCCTGGTGCTGAAACGCCTCGGAGATTTCTCGCAAACTGAGGGGCTTCCCGCCATCGCGATTGTGGTCGCCCCGGAAAAAATGACCGCGGAACAGCTCAGTACCCTGAACACCTCCTTCCGCGAAAAGGCAGCCGATAGTGATTGGATTCAGCAGAGCTCACCATTTTTAATATCCAAGGATGGATATGCCGCCCAGGCCTTCATTCCGATCGATTCCGAAAATGGCCTCCTCAAATCCGTTACAGAAATCCGCACCATGCTCGCTGAGAGCATCCCCAGCGCTTGGAGTTCTCACCTGACCGGGCCGGCAGGCCTTACCGCTGATCTGGTCGGATCCTTTGCCGGCATTGACGGCATCCTGTTGCTGGTTGCACTTGGAGCAGTGTTCATCATTTTGCTCTTCGTCTACCGTTCGTTTTTCCTACCGATTATTGTCCTTCTGACCAGCATTTCTGCACTCTGTGTGGCACTGCTCACCGTGTGGTGGCTGGCCAAGGCCGAAATTCTGGTGCTAACCGGACAGACCCAGGGCATCCTCTTTATTCTGGTGATTGGAGCGGCCACCGATTATTCGCTGCTCTACGCTGCCCGCTACAAAGAAGAATTGATCAGGCATCAGGATCGAAAACTGTCCACCATTGCCGCGCTAAAAGGCACTGTTGAACCGATTGTGGCTTCCGGCGGAACCGTTATTGCCGGGCTCCTCTGCCTCCTGCTCAGCGATCTTGGCTCCAACAAATCCTTGGGTCCGGTAGCTGCCATCGGTATCGCCTTTGCGATGCTCTCTGCGCTCAGCTTTTTGCCGGCAATGCTCTTTGCTTTCGGACGATCTGCCTACTGTCCAAAAGCACCAAAATTCAATCCAGCTCGCACCGATGAGGAACAGAGCCATAGCGGATTTTATGCAAAAATTGGCAATCTCATCCAAAAACGGCCACGCACCATCTGGATTGGCTTCACCGCTGTGCTCTTGCTCGGCGCGTTCTTTGTGCCACAGCTCAAAGCCGATGGCGTGCCACAGAGCGATCTGGTACTCGGCACTTCTGATGCTCGCGATGGCCAGATTGCCCTCGCCGATCATTTCCCCGGCGGCTCAGGCACCCCGACCATGATGATTGTGCCCGAAGATGCGTTTGAAAACACGGCACAACAACTCCTCGGAATTTCTGGGGTTGATTCTGTTTCTGTCTCGGTATCAAACTCACCAAGCGGTACCACACAATTTACCGAATCAGGACTCCAAGAAGTACGCACCGGGCAGGGCCAAACGGTTCCGGCCGAACCTCGAGTGAGTCGGGGCGATGTGCTCCTCCAGGTCACTCTGAGCGATACCGCCGATAGCCCCCAAGCTGAAGAAACCGTCCGAGCCCTGAGACAAGAGTTTGGCGAACCAATCCTGATTGGTGGCCAAACGGCCGTAGCTGTCGACACGATTGATGCGACCATGCACGATCGGAACCTCATCATTCCCGTGATTCTGCTCGTAATCCTGCTCATCCTCATGGTGCTCTTGCGCTCAATCCTGGCGCCGGTCCTGCTGGTTGTCACGACGGTTATCTCCTTCGGCACCGCTCTGGGGGTTTCAGCACTGGTGTTCAACCACCTCTTCCAATTCCCGGGTGCTGATCCGGCCGTGCCTCTCTACGGATTCGTCTTCCTGGTCGCACTCGGTATTGACTACAACATTTTCCTGATGACCCGGGTGCGAGAAGAATCCAAAAAATATGACACCCGAACCGCAGCGCTTCGCGGCTTGGCGATCACCGGTGGGGTCATCACCTCGGCCGGCGTGGTGCTGGCAGCAACCTTTGCAGCCCTGGGAATCCTGCCCATACTCTTCCTGGCGCAATTGGCTTTCATCGTAGCTTTTGGAGTATTACTCGACACATTCCTGGTCAGAACCCTTGTCGTTCCGGCGTTAGTCTACGATATTGGCCCCGCAATATGGTGGCCATCAAAACTACGAAAAGGTCCGCTGCACATCCCAAAGCACAGCATTCGAACCGCTGTTAAACAGCCGGCTCGGAATGAGCATCCCTAAAAAGCAGATCCCACTTAGTGCGAGAGCAGGGAAATGAGCGCGAGGCCCAGGATGAAAATAACCAGACTGCCAGCGATAGAAGCCATGATGCGAATCACGGCGCCCTCTTTTTCGCTGAGAACCAATTGCATCACAAAGGTGAGGAGCACCGTCACTCCGAGCGCGATGCTCACGGGGAAGGATCGCACTCCGGAAGGATAAGCAATACCGATGAAGGTGATCGCGGCCAAAGAAAAAGCCCAAATCACCAACACACTCAATCGCCGAAAGATCATAGCTCTATTCTGCCTTATTCAAGCTTGCGATAACCGCTCTGCACGGATCACGGATATGAACCCGTAGAATTAACTTCAAGGAAGGCTAAGGAGGATGCGTGTCGCAGCTACTATTGCTCACCCATGACACATCCGATGATGTGCTCCCTTCGCTCGCCCTGCTCAGCCATAAGGTACGCATTTTCCCTCCAAGCGCCAAGGAGCTGCAGCACCTCAACAATATTGACCTCATCATTCTTGATGCGCGACAGAACCTGAGCCAGACCAAAAGCTTTAGTCTGGTCCTCAATAAGCTCGGGCTCCGCGCCCCGGTACTCCTGGTGGTTACGGAGGGTGGTCTTTCAGCAATTCATGCCGATTGGAAGGTTGCCGATATTGTCTTGAGCACCGCTGGACCCGCCGAAACGGATGCCCGAATTCGACTGGCCATTGATACCAATCAGGCCGGACAGGGCGGCACCCGTATCCAGACTTCCGGACTCGTGATCGATGAGGCTAGCTATTCGGCCAAGCTCTTTGGGCGCCCACTCGACCTCACCTATAAAGAGTTTGAACTCTTACGCTTCTTAGCCTCACATCCTGGCCGAGTCTTCTCCAGGGAACAATTATTGAGCGAAGTCTGGGGTTACGACTATTTCGGGGGCACCAGGACCGTGGATGTGCATATTCGCCGATTGCGAGCCAAGCTCGGTGAACTCGAACAGCTGATCGGTACCGTTCGAAACGTTGGCTACCGCTTCGACCAGAGCAATAAAGCCAGCGATGCTGAGGATTTTGACTCCGAAGAGAGTTAAGAAGCTCGCAACCTTGCTGTTCCCAGTCAGCACCAAGAACTGGCATGATTAATCTCGTGGAAGAGATTACCGATCTCAGCGGCAGCGAAAGCTTTGTCGATGATTATTATGTGACCGAGGTCATCAATAAAAACCTGCCCAAATACCGGTACCTTGACCGAGAACTCAGCTGGTTAGCGTTCAACCAGCGGGTGCTCGAACTTGCTAAAGATGAACAGATTCCCCTTTTGGAGCGTCTCAACTTTTTGGCAATCTTTGCGAGCAATCTCGATGAGTTCTTCATGGTGCGCGTCGCCGGCCTCAAGAGTCGCATCCAGGCGGGTATTGCCGTGCCAACACAGCCGGATGTGAGCCCGAGCGATGCCCTCACCGAACTCAACGCAAAAGCATATGAGCTCATGCGCCACCATTCAGAAATTTGGCGTGATATTTCTGCCGGAGCACTCGCCGATGAGAAGATCGAAATCGTGCGCTGGGCCGGGCTCAACCAAGCCCAGCAGGAGGAGTTGAGCGAATATTTCCACGCCCAGCTGTATCCGGTGCTGATGCCGCTCGCCGTTGACCCGGCACACCCGTTCCCCTATATTTCTGGACTTTCCCTCAACCTTTCCATTCAGGTCAAAAACCCGAAGAACGGCAAAGAGCAATTTGCCCGCCTCAAAGTTCCGCAAATGTTTGCCCGCTTCAAACAGATTGAATCTGAGGATGGTATCTCGCGCTTCGTGGCCCTGGAGGAGATCATTGCCGAACACTTGGAGGAGCTCTTTCCCGGAATGGAAATTCTCAACCATTCCCTCTTTCGGGTTACACGCAATGAGGATTTGCAGGTCGATGGACATGACACCGATAACCTCATCAAGGCCCTCGAAAAAGAGCTGATGCGCCGCCGTTTTGGCCCTCCTATCCGCCTCGAAGTGTCAACGGATACCGACCAAGAAACCCTTGATTTCTTGGTGAATGAGCTCAAAATCACCGAACAAGAGGTCTACCGTCTCCCGGAGCCATTGGACCTCACCGGACTCTATGAGCTGGCCCGTATTGACCGCCCTGAGCTGCATTATCCGGTTCATGTTCCCACCACGAACTACCATTTCAAGCACAATCGGCTCATGCAAAAGCCAGATATCTTTGCAAACATTGCCCGCGAAGAAGTGCTGGTACATCATCCTTATGAATCATTTTCGACCAGTGTGCAGGCCTTCCTTGAGCAGGCCGCAACCGACCCGCAAGTTCTTGCGATCAAGCAAACCCTCTACCGCACCAGTGGCGATAGCCCCATCGTTGAGGCATTGATTGACGCCGCCAATGCGGGCAAACAAGTTCTCGCGCTGGTCGAAGTGCAGGCTCGCTTTGATGAGCAGGCAAATATTAGCTGGGCCAGAAAACTGGAACAGGCCGGTGTCCATGTGGTCTACGGATTGGTCGGGCTCAAAACCCATTGCAAGCTTGCCCTGGTCATCCGCGCCGAAGACAATGAGCTGAAGCATTACAGCCATATCGGCACCGGAAACTACAACCCGAAAACGTCCAGAATTTATGAAGACCTCGGGCTCTTCACCGCAGACCCGCAGGTGGGGCGCGAACTTACCCGCCTCTTTAACGAGCTCAGCGGCTACGCGATTGAGAAGAAATTCCGCCGCCTCCTGGTCGCCCCAATGCATATGCGCAAGGGTCTGCTCAAACACATCAAACGTGAAATCGACAATGCGCAGGAAGGAAAGCCCTCCGGCATCCGAATCAAAGTCAACTCAATTGTTGATGAGCAAATCATTGATGGGCTCTATTTGGCAAGCCAGGCCGGCGTTCCAGTGGATATTTGGGTACGCGGTATTTGTGCCGTCAAGCCGCA
>JBARYA010000040.1:0-4370 GCA_049647625.1 Microbacteriaceae bacterium
TATGAGGCAGCCGGCTGGACTCATCTCGTCGACTCTGTCTTGATCGGCGGGACCGTGCAGCATCCTTTTCCGAGTGATGGTCCTGGCTTTGACAAAGTCACCATGGGAGATTTCATGTCTGAACACGCACGCAGCAGCCGGCAATCATTCCACTCAGCTCGCATCCACCTGTATCCGGGTGACATTGACCGCCTTTGGTAGCCGAGGATTTTCAGGGCTTCATCCAGAGATCCTGCTTCCTTATCGCTAGGCCCTGAAGTTCGAGCAGCCCAAGGAGCGATTGCAATTCGCCGAGGCCCATCCCTATCAGAGCGGCCAGCTCCCCGAGACCATGACCGATTGTTGAAGAAAGTCCGTCGAGTACCCGTAACTCATCCCGTGAGAGGAGTTCATCTTGCTGCTCTCTTCCCGGCACGGATGCTCCGAGCAGTTCTGCCGCGGTCTCAACCGAGACAATACATTCCGCTCCATATTCACGAAAAAGCCGGTGGCAGCCAGCAGAACTTGCCGAAGTAATCGGCCCCGGGACCGCACCGAGAGCTCGCCCCAGCTGTTGGGCATGACCTGCAGTGTTCAATGAACCGGAGCGGAACCCTGCCTCAATCACGATGGTTGCTGAACTCAATGCGGCGATAAGACGATTCCGTTGCAGAAAGCGCCATTTGGTTGGGGATGTTCCCGGCGGCGACTCCGCTAAGACCAAACCATTGCGAATAATGCCCTGGAGTAACTGTTCGTGCCCGGTTGGATAGAGGCGGTCTACCCCACCGGCAAATATTGCGGTGGTGCTGCTGTCATTGGCGAGCGCAGCCCGGTGAGCCATGCCATCAATCCCATAGGCGCCTCCCGAAAGTATTTCGTATCCGAGGTTGTCGAGTCCGGTAGCCAGCTCCATCGCCACCTGTTCACCATATCCACTGGCAGCACGGGAGCCGACTAATGCTACGGAACGGTTCACCCTGCCAAGCAGTTGTGGGTTCCCCCGCATCCACAACACCATGGGCTGATGTCGCCCCAGATCCTCAAGACCCTGTGGCCAGAAGCTGCCCTCAGCACAGAGCATCTTGGCTCCAAGAAGGGCACCGTGCTCCAAGGCACGCTCACTTGCTGTTTGGTTCAGGCGCGGCAGCCAACGCTGGATTGCATTCTGAAGTTCTCCCTCGTTGAGTCTCACCTTGAGTTCCGCACTGAGCTCTGTCGGGAGATACGAAAAAAATAACACCGGATCGTTCCGCACCTGAATGAGCGCTTCAAGAGCCAGTTTGGCCCCCAGAACCGCAACCACGTCTCCGGCAACCCCGTCCCCTGGCTCAGCGAGGAGTGACCAAACAACTTTCGAAAAAATATCTTCAGGTGTCGCTGGCTCCCCGATGTGCTGCTCAATCGGAACGCCCACACCATCCCCCAGCACAGGCGCCGATTCCGCCGCAACAAGAACAGGAGCGAGTAAGGTTTCGAGTCGCTGTGCACTCAGACCAATAATCGACACTCTTATACCGCCTGTCTCAGATATAGCGCCCGACCAATGTCGTGCTCTGCTGGTTGAGCTCTCTCAGCTAAATCTGCCAGGGTCCAGGCAACCCGAAGGATCCGATCGTATCCTCGCATGGTGATACGCCCCTGATCGAGTGCCAGATCAAGTGTTCTGGTGGTTTTGGGTGAGAGGCGAGCAACACCGCGCAACCACGAGCCGTTGACCTGAGCATTGAGCTTCCAAGCCGTTGCGGCCAAACGTTGCGCTGCCCTGAGCCTCGCATTCTGCACCCTCTCTTGGGCTTCAGCGGATGAGATTCCAGGATTTTCTTGATGGAGGTTCAATTGTGCCTGGGTGACCTTGAAAGTGTGTACCCGCAAATCAACGCGGTCAAGCAAGGGCCCAGAAAGTCGAGCAAGGTATCGTTGCCGCTGCGCCGTTGGGCAGCTACATTCGGCCGAATTTGCGGAATACTTGCCACAGGGACAGGGATTGCTTGCCATCAGTAATTGGAACTTTGCGGGATACTGGATGCTCTGCCTAGCCCGATGAATCTGAACATTTCCTGTTTCGAGCGGTTGCCTGAGGCTATCGAGACTGAGCCTGGAAAACTCGGTAGCCTCATCGAGAAACAGCACCCCGTGACTGGCCATCACCGCAGCCCCGGGTCGTATTTGGGTTGAGCCACCACCAATCATTGCCACCGGGGTTGCGGTATGGTGTGGTGCAACCAGCGGTGGACGCCGTTGCAAGGTCGTTACCCGTTGTCCGCCCCAGAGTGAGAGCAAACAGCTCGCCTCAAGGGCGTGTTCATCACTGAGATCAGGGAGCAGATCGACAAAGCGTTGCGCAATCATGCTTTTGCCTGAACCCGGTGGGCCAATAAGGAGGAGATTGTGCCCTCCTGCGGCAGCGACCAGGGCGGCCTGGACGGCATCCGCATTCCCGACAATATCGTGCAGATCCAACTCCTCAGCAGCATCGCTGTGTAGCGCTTGGGGCAGCGACTGCTCGACAGGAACCTGCTGCAGTTCAGTAATCTGCGCTCCGTGAAATCTGAGCACCTCGTTGAGAGACACGAAACTCAAGACTTCGATATCGGCAACCAGACCTGCTTCGGCCTTGTTTGCATGCGGCACAATAACGCGTCGTACACCCTGCAACGCTGCCGCCCGCACCGCTGGAAGCGCCCCAAGCATTGGTCGCAGTCGACCATCGAGGCCGAGCTCCCCGAGGTGTACCGTGTCGAGGATGGACTCGGCCGGGATCACCCCTGAGGTAACCATTGCAGAAACCGCGATGGCTAGGTCGAATGTTGTTCCCTGTTTGGGCAGTCCTGCCGGAATGAGATTGACCACCAGCCGCCGCCTCGGCAGCTCCCCGCCGCTATTGAGCACAGCGGATTTGATGCGTTGCTCAGCCTCACGCAGGGAAGTATCCGGCAAACCAATCAGGGTAATATCCGGGGTCTGCGAGGTGAGATTGGCCTCGACTTCGACCACTTGCCCATCAAGGCCCAAGACGGCCACCGAGAGGGTACGGCCCATACTCATACCATCACCCGTTCAAGGTGTTCAAAACTGGGCTTGTCGGTGCCATCAAACACAATCCCGACAATATCGATGCGATAGCGCACACGACGTTGCTGTTCGTGTTGCCATTCTTCAGCTAGACGATGGATGCGCTGGAGTTTCTGTGCGGTCACCGCAGAAAGTGGATCACCATAGAGCATGGTTCTTCGGGTTTTGACCTCGACAAATACAATCTCTTCGGCGCTTTGCATCACGAGGTCGATTTCCCCCGACTTTCCACGCCAGTTCTGCTGTAGCAGACTCAGGCCTCGAAGTTCAAGGTACTCGGCAGCGAGGCTCTCCCCCTGGCTGCCCAGATCAGTATTATGGTTCACGGCTTCCTCCAGACGTGACCCATAATGCCGCAAAAGAACCAGCACACAGAGGGAGCAAAGAAATCTGTGCTGGCCTACTCGCCCACGAGAGCTGTGGAGAAAAACGGATGGATGCCTTGCGGCGGAAAATTACCTAGCTGGTGCCGGGATTTGTTAAATCGTCAAGAGCGAACTCTTCAGGAAGTTCAATATCGCTGGTTGAGAGTTCTTCAATGTTCACATCGCGGAAGGAAAGCACTCGCACAGACTTCACGAAACGGTTTGAACGATAAATATCCCAGACCCAAACATCGTGCATGGTGACCTCGAAATAGAAGTCGTTTTGGGCATCGACACGACGCAGGTTGACCTCATTGGCCAAATAAAAGCGCCGCTCGGTCTCTACAACATACCGAAACTGCGAAACCACATCGCGATACTCGCGGAACAGTTCAAGTTCGGCGGCGCGATCGTATTCCTCAAAATCGTCATCATCCATTACCCCTATCCTAAACCTATTCGGATGGGGAGGGGGCGATTGTCAGCCAGCCCGAGGCTAGCGCCAATCTGCTATCCAACTCTGGCGGTGATGCTTTGTTTGCCCGTGAGCCAGAACCGCGATCTTATGCTGCGCTGAACCATAACCCTTATTACTGGCCCAGCCGTATTCCGGATGTTGTTCGCCAAGTTCGCTCATCAGAGCATCCCGTTCCACCTTGGCAACGACCGAAGCCGCTGCAACCAGCGCACTATCGCGATCAAGTTTTGGCCGGAACAGGACTCGAGTACCAGAAATTGTGGAACCGGCAGCACCGGAGCTCAGCCAATCAAAATGTCCATCAATCATGATCCCCAAAAGCTCTTTGGACACCGGATGCTCGACAAATATTGCTTCAAGTGCCCTAAAGGCTGCCAGCGATTGCGCCCTGGTAATGCCCAGATCATCAATCTCATCGGGACTCGCATATCCCACTTGCGAAACCTTGAGCCACTCAACGAGCTGAGGTGACA
>JBARYA010000041.1:0-4527 GCA_049647625.1 Microbacteriaceae bacterium
ACTGCACCGAACGCACCTGATGCCAGAATCGTGGCGATACCGAGACCGCCCGGTAGATGCTTCACATACTTTTCCGCAACGGTAAAGAGGTCGCCCGCAAGCCCTGCCTTACTGGCAAGAACACCCATCAGCACAAACATCGGAATAATCACAAGCGAATACTTGGCCGTAGCGGAGTAAGGAATTGATCCCAGGGTATTGTAGGTGACATTCATGCCGTTCAACATGAACAGTCCGATTGCACCGGATCCTGCTAGAGCAATCCAGATGGGCATTTCTGCCAGAACCAACGCAACTAGAATAACCAGCGCGAGAATAGCAATTGATATGACTTCGATACTCATAGCTGTGGACCCGCCCCTAGACTCTCTGCCATTTCTTCTTCAGTTTCTGGCTCAAAACGTTCTGCGTTCATGAAGTATCCACGCGCAAATTCAATGACATAGACCACGAGTCCAATAGCAATCGCTACCTTGGCCGGCCACAGCGGAACCTGTACCAGACCAAAACGGTATTCAGCTACGGAAATGGAATGGATGGCCTGTTGAATGGTTGCGACCACCATGACCACCAATAGAGCCAAAACGATGGCGGCGACGATGTATGTCAACACTTTGCGAAAAGTCTTTGGCAAATGAGAGGTCAAAACTGAGGTCGATACATGGGTATTCGTCATCTGAGCGGCGCCAAAGGCGAAGAAGACGCACATGACCAAAAGCACTTCACTGTACTCAATGGCTCCAGGTACGCTTCGACCGGTAATAAAACGTGTGGTCACATCTGCAACGGTGAGCAGCGAAAGTATAAGTACGATAAATCCAGAAATCACCCCTAACGTGGAGGTGACATATTTTCCAAAGAACTTCATTATTCTTCCTTCTGTGGTTAAATCCTGTTTCCTGCCAGATTACCTGACAGGAAACAGGACTTGAGGTGTTAGTGCTTATTTGGTGAGTTCAGCACAACGGGTAATACCATTGACGTAGCTACCCTCGTGGCCGCGAAGGGTGTCGATGTAGGTCTGGTAGAAGGCTTCAACATCAGCACCAGATGCCTGCGCATCTGCGCGCCACTTATCCAAAGCTGAGCTGCCAAGGGCATCGCTCCACTTCTTGATCTCTGCATCAGACCATACGGTCGATCCGCCACCGTTGTCGATGAGTAGCTGGCAAGCAGTATCTTCAACCTCGGTGAGCTGCTTCAGGTAATAGTCCTGCCACTTGCTCGCAACATCGGTGAAAATCTTCCGATGCTCCTCAGAAAGAGAATCCCACTTAGTCTTGTTGAAGCTCAGGGAGTTGACAGTATAGAGGCCAAGACCGGTCTCTGCAATCCAAGGGGAAACTTCCTGCAAGCTCAATACCGGAACGGTATCAAGAATCATATTGGTGTAGCCATCAATGGTTCCACGCTGGATGGCTTCGTAAACGTCAACAACCGGTAGACCAACTGCGTTGCCGCCGGCCTTCTGAAGAGCTTCAGCAATATAGCCAGAAGCACGAAGGGTCTTTCCCTTGAGCCAGTCAAAGTTCGTTACCTTCTCAGGAGCTGACACGAATGAAGGTGCTACACCGATGAAGAAGAGGCTGTGAACATTATGCTTATCCCACTCAGCGCGGAAAGCATCATTGGTTTCGTAAAGCTCCTGGAAAGTAAGTCCAGATGCTGCAACGTCACCGGTAATAAATGGCATTGCGGTGATCTGAGTCAATGGAAGCTCTGATGGGTTGTAGATTGTTGGCACGTGGACCATGTCAACGCGACCATCTGAAACACCGGCGAGTGAGCTTGGTCCGTCAAGGAGTGATCCGTCCCAGAACTGATCAATCTTGATGGTGCCGTTACTTGCCTTTTCAACCTCTTCGAAGTACCAGATCAGTGACTTGGCCTGTGGGGTTGAGTTGCCGAGGTAGCTGTTGAACTGCAGTGTTACTTTTTGGACGTCTCCGCCTTCGTTGCCACCGTTATTATCTGCTGGTGCGCAACCTGCGAGAAGCAGTGCTGCTGCTGAGGCAAGTGCAACCCCAGTAGCAATTTTGCGAATTGCTGTAGTCATTATTGTTTTGGACTCCCTTGTCATGTGCGTAGCGCACGGAATTGTTCAAGTAGATTGATTATATTGATTGGAACTAATATTTGTCAAAGCTCCTCACCCATAATATGTTCATATCATGTACATATGTTCATAAAGTGCACAATGTTTGTGGGGAAATCCGCGGATTATCGCGAAATTCTCTTCGAGAACGAAAAGTATCAAGTCAATAACGAATATCGATGACCATAGAATGGACTGAACTCACACCAGTCATCGCTACCGAAATTAGAGAGAAAGCAGCTCGATGAAACCACCCCGTCAACTCGCGCAGCGATTTAGTCAGTTGTTTATCGGGCTGATTCTCTACGGCATCGGCATTGCCTTTATGCTGCGATCTGCACTTGGCATTGCTCCGTGGGATGTGTTGGCCCAGGGAGTTTCAAAGCATACCGGTCTGAGCTTCGGAGTGATGATTTCACTCATCAGTGTGGTGGTAATCCTCTTTTGGATTCCATTGAAACAAAAACCTGGAATCGGAACCCTTCTCAACGGAACAATTGTCGGGCCTATAGCCGATATTGTCTTGATTTACCTGCCCCCAACGGAATTGATCTGGTTACAGATTATCTATCTCGCCTCTGGAATCATTCTGATTGGGGTCGCCACCGGGATCTACATTGGAACCCACCTCGGACCAGGGCCACGCGATGGTCTCATGACCGGCATCTCGAGCAAGTTCAATCAGCCGATTTGGTTAGTTCGTACACTCATCGAAGGCACTGCGCTATTGACCGGTTGGCTTCTTGGTGGAATGTTTGGGGTTGGTACCGTTGCCTTCGCCCTGACCATCGGACCGATTTGCCAATTTACTCTGCCCCTCTTCGATCGCGGACGACGCTATGCGAAGAAAAACCCGCTGCCCGAGGCAAGTCCCGAAGCTGCCTAAAGCTCTGGCGCCATCTGCGTTTTTGACCAGGTAGTATTCGCAGGAGGCCAAGGGATAATTTCATACTTGTCCCAGCGCCGAGTGATCACGTGCTTCTGGATGCGCCAACCCTCAGCGGTGCGGATGAATTCATCTTCATAGAACCCACCCTTCATAATCCAACGGGCCGTATTTTCATCTTCAGTGCGGTGAACCCCGACATGAATATATTCCGCTCTCGTCTTGGCTGTGTTCTCACCGAGCTCGGTGATGACGATATTGCTGAGCAGGTGCTGGTGCGAATACACCGGATCGTCCATGGTCAACCACGGAATCATTTCGGATGCTGGCATCTCAGAATCGGGACCATTCCAGTTCACGAAGACAGCATCCGGAGTGAAACAGGTTTTCCACGCCTCAAAATTTCTGCCCGGAATATCCAGCCCGGTTGCATATTTCGTCAGAGTCGCCGGAATCTCAATCCGATCAGATAGCTCTTGTATATCCATTGCTGACCCTTGCGCCTTTCTTGAAGCGTTCCTCCAGGGTTATTTCTGGGTGGTGTTCGATGGAACCACAACATGCTCAATGTGATTGAGCCAAATAGATTTGGAATACGGTGCACGCTGATACTGCTTAGGGGTAAATATCGTTGGGTCTTCACCGAGTGCGGCAGCTGCCCGCGAGCCAAAGTGTGGGTTTCTGAGGAATTCACGGCCAACCATAACAATATCAGCCCCGCCGGAGCGCAAAATGGACTCCGCGTGTTCTGGTTCGGTGATAATTCCAACCGCTGCGGTCAGTGCACCGGTCTGCTCTTTCACTACACGAGCGTGATTTGCCTGATAGCCTGGGAAAATTTCCATGGTAACGCCAGGTTCAAGTCCACCGCTCGAGAGATCAAAAATATCTGCGCCATGCTCTACGGCAATCTTTGCCAATTCCGCAACCTCATAGGAGTCGAGTCCGCCATCAACATAGTCTGTACCGGAGAATCGAACACAGATTGGGCGATCACCCACGGCCTTTCGAACTCGCTGCAAAATCTTTACCAAGATGAGACTACGTCCAGCTCTGTCGCCACCGTATTCATCGCTCCGGGTGTTTGTGACCGGCGACAAGAAAGTGTGAATGAAATATCCGTGTGCCGCATGAATTTCAACCAGGTCATAGCCGGCCCGAACGGCACGCTCAGCGGCAACTCCGAATTGCTCAATAATGTGCTCGATATATTCGATGCTGGCTGCTGTGGGTGCCTTCATCCGCCCAAAAGGGGCATCGGTAGTGCCGAACGTCTCCCAGCCGCCCTGATCTTCATTCAAACTTCCACGGGTATCTGCCCAGGGCCAGCTCGCCGATGCTTTGCGGCCGGCGTGGGCAAGTTGGATACCGGCCAATGCGCCCTGTGAGTGAATAAAATCGGTGACTCTCTTCAGCGGGGCGATGTGCTCTTCAGACCAAATTCCCAAATCAACCGGAGAGATTCGTCCTTCAGGGACGATAGCAGTCGCTTCGGTGATGATCATCCCTGCACCGCCTGAGGCAAAAGCACCCTGGTGCACTAGGT
>JBARYA010000042.1:0-2475 GCA_049647625.1 Microbacteriaceae bacterium
AGTCCGGTCATCTCACAATCAATCCACACGAGTCTCTCGGAAGCAGCCATACTTCTATCTTAGGCTTTGTTCACGACAGGCTGCTTCGCACGATTACAAGATGAATCAATTATTGTGCGGGACGAACCATCCGGAGTTCCTTGATTGGGATACCCCAGATTTCATCGTCCTGTACGGTACCATCCAGCACAAAACCGTTTCGTTCGTAAAAACGAATAGCGCGATCGTTGCCCGACATGACCCAGAGACTGGTCTCGTCATCCCCGATTCCTGCCTCCAAGAGCGCCTGTCCGGCGCCCTGCCCATGCATGGGCGCTATCGTGTAGATGCCATAGAGTTCATCGAGACCTGGTCGGTCCTCATCGCGGCAGGCGCCAAAAGTGACCCAGCCAATGACCTGTTCATCTGCATTCAAAGCTACCCAAGCTCGCTGACCATCGCTGCCGTTGAGGATTTCGCGCCAGCGTTCAACCCTATCTGCCGCGACCATGGCATCGAGCTGTTCCTGTGGCAAAACATAGCCGTAGGTTTCCTGCCAAGCCTGCACATGCACCTGGGCAACGCCCTCGGCATCGGAGGGCAGCGCTGGGCGAACAATGAGATTCATAACTCAATCTTAGGAGAAATGAAACACAGTGTTGCGTCTTGCGTGAAAACTCTCGAAGCATTGTGGGCGAGGACGTAGTATGGGTTGGGTGAATAATGTTGCGATTCAACTAACAAATTTGACCAAAATTTTCGGTGAAAAACCTGCCGTTCTGAACCTGAACCTCTCGGTTCCCAAAGGTTCTTTCTTTGGCTTGGTCGGTCCCAATGGTGCCGGAAAGACGACAACGCTCTCGATGACCACCGGATTGTTGCGACCAACTCATGGGCAGGCGCTCATTAACGGCATCGATATTTGGCAGGAACCTTTGAAGGCGAAAGCTGAGCTTGGTGTTCTGGCCGATGGGGTCAAACTTTTCGACCGGCTTACCGGACGCGAACTGGTGGTCTATAACGGCCTGCTTCGTGGCATGAATCGAGAAATCGTTGATCAGCGCACCGCGGAGCTCTTGAACGCACTCGAATTGACCGAGGATGCGAACAAGCTGGTTGTTGACTATTCCTCGGGTATGACCAAGAAGATTGCACTCGCTGCAGCGCTCATCCATGCACCAAAAGTTTTGGTGCTCGATGAACCGTTTGAGTCGGTTGACCCGGTCTCGTCTGCGGTGATTCGTAGCATTCTGCACGGATATATTCAGGGCGGTGGCACCGTTGTGCTCTCATCACATGTGATGGAGCTTGTCGAAAAACTTTGCACGCATGTTGCTGTAATTGCTCAAGGTCAGGTGCTGGCTGCTGGACCAACCGCCGAGGTTACCGCCGGCAAGAGCCTAGATGAGCGATTCGTTGAGCTCGTTGGCGGTCGGGGACTGGTTGAAGGAGAGCTTTCGTGGTTGCAACAATCGCAAGACTAAAACTTCTTCTCTTAAAGAACAGTCTGAAGCGCAGTACCGGGCAACTCATTGGCCTAATTATCGGGATGCTCTATGGCTTGGGCATTGCCGTGCTATTGGTGACCGTACTCATTGCTGCGCGCTGGCTCAGCATTGATCAGCGGGAGCTTATTCTGGTACTCGGTGGTTCATTACTGGTGCTGCTCTGGTGGCTGATACCCCTGCTTACCTCCTCCCTTGACCAGACCGTTGACGTTTCTAGGTTTACCGCCCTCCCGATACCGAGGCGTCAGCTTCTGATGGGTACCGCAATAAGCGGACTGATTGGTACGCCGGGCTTGCTCACCGTCATTGTCTTATTGGCCACTTGGGTGACCTGGTCAACTGGCATATTGAGTTTCATCTTCGCCATTCTTGGCTCAGTCTTGGTGCTGCTGATGACCCAGTTTGGTGCTCGTTTTCTCACCAGTGCTGTTTCCGGCCTCTGGTCGAGTCGCCGAGGGCGCGAAATGATGGGAATGTTCATCATCTTGTTGATGATTGCACTCTGGCCGGTAATTACCATCGCGGTAGATACTCTGAGAGAAATCAGAGATCCCTCAGCAATCTTGGCGAACCTCGCTGATGTCGCCGCTATTGCCGGATGGTTACCATTCGGGGCTCCCTGGTCAGCCGCTGTCAACGCTGCCACAGGGCTTTGGTATCTGGGACTTCTCAAGTTGGCGCTGAGCAGAGTCTTTGTGGTTCTGCTCTATTTTGGCTGGTCAAAGGTGCTCGATCGGGTGCTGACAAATCCTCCACACGAAAAGATTTCTTCCAAGTCGAATGCCGGGATGATTGACCGATTAGCCACTTCATCGGTGACTGCAATTGCGGTGAAAACTCTGCGTTATTGGCGACGGGACAACCGACTTGCGATATCGAATATCGCCCTTCTCTTAGTGCCACTCTTTGCCATCCTGATTGTATTCTTTGGAAAAAATTTCATCACGCTCGATAGTCTGCTGTTAGCAAGCATGGGTCTGATTATTGC
>JBARYA010000043.1:0-1650 GCA_049647625.1 Microbacteriaceae bacterium
GATTGCTCTGATTGCTGACCAAGATTCGCCGCCTAGCCTGACCACGGTCGGAAATCTGACGGTTGCCCGGATCGCTGTCCTCGAAGATTTACGACAGTTGTTGCATCGGGGGCGGGTCTAATGGCACAACTTTTTCCGAAGCAATCGACCCAATCAGTCAATAATCAAAGTGGTTCCCGCCTGTATCGCGCGCTGAATATCGGCTTTGTGCTTCTGGCAATACTGTTCACAGCAATAACTGCCTGGCCGATTTATCAGTCTGCGTGGTTCCTGCTTGCGGTCGGAGGCTCAGTTAGTGCCGCATTGCTGATATATTTCCTTGTTCCTCGACGTTGGGCGGGATTTTGGCCGCTGCTCTCAGTCGGTCTGGCATCCTATCTGGTACTGGCCCCGCTTCTCGGGTACCCCAGAATTTTTAGCGAGCCAGAATCTCTACTGGGAAATTGGCGGTCGGCAATTACTTCGGGAGTAACAGCCTGGAAGGGCATCGTTACGCTGGTATTGCCGCTTGGCAGCTATTCCGGCATGCTCGTACCCGTCGTGATTCTGTACTTTTTTGGGACCCTCTTTGCGCTCTATTTTGCGCTCAGTCCCGGCCGCAGACATTTCGCTGCGGCAGTCCTTCTACTGGGACTGCAACTGATTATTACGCTTCTTGGCCCATCCCAATTGCGGGGTGTGTTGACACTCTTTGGTTTTGAAATCCAAGGAATCAGAGAAATCGCTCTGAGTTTTGGATTGGTTCTCGTACTTCTTGCCTGGTTAGTTTGGCGAAATATTTACAGTAGAAAACAAGCTCTTGGACGCGGGCAGGGTGGGAGCACCCGCAACCCTGCGAATACCGCGGGCCAAAAACCACTTGCTGGTCGGGTACGAGGTATCGCCCCGGAAAAGAGCCCGGTACGGGTTACCAGCGGGCACCGCTTTGGATTGAATCGAGCGATAACAGCCGTGTTGATGCTCGTTCTCGCACTTGCTGCCGGGTTATTCCTTTCTCCGAATGCTCAGAATGTAAAAGCACGTGAGGTTCTGCGTACGCAGATTGATCCGGTAGTCGAATTACAACGAGAGTTGAGCCCACTCATCAATTATCGGAGCTCATTTTCCAAAGATTGGGGCACAGAACTCTTTCGTATTTCAAGTAGTGACCCGCTCCCTGAACGGCTGCGCATCGCAGTATTGCAACACTACGATGGGAACCTCTTCCGTGCGATGGATCCCGAGAACTCGCAGAGCGCATTCCGTCGATTGCCCTATCGCCTCAGCCCGAATACACCCGGGACTGAGCAACAATTTGAGGTACAACTCAGCGACTACCAGCACAATTGGCTGCCACTGGTCGGGGAGCTCATTGAGCTTGAATTCCTAGGACCAGACAGAGTCCAACTTGCAGATGGTTTCTATTATGATGCTGAGAGCGCATCCGGAATTGAACTGAATGAATCAGGCTTTAGCGCAGGAGATGGTTATCGTTTCCGGAGCCTGATTCCGGAACAATCTGCAGATCTCCTCGGCTTGACTCCAATCGAAGCTGGGTCACTCAACTCCGCCGGTACGGTACCGAGTACACTTCGGGACTGGTTGCTGGCACAAGACTTACCGCGTAATGGGGCAGGTTTTGTTGAAGCGGTTGATCGTCTTCGCGAGCGC
>JBARYA010000044.1:0-2659 GCA_049647625.1 Microbacteriaceae bacterium
CTTCGCCCTGTCCGCCGCCGCCGCAGAGCGCTGCAGCAGCTTTCTGCCCCGGACCGCGCCCGGCCATCTGGTGGGCGAGATGAACGATGAGTCGGGCACCAGAGGCGCCAACCGGATGTCCGATGGCTATACCGCCACCATGAACATTCACGATATCTTCTGAAACTCCGAGATCCTTCGCCGATTGGATACCCACAGCGGCAAATGCTTCATTGATTTCCACCAAATCGAGATCAGCAGCATCCCAGCCCTGTTTTGCAAGTGCCTGAGCAATGGCGTTCGAGGGCTGTGATGGTAGCGAGTTGTCCGGTCCGGCAACCTGGCCAAGTGCGCCAAGTGCCACCAAAATCTTGAGCCCGAGTTTCTCGGCATGCTTTCTGGTGGTGAGCACCACAGCTGCCGCACCATCGGAGATCTGCGAGGAACTGCCGGCGGTAATGGTGCCATCGCTCACAAAGGCCGGCTTGAGCACGGAAAGGCTCTCTACCGTAGTTTCTGGACGGATGCCCTCATCAGTGCTCACCACCAGTGGTTCGCCCTTGCGCTGCGGGATAGTTACCGGCACGATTTCTGCGGCAAAGACGCCGTCTGCGGTCGCTTTGGCAGCGCGCTGGTGTGAGCGGGCCGAAAAAGCATCCTGTGCGGTGCGGTCAATGCCGAGCTTGGCGGCATGCCCATCGGTCAAGCATCCCATGGTCACATCGTCGAAAGAATCAATGAGCGCATCGTGATTGAGCGCATCGACAGCGGTGAAATCACCGTAACCCCAGCCAAAACGGCTGCCAATGAGCATATGCGGGGCATTGGTCATCGATTCCATACCACCGGCGACAATGATCTCCGCTTCGCCGAGGCGCAGCATTCTGGAGGCATTATTGATGGCAGTCATCCCGGAGAGGCAAACCTTGTTTACAATTTCACTCGGCATGCTCCAGGGCAATCCAGCTTTGCGTGCAGCCTGTCGGGCCGGATTTTGTCCGGCACCGGCAAGGATCACCTGACCCATCACCAAATAGTCAATATCGTCGACACCGAGACCCGATTGCTCAACCGCACCGCGAATGGCAATCGCTCCAAGATCGCTCGCGCTCAGGCTCGATAATTGCCCTTTGAGCCTTCCTTGCGGAGTGCGAACCGCAGCAACCACAACAATGTCGTCGGCTGAAGCTTCAGGATGTTTCATTTCGGTATTCATTTTTCGCTCCCTGATAATTGGGTTTCAAATGGGGGTTCGGTGGCCGCTTGCACTTCTTCAATACTCACCCCTGGGGCAAGTTCAATCAAGACTAGGCCCTTCTCGGTGACATCAAAAACACAAAGATCAGTAATAATGCGATTGACCACTTTGCGTCCGGTGAGTGGCAGCGTGCACTCATTCAGAATCTTGGGGGAGCCGTCTTTGGCGACGTGTTCCATCAGCACAATCACCTGAGCAGCCCCGTGGACCAGGTCCATGGCGCCTCCCGGACCCTTCACCATCTTGCCGGGAATCATCCAATTGGCCAGATCTCCGCTGGCCGAAACCTGCATTGCGCCGAGGATAGCGGCATCGATCTTGCCGCCACGAATCATCCCAAAACTGGTGGAGGAGTCAAAGAAGGATGCGCCAGGAAGGACCGTTACGGTCTCCTTGCCGGCATTGATCAGATCCGGGTCAACAGCATCATCGCTCGGATACGGCCCAACACCGAGGATTCCGTTCTCTGATTGCAGCACCACGGTAATTTCGTCTGAAACATAGTTCGGAACCAGAGTTGGCAGGCCAATTCCGAGGTTCACATAAGATCCATCACGCAGTTCTTTTGCGGCACGTGCGGCCATTTCTTCACGAGTGAGTGTCATTGTTATCCCCTTCTACGCCTGTGCCTGAACGGTGCGCCGTTCGATCCGTTTTGGAATATCCGCACCAACCTCAAGAACTCGGTGCACATAAATTCCAGGTAGGTGTATTTGGTCTGGGTCGAGATCTCCGGCTTCAACCAGGTGTTCTACCTGCACAATACACACTTTGGCAGCCATTGCGGCCACCATAGAGAATTGCCGAGTTGCCTTATTGAAGATGAGGTTTCCGTGCTTATCGCCGTATTTGGCGTGTACGAGAGCAAAATCGGTGGTGATCGCCTCTTCGAAAACAAAGTCGCGCTTCTCGCCCCGAAAATTGAGGCTGCGCACCTCTTTCGGTTCTGAGGCGAGGGCGATAGAACCATCCGGATGATAGCGACGGGGCAGTCCACCCTCGGCGACCTGGGTTCCCACACCCGATTGGGTAAAGAATCCGGCAATCCCGCTGCCACCGGCACGCATTTTTTCTGCGAGTGTGCCCTGAGGAGTGAGCTCAAGCTCGAGTTCTCCGCTCAAAAATTGGCGCTCGAACTCTTTGTTTTCCCCAACATAGCTCGAGGTCATCTTACGAATTCTCTTGGCTGCTAGCAGCACGCCGAGACCCCAATCATCGACACCGCAATTATTAGACACCACGGAGAGTTCGTTCGCACCCTGCTCGAGCAGGGCATCGATCAGCACCATCGGAATACCAGAGAGTCCAAAACCTCCTGCAGAAATGCTGGCACCATTGCCAATATCAGCCACCGCTTCGCGGGCACTGGTAACCGTTTTATCTATGGCCATGAGTGTTCTCCTTCGTCTGTCCGGCGAGAGC
>JBARYA010000045.1:0-2798 GCA_049647625.1 Microbacteriaceae bacterium
GAGCCGAGCTGTACGCTGTATCCGGGCCATCAGGAGTTCTAACAAAGTGCCAGCAGAACTACCAGGATTGCACCGGCGAGCATCTGCGGATAGTCCCGGGATTTGAGTCCGGAAAAAAGGTATCTCCCGAGTCCGAAATCTGCCGTGTATGCCGCAAGGGTAGCTGTTGCGACGACCTGAAGGGTCGATGCTCGAATACCGCCAATAATAACCGGTAGCGCAAGAGGTATCTCCACCCCAAAGATGATTTGTGCGGAGTTCATCCCCAGTGCCTTTGCTGCTCCCACTGTTATCGCATCCACATCTTCTATGCCGGAATAGGATGCGGCCAACATTGATGGGATAGCCAAAATAATGAGCGCAAGTATTGGAGCTTGGAGGCCGATGCCGAGCATTAGACCGAAAAGGGTCAAAATCCCGAGCGTGGGAACGGCACGGGCTGCACCGGCAAGCGCAGCAATCACAGTGGAGCCCTTGCGGGTATGACCAATCAGTACCCCAAGGGGGAGCGCGATAAGCGCTGCAGCCAAAACCGAGAGCACAGTAATGAGCAGGTGCTCGACAAGGCGAAAAGGTATTCCGTTCACGGTATTCCACTGGGCCGGGTAGGCAATCCAGGCAAAAGCGTCAAGGAGATAGTTCATCGGCGCGCCGTTTCGAGCCGGAACCGTGTCGTTTGCTGATTCCAAGGAGTGAGGGCTTTCCCGAGGGCAAGGAGCGCCCCATCAAGGATGAGTGCTAGGGCAATGGTGGACAGCACCCCAAAACCGACTTCTGCCGCTATTCCACGCTGAAAACCGTCGGTTAGCAGTGTTCCCAAGCTGGAGACTCCAATGAGTGCACCGATCGTCACCAGACTGATGGTTGAGACCGACATGACTCGGATACCGGAGAGCAGGATGGGCACAGAGAGGGGAAATTCTACTTTCCAAAACAGGCTTCGTCGGGAGTGTCCGCTCGCTATCGCCGCATCCCGAACGGTGGTGTCAACTGCGGCAAAAGCATCGTGCGTTGTTCGTACCAGCAGTGCGATTCCGTAGATACTCAGTGCCGCAATCATCGTTGCTTCGGATCGAAGCGGTAATCCAAAAAGTACCGGGATGAGAATCAGGAGCGGTAAACCCGGCACAGCGTACATCAGGCTGGCCGCGACCAGGATTGGGTTTCCAAGCTTCGGGTGTCGAAAAGCGAAGCGGGCAATCGGAATGGATACTAGAATGCTGATCAGAATTGCGGGCAACGCCAAGAGCAGGTGATCGATGGTGAGCTCGATCATCTCGCTCCAGTTATTGACCAGCCAGGTCATTCTTGGATGACCCCGATCGTTCGTCCATCGCGATCAATAGTGATAGTGCGACCGAGGTGTTGCTTAGTGCTGAGGATGCGATCACCGCGGTTGTCCCCAATAAAGTTTTTGACAAAGTCATTCGCCGGCGCACTCATAATGTCTGCCGGAGAGCCTTGTTGAGCAATAACAGCGTGTTCTTCCAACACCACAACCTGATCACCGAGACGAAATGCCTCATCAATATCGTGGGTGACAAAAACGAGAGTTTTACCGAGTTCTTTTTGTAAGTTGAGTAAGAGGTCTTGAAGTTCTCTTCGGACGATCGGATCAACCGCACCAAAAGGCTCATCCATCAGCAAAATATTGGGGTCTGATGCGAGTGCTCGTGCAACTCCGACCCGTTGTTGCTGCCCACCGGAGAGCTGCTTTGGATAGCGGTTTCCGAAGTCCTGGCTCAGCCCCAGTTGTTCCAGAAGCCTCTTTGCAGTGCTGAGTGCTTCATCCTTGGGCGTTCCCAGGAGTCTCGGTACCGTGGCGATATTGTCAAGCACGGTTCTATGCGGAAGCAGGCCACCCTCTTGTAAAACGTAACCGATTGAGCGGCGCAATTGAACCGGATCCCGCTGCGCAATATCCTCATCGTCAATGAGCACACGACCAGAACTGGGGTCAACCATGCGGTTGATCATTCTCAAAAGCGTTGTTTTCCCGGATCCTGAGGAACCGAGAAGGACAACCGTTTTGTGTGAGGGAATCGTTAAAGAAAAGTTCTTGACGGCTAGGGAACCACCGGGATAGTGCTTTGAGACTGCGTCGAATTCGATCATTCCCACGCCTCCCTCAACTCTGCCTCAGGATCTCCTTATCTTCCATGCAACCACTTCTGTGCAGCATTATCGAGAGTTTTTTGAAGAATGTGAAGAAATGTTTTCTAAAGCAATCAAACGATCATCATCGGTTCCGGGTCTACCACGGCCATCGGTGTTGTTCGTGAGGATCAGGAGTGCTCCATCAGCTTGAATGTGGAGGTCGCGGATTCTTCCGAAGCTATCGGCAAAGAAACTCACGGCTTCTGGAATATCTGTTGCTAATGTGCTCTCACCCTGAACGAGTTTCTGAGTGTCAACTCGCCAGACACGACTCCCTCGAAGTGAGGCAAGATACACATCAGTACCGATTGCACTGATTCCGCTGGGACTGGCAATATCGGTTGGCCATTGGATTACCGGATCGATATAGCTGCTATTTTGAGCAATACCCTCAACCACTGGCCAGCCATAGTTCTTTCCGGCTTGAATCTGGTTGAGCTCATCCCAGGTGTTCTGCCCGAATTCACTGGCCCACATCCGCCCATCAGAAGTCCAGGCTAAACCTTGAACATTTCGGTGGCCAAGACTATAGACCGCTGAGTTCGGGTAAGGATTATCCGTCGGGATGCTGCCATCGCTATTGATCCGCAAAATCTTGCCACCCAATGAGCCGAGATCCTGAGAATTCTCACGTACTGAGG
>JBARYA010000046.1:0-10396 GCA_049647625.1 Microbacteriaceae bacterium
GTTCCAATACTGAGCTCTGGCCTGGCCTTCAACCGGTGGCGCGTCCCGCATATCGGGATGTGGCACCACCCTCGGTGACGGCTGCGGAGCATGCAGCCCGGCTTCGATCCCTTGACTGGAAGACGGTCAGGAGCGGTCTGGTGAACAAGGGCGGTGATCGCTGGCTGAAACACTTTGGTGGGCGATTCTATCTGCAGCTAGAGTCAGGGTTCCAAGAGATTGTTGCGTACTTGATGGGGGATGCCGAATACCCCAATGCGACCGAGCAACAGCTCAGAGATTTTGCTGCCGAGGAGGCGCGAAAGCGGGGGCTTACACTGCTGGAAAGTTTTGAACTCTGGAACACCCAGACCTCGCTCATTTTTCACCAAAACTTCATCAAATTCGGGCCGTACTACTCTGCGACTCAGTGACAGTTTCAGGCACGACATCGTAGATCAGTCTGGCAAATTGCCCGATGGCTTCTGCCGAAACTAATCTCAAGCGATCAGACCCGACCCGTCGTGGAAAGAGTGCTGCTCCACCGCTGAGAGTTGCCGGTGCAAGAGAGACGGCAATGCGATCAAGAAGACCGGCATCAAAGAATTGTGCGGCGAGTTCTCCGCCTCCGACCACCCAGATATCGCCATCGCCTGCGGCCTTACGAATCTGGAGGATAGTGTCGTGCACGGAGCCAGAAATTAGCCGAACATCCGCACCCAACGGGATAGGCAGATTGCGACTCGTAAAGACAAACGTTGGTTTATCGCCGTAGAGTTCCTGCCACTTTTCGGGATGTTCGAGCAGTTTCTCCTGCGCCAGCACCCACTCGTAGGTGGTTGAGCCTTCGACAAGCACGGTAGCCTCGGCTGGGTAGAGACCTTCGCCGGGTTGGTCACCATTTTCAACTGCGAAGAGCCAATCGAGAGAATTGTTTTCATCGGCAATCCAGCCATTGATGGTGGCTGCGGAATCAAAGATTATGCGTCCCATATGCCGATATTACTCCTTGATAAAATCCTCGTGTCTCCGGCTGAGGGTCCGTGACACTTTAGCCGTTATCTTCGAATCAAAGGGGAGTGCCCCGGATGCTATTTCGATGGCAAGCGTGCTCGTAGCGGCCAGGATACGGCTGATGATTTTGTTAACAGCGCTCTGAGATAGGCCTAAACTTGAGCAGAATTCCCGATAACGTTTGGCATTCAACACATCACGACCTCCCAGTGTCAAAGCCATGGTCTGGTCATCGTAGAACAGGGTGCTGGGTAGATCATATGCCGGGGCAATGTCGTGTTGATGAAAATGGTTCTCGAGCACAGAAATATTCTTTGCATGGAGGTCGCCATTACCGCTCAACCAAGAAAACAGTAGCTGTTCTGCAAGCCGGAGTGCCGAAAAAGTTCGGGATGCCGATAGCTTGATAAGTGCTGCTGCGGACTCTTCAAAGCTGAGATTGTATTTATCTGCTGGATAGCGATTTGCAGCCTGACAGGCATCCTCAACCGCATATTGACTGTGTTTGTTCCGATCAAAGCGGGTCACAAGTAGGCCGTTTTTTCCGGCGCTATCAGAAACGATTTGCGCTTCAACCACCGGGAGCTTGGCTTTTTTTGCCTGCTGAATGAAGAAGTGCTCATTTTCGACCAGATGAGGATATTCCGTTGGGGAAAGTTTGAGAATGAACTGTTTCCCGCGGTGCTTGATCGGTAGGGTAATCATTTCTGCCGATACTTTTGGCTGCATTCCGGCGAGGCCTCCGCTTGCCAAAATTTCTTGATCATGAAGTAACCGTTCGAAGCTGATCGTGCTGAAATCTTTTTGACCCCCGAGACTAAGTTCTTGGTGGAGTTCCAGGTCTTCTTTGGTGCTCAGTGTGACATCACCGATGACATCGTTGCCAACGGCTGCAAGGAGGCTCAACTCATCATCCGCTGAGGTCTTGACCCGGTTCACGAGTGCAGTGAGCCTTCTTCCTTCAGGCAGAAGGCCCGCAAAATATGCAGGAACGGCACCGGCCTGTGTGATGATCGGGTGCTCATCTAATGGGAGAGTGCTGGCAATTGCGGGAAGTCTTTTTTGGAGGTATTCGGATGTGTAACGAAACTCTACTGTTCGCTCACGCCTCTGCAGTGTTCCGCAGAAGGTGCCTTTTTTGTAGACCCTGAGTTCGTTAACGGTTGTCAATGGTCACCCGTTCAACTGAAAGCTTGAGTCCTAAGACTTCAAAAATGCTGCTGAGGGGGGCCAACTGCATATTCTCTTTGCCCTGTTCGAGGTTTTGGATTGTCTTTTCGGACACTCTGGCTAAATCAGCCAGTTCGCGTTGGGTGAGTTTGAGCTCTTTTCGACGAGCTTTGCTGAGCTCGGCCGCGTGTTCGAGGGAAAACATAGGGGAATCTCGACCTCTCTTGGGAGAAATCAGTAAAATAATGCTGATTTGAGACTATTTTAGGCTTCCTGAACAGAGAAATCAAGAGAATCAGTATTCTTTTACTTATTTTAGAAAAAATTGCTCAAAAACAGCATGAAAAGGAACAAATCAGTATTCTTTTACTGTTATTGTGCGAAAAACCTTAGCTACTCAGCAGCCAAATACTTACGACTCAGCACCACATAGTTGCCGGCGTTATCGATAATGCCCTGACGTTCCTCTTCGTTGAGTTCACGGCGAACCTTGGCGGGTACCCCGGCAACCAAAGAGTTTGGTGGCACGATGGTTCCCTCGAGGACTACCGCGCCGGCAGCGACCAGAGATCCGGCACCAATAACGGCCCGGTTCAGCACGATGGCGCCCATACCAATGAGGCAATCATCCTCGATGGTGCATCCGTGTAGCACCGCATTGTGGCCGACCGAGACGTTTTTGCCCAGAATCATCGGCAAACCCTTATCGCCGTGAACGGCAACATTATCCTGAATATTGCTGCCCTCGCCAATCACAATGGCATCGTTATCGGCCCGAAGAACCGCGCCAAAAAGCACGCTGCTCTGGGCTCTAAGGGTGACCTGTCCGATCAGGGTAGCGTTTGGGGCGACCCAGGCCGAATCGGCAATCTGGGGGGAGTGTCCATCAAAGTTCAGTATTGTTGCGCTCATGATTCCATCCTAACGAAGACACTCCAAGCAGGCGTGGGTTAAGATAGTGTGCGATGGCTACATTTGGTGAACTTTCAGATCGTTTAGTAGGTGCGTTTAAAAACCTGCGCAGCAAGGGTCGGCTGACCCCTGCTGATGTTGATAGCACGGTGCGCGAAATTCGTCGGGCGATGCTCGACGCCGACGTTGCCCTTGAGGTGGTCAAAGATTTTACCGCCAAGGTGCGTGAACGTGCCCTCAGTGATGAGGTCAATCGTGCGCTGAATCCTGCCCAGCAGGTGGTACAGATCGTCAACGAAGAGCTCATCGAGATCCTCGGTGGCAAGCAGCGCCGTCTGCAATTTGCGAAGACCGCCCCAACCGTCATTATGCTCGTCGGTTTGCAGGGTGCCGGTAAGACCACCTTCGCCGGAAAGCTCTCCAAATGGCTTGCGGGCAGTGGGCACAAACCACTCCTGGTTGCAGCCGACCTTCAGCGACCAAATGCTGTGAACCAGCTTCAGGTTGTTGCCGGCCAAGCCGGTGTCGATATTTATGCTCCTGAGCCGGGTAACGGCGTGGGCAACCCGGTCAAGGTTGCCAAGGATGCCATGAAGTACGCCAAGAGCAGCCTGCACGACATTATTATTATCGATACCGCAGGTCGCCTCGGCGTTGATGCCGAACTCATGAAGCAGGCCTCTGATATCCGGAACGCCACCAACCCTGATGAAGTCATCTTTGTGATTGATGCCATGATGGGTCAGGATGCGGTCAACACCGCCAAAGCCTTCCAAGACGGCGTCGATATTACCGGCGTCGTGCTCACCAAGCTTGACGGTGATGCCCGCGGTGGTGCGGCGCTCTCGGTTGCCTCGGTTACCGGCCGGCCAATCCTGTTCGCCTCGACCGGTGAAAAACTTGAAGAACTCGAAGAGTTCCATCCAGACCGGATGGCGAGCCGAATTCTCGACCTCGGTGACATTCTCACCCTGATTGAGCAGGCACAAAAGAGCTTCGATGCCGAAGAGGCCGCTAAGGTTGCCGAAAAGCTGGCTACGAACCAGTTCACCCTCGAAGATTTCTTGCAGCAGATGCAGCAGCTCAAAAATATGGGCTCAATGAAGCAGATGCTGAGCATGCTTCCCGGTGGGCGAGGGATGCGCGAGCAGCTCGATAATTTTGACGAGGGCGAAATTACCCGCACCGAGGCGATTATCCAGTCGATGACCAAGGGGGAGCGCCACAATCCGAAGGTTTTGAACGGCTCTCGTCGTATGCGTATTGCCAAGGGGAGCGGCACCAGCGTCACTCAGGTGAATCAGCTGGTGATTCGTTTCGAGCAGGCTGCCAAAATGATGAAGACGGTTGCCAAGGGTGGTACCCCACAGATTCCGGGGATGGGACCGATGCCAGGAATGGGCGGCGGTTACGGCGGCTCTAAGCGTCAAAAGGGCAAAGCCAAGGTGAACTCGAAACAGGTTCGCTCCGGTAATCCGGCAAAGCGGGCTGCGCAGGAGCAGGCAGCCCTTGAGGGTCGCGACTTTGTGGAGCCGAATGCCAGTGCTGGATCAGGTTTTGGCCTGGGCGCAAAAAAACCAGACCAAATTGATCCATCACAAATTTCAAAAATCTTCGGCAGAGGGTAGGAATTTCCACCGCAAGCGGGGGCTATATAGGGAACGTTGACGGGGCAACATCCGTTAGGGTAAGGGAAAAATGAGCTTTTTGAGTGCAGAAGAAATCGCCAGCGGTGTGCGTGAAGGTCGGATAGATCCGGTCGAACAATTGCAGGAAGCTCTTGATCGTTACCATGAAAAAGAGCCAGAGATCAACGCTTTCCGTGTTCTCCGCCGCGAAAAGGTGCTCGCTGAAGCGCGGGCGCTAAAACTGAACCCAGAGCTTTCAAAGCTTCCGTTGGCCGGTGTTCCCATCGCCATTAAGGATGCTATTGCAGTCGCCGGAGAGACGCTCAAGAACGGCTCACTGGCCACCGATGACTCCCCACAAGAGGCAGATCATCAGGTGGTGAAGCGGCTTCGCGATGCCGGAGCGCTCATCCTGGGGCTCACCAATGTGCCGGAGATGTGTGTTTGGGCGAGTACCGACTCAAGTTTTGGTATTACCCGGAATCCCTGGAATGTGGCTCACACTCCAGGTGGGTCTTCCGGCGGGTCTGCGGCGGCTGTAGCTGCCGGTGTTGTTCCGATCGCGCACGGAACCGACGGTATGGGTTCGATTCGTATTCCCGCAGCCAATTGCGGCATCTTCGGTATCAAACCTGGCAGCGGCACCGTTCCCCAAGATTTTTCTGAATGGTTTGGCATGAGTGAGAACGGGGTGCTTTCTGCCACCGTTGACGATGCAGCCCTGATGCTCTCGGTGATGGCAGAAAAGCCGGAGCTTGCGAACCCGGGGTTCCCTGAGATGCCGCTCAGAATTGCACTCTCCTTCAAACCACCAACGATTCTTGCCCGCCTCGACCCGGAATGGAAGAGCGCACTGCTCAACATTGCGGCTGCCCTTCGCGCAGCCGGGCATCGCGTCGATGAGGTCGAGTTTCCCTATCAGGACAACACCATCGCCCTCTTGGCGCGCTGGACCGGTGGGGTTGCCGAGGCTACAAAAGACCTCAAAGCCTCGAAGCTGGAAAAACGCACCCGGATGCACGCCACTGTCGGGCGTCGGATGCTGCGATGGGGCCTGAAAAAAGATTCACAATACGATTCCCAGCTTAAATTGGCCGAGGGCTTTTTCAACGATTACGACCTGCTGATTACCCCAACCCTCACCAAAATCGCACCTGAGGCGGCTGCGTGGTACAAACGCGGCTGGATACGGAACCTGCTGAGCAATATCCGTTATGCCTCGTATCCATCCATTTGGAACATGCTGGGTTGGCCGGCAGCATCGATTCCAGCCGGAGTGCATCCAGAGCTGGATATGCCGCTTTCAGCGCAGATTGTGGCCCCACCGGGGCAAGAAAAGTTGATCTTGCAGCTCGCAAAAGTGATTGGAGAAAAACTTCCCTGGCCGTTAACAGCAATTTAGGCTTCGATTAACCAAACTCAGCCTTTATCTGCAAGAATAGAGAGTTGAGTCTGCTCTCAGCCCGACCCTCTAATCAGGCGAGTTGCAGCGAATTTTAAGAGCTAAGCCAAGGTGCACCCCACTCCGGTCGATTAGCTTGAGACAAACGAACTATTGGAGAATTGTGGCTGTAAAAATCCGTTTGAAGCGTATGGGTAAGATCCGCGCTCCTTACTACCGTATTGTTGTTGCCGATTCACGCACCAAGCGTGACGGTCGCGTTATTGAAGAAATTGGCAAGTATCACCCAACCGAGCAGCCTTCGCTGATCGAGGTTAAGTCTGATCGTGCGCAGTACTGGCTCGGCGTTGGCGCACAGCCAACCGAGCAGGTTCTGGTATTGCTCAAGCTCACCGGCGACTGGGGTATCTTCAAGGGCGAGAAGGGTGCCAAGAGCACCGTCAAGACCGCTGAGGCTAAGCCAGTATTCGAAATGGATGCGAAGAAGAAGCCTGTACTGAAGCCAAAGAGCGAGAAGCCTGCAAAGGTTGAGGAAGCTCCAGCTGAAGAAGTTGTGGCCGAAGAAGCCGTTGTTGAGGCAGTAGCAGAAGAGACCGTTGAAGCTGTTGAGACCGTAGAGGCTCCTGCTGAGGCTGTTGAAGCTGTCGCCGAAGAAGTCAAGGCAGAAGAGGCCTAAAGAAACATGCTCGCACAAGCTTTAGAGCACCTGGTACGTGGCCTGGTCGATAATCCTGACGATGTTCGGGTTACAGCTAAGTCACAGGGCCGTGGTGAAATTCTCGAGGTCAGTGTGAATCCGGATGATCTCGGTCGGGTGATTGGGAAGGGTGGCCGGAACGCGAAAGCGCTCCGCACCCTGATCAATGCCCTGGCCGATGGTCAAAAAGTTCGCGTCGACGTGGTGGATTAGGCCATTAGTCAGCAAAAACGTGAGATGAACCGACTGCGCGTCGGAAGGTTGGTCAAGGCTCACGGACTCAAAGGCGCGCTAAAGCTAGAGCTGTATACCGACGAACCGGAAAAACGGTTTGTTCCTGGAGCGATATTCTCGCTCCAGGTCTTGAAAGATTCCCCGTGGTTTGGCAAAACAATCGAGTTCTCAGAACTCCGTTGGTACAACCAAAGCCCGGTGGGATTCTTCAAAGATATTGACGATCGCGATCAGGCCGAGACCCTGGTCAAAGCGATTCTGTGGATCGAATTTGATCCCAACGAAGTTTCCAGTGAAGAAGATGCCTGGTACGATCATCAGCTCATCGGACTCAAAGTCTTCCGCCGAGGTGAACGGATTGGTGAACTCACTCGAGTAGACCACCTTCCAGCGCAAGACCTATTGATTATTACCACGCTTGATGGCAAAGAAGTGATGTTGCCATTTGTGAAAGCGCTGGTTCCCGAAGTAAACCTTGCACAGGGGCGCATTATCGTTGCGCCTCCGATGGGTCTCTTCGAAGATATTGAAGAAGATACTGCTGCAAACGATGCAGAAGCTGAGTCTGCTGCTCTAGCAGCAGCAACCCAGGCCGCACTTGATGCTGCAGCAGAATTTGCCGAACAGAATCCAGGAGCATTTGCCGATGCGGATGCCGATTCTGGTCAAGAACAGACCGCAAAAGAATAATCTGCCATGCGCATCGATATTGTGACCATCTTCCCGGAGTTTTTTGGGCCACTTGAGGTCTCACTTATCGGTAAGGCGCATGAAAAGGGTTTGGTGACCTTTACCGTTCACGATTTGCGCGACTTCACCTTTGATCGACACAAGACTGTTGACGATTCACCCTATGGTGGCGGGGCCGGAATGGTGATGAAGGCCGAACCCTGGGGCTTGGCCTTGGATAGTGTGCTTTCGGATGTTCAAGACGGTGAAAAAGTCTGCCTGATTTTTACCTCTCCAGCCGGAGAAGTGTTCAAGCAGGCCACCGCACGCGAATTCGCCGGAGTTGACCGGCTGATCTTTGCCTGCGGACGTTACGAGGGCATCGATGAGCGGGTTGTTGATCATTATGCCGAACGCCAAGATATTGATGTGCGCAAGGTCAGTATCGGAGACTACGTTCTCAACGGTGGCGAGGTGGCTGCATTGGCCATTATCGAGGCGGTTGGGCGGCTGGTTCCCGGGGTGATTGGCAATCCGGAAAGCCTCGTCGAAGAGAGTCACGAAGACGGTCTTTTGGAGTATCCGAGCTACACAAAACCACAGGAATGGCGTGGACTTCAGGTGCCGGATGTGCTCCGTGGTGGCAATCATGCCGAAATCCAAAAATGGCGCCATGCTCAACAGATTGAGCGCACCCGAACGATTCGCCCAGATATGCGGGCTGAATAACACTTTTGGATGCTGGATGTCGCGAGAATACAGCGAATCCTGGGATATTATCCTGCACCCGAAAACTTGCATCAGCGCCCAAAACATGGCATAATTTTCACTCGTGCCCTTTGTCCTTCTGCCACAGGGGAATAGCGGCTGAGGCACACGAAATCTGACTTCATGTTTGTTCTTCAAAGCAAACATCTAAATGTATTCGACCTGTGGCGGGTAGGGAAAGCGAAAAAATTATGAGCCATTATCTCGACGTTGTTGACGCCGCATCACTGCGCACAGATCATCCTGATTTCCGTGCCGGCGACACCGTAAAGGTTCACGTAAGCATTATTGAAGGTACCCGTTCACGTGTCCAGGTTTTCCAGGGCATCGTTATCGGCCGTCGCGGCGATGGCGTTCGCGAAACCTTCACCGTCCGTAAGATTAGCTTCCAGGTTGGCGTTGAGCGTACCTTCCCAGTACACTCACCAGTCATCGAGCGCATCGAGATTGTTACCCGTGGTGACGTACGTCGTGCCAAGCTCTACTACCTGCGTGCTGCAAAGGGTAAGAAGGCAAAGGTTAAAGAAAAGCGCGACTTCTCTTAATCGCCTCATCGTTAAAGAACTCTATGCCCACTATGCTGGCATAGAGTTCTTTTTTGCTCAGAACCCTGTTTGTGGGCTGCAAGGAATGGGGGCGCATCGTAGGACGTAAGTATTTTAGTAGGTGAAGCGACACAATTATGACTGACTTAGTAGAGCCAAGCGAGGCAGCAGAGCCCACCCGTCTTCCACAGAGTGCCGAGAGCGAATCCACGGAGCGTGTTGGATTGACTGGGCAGTCAGAGCTTCCCGAAATTGAAAATTCTGCAGATTCTGCCGACACTACAGACTCTACGCTTTCTCCAAAACGTGTTTCACCAGCGCATAAGCGCCCTGCCAGGCGTGCATTACTTTTCTTTCGTGATCTGGCAATTATTGTGGTCATCGCTCTCGGTATCTCTTTTGTGGTCAAGAGCTATTTGGTCCGGAGCTTTTATATTCCTTCGGCCTCGATGGAAAATACGCTCAAAATTGATGATCGCATCCTGGTAGAACAGCTCACCGGAAAAGTCCTTGATATTCACCGCGGCGATATTTTGGTATTCAAAGACCCAGGTGGATGGTTGAAAGGAACCCCGGTCAAACTTCCGGAACGGAACGGCATGTCCTGGTTGACCGATTTGATCGGCATCACCGCACCCGATGATGGTGACCACCTCATCAAACGTGTTCTCGGTCTTCCCGGTGACCAGGTCGCCTGCTGTAATGGCTTTGGGCAGTTGACCATCAATGGCGTACCGATCAATGAATCAGGCTACGTTATTTTGCCTCCAGGCATTACCAAAGTTTCGGCAATTGATTTCAATGTCACTGTGCCTCCTGGACAACTCTGGATGCTGGGTGATAATCGTTACAACTCCGGTGATTCCCGCTACAATCAGCTCGGCCCAGGCTCTGGTTTCGTGCCGATTGAAAATGTGGTTGGCCGAGCAATCCTGATTACCTGGCCGGTGGAACGCTGGGCCTGGTTGGATAACCACCAAGACCTGTTCCGAAACCTCGACCTCGGTGATTCTGATGTAAACCAGAACCCGGAAGCGCCGAGCGAGCAGCCAAGTGATCAAAGCACAGCACCAGCCACTCCGGTTCCCTAGCTAATGGCAATTATCGAACCCACGCTTGAGCTTGAATCGAGTGCTTTCGAACACGGATTGCGTTATTTGATTGGCATCGACGAGGTCGGTAGGGGAGCGGTAGCCGGACCGGTCGCTATTGGGGCTGCACTCATTGCGTTGCCGGTAGCCGATTTTCCAAAAGGGTTACGCGACTCCAAACTCATGACTGCCCTTTCGAGGCAGCGGATGTCGCCTCAGCTTGTTGAGTGGCTCAAGGTTTCGCAAGTGGGATATGCGAGTCCCGATGAGATTGATGATCTGGGCAT
>JBARYA010000047.1:0-4289 GCA_049647625.1 Microbacteriaceae bacterium
AGTCTTGCCTCCGGCGCAACGACAAAGGTAACTGCACCGACATCATCATCACAGGCAGCAGACACCGTTACCGAACCCCGAAGTTTCGCCGAAATTGTGCACTGGATTTACCCACAACACAATATCGATACCAGCGAGCTCTCAGAATCGCCCTCACAATTGGGCGGATCTGTTCCGGTGCTCAGCCACCTCGGGAATATGCTGAGCCTCCTATCTGATGGCACGCCAACGCCGGTACTGCTCGAACTGCTGCGGAAATCAATCAATGCTGCCGAAAGCGAGAATGGTACTGAACCAGGCAAGGATGCGGGAGCCGAGAACGAAGGTTCCAAGACACCGGGTACAGTAGCCGCTGGGTCCGAAGCTATAGGTTACGAAGCCCAGGCGGTCATGGCGCACTTCCCCGCCGACACCTCCGGGCTGTATCTGCAAGCTGACCTCAGTGCAATTGCCGCCGGACCCATCCCGAATCGGCTCGATTTCTTGTTGCGCGAATTCGCCGACAAAGAGGGTCTAGGTATCGCACCCCGATACCGTTTTAGTGCAGAAAGTCTCAATCGCGCTTGGCGTCGAGGTCTGGCTCCGCATGATCTGCGTGAAGCGTTGGAGTCAAATAGTATTGCGGCCCTGCCAAGCTCCCTCAACTACCTCATTGACGATAGTTTCGAAACTTTCGATAGCACCGTGGTCGAGTCGCTCCCGAATCTTGGTTCATTAGTGCGCAGCAGCGACCCGCTCCGACTTAATGTTCTCAGGGTCGACCCCAGACTTTCCCGTTTCCGTTGGCAACCAGCGCCTGAAGGCTTGCTCACCCCGAGTGATGCCGAGCAGGTTTCTGAAGCCCTCTGGGGTGCCGGATACCCGAGTCGTTATACGGCAGCCGCGAACACCCAGGTGAACGAACGCATAGTGACTTCCACGAAGGCGGCGATGGCTGCTGCCCCGATCGGCCAGCAGCGTCTCGAACAATTGGCGTACATCCGGGCCACCAACCAACAACCGGATGCAGCGTCCTGGGCGCTCAAACAGCTCAACACCCAGCTCGGTGGAAAACAGGCGCTCTTATTTACCGTGGTGTTGCCACAGGGCGAGATGCAATTGCGGATGATTCCCTTAGGTATTGCTGCCGGTCGCCTTCGCGCGCGCGATATTGATGCCGATAGCGAGCGCACCCTGCCGCTGAGCTGCGTGATCTCCATCGAACCGCTCGATGAGGACAATAACCGCATCGAGTAGGGCTGGCGGGGGCAGCGCTCTGCCCATCCCGAACACTACTTGCCCGACGTTTTCTCATCCTGATTCAGTAGACTATACGGATGCCTCATGTGAATGGTCCCCTCATTGTTCAGAGCGATCGCACCGTTTTGCTCGAGGTGGCGAACCCCGAAGCGCAGAGCGCCAGACACGAACTTGCGGTCTTTGCTGAGCTGGAGCGCGCCCCCGAACATATGCACTCGTACCGCATTACCCGCCTCGGCTTGTGGAACGCGCGCGCTGCCGGACACAGTGCCGAAGAGATTCTGGATGTGCTGACCCGCTACTCAAAGTTTGACCTGCCAGCCAATGTGGTCATCGATATTACCGAGACCATTTCTCGCTACGGCAAGCTCAAAATTTTGCGCGATGAGGGCGGCCTCGTGCTCCAAAGCATCGACCAAGCGGTGCTGCGCGAAGTGTCCCGCAACAAAAAGATTGTTCCGATGCTGGTCGAACCGCTCGATGAGAGTTCATGGCGGGTTGCCGACTGGTCGCGTGGTGAGCTCAAGCAGCAGCTGCTGAAGCTGGGCTGGCCTGCAGAAGATCTGGCCGGATTCACCGCCGGCGCCAACCACGATATTGAACTGGTCAGTGATGGCTGGGAGCTGCGCAACTACCAGCTCGATGCCGTATCCCACTTTATTGAGGGTGGAAACGGTGTTGTTGTGCTGCCCTGTGGCGCTGGTAAAACCTTGGTCGGGGCCGCAGTTATGGCCGAGCTCGACACCAATACCCTGATTCTGGTAACCAATACCGTTTCGGCCAGGCAGTGGCGTTCGGAGCTTCTGGCCCGCACTTCGCTGAGTGAGGATGATATTGGCGAGTACTCCGGCGAGGTCAAAGAGATCAAACCGGTCACCATCGCCACCTACCAAATTCTGAGTGCCAAGCGTGCCGGCAAGCACCGCCACCTCGAGCTCCTAGACGCACTCGATTGGGGCCTGGTCGTCTATGACGAGGTGCACCTGCTGCCAGCTCCGGTATTCAAACTCACCGCCGAGCTGCAGTCCCGTCGACGCCTGGGCCTCACCGCAACCTTGGTGCGTGAGGACGGCCGTGAGGATGATGTCTTCAGCCTGATTGGGCCGAAACGTTTTGATGCCCCCTGGAAGGAACTTGAAGCGCAAGGGTATATTGCCAGCGCCGAATGCTTCGAGCTTCGGGTTGATTTGAGCCCGGATGAACGCCTCGACTACGCGATTGCCGAAGACCGTGAGCGCTACCGGATTGGTGCCATTTCACCGAGCAAGACTCCGGTAATCAAGAAGCTTCTGGCAAAGCATGTCAAAGATCAGGTGCTCATTATTGGGCAGTTTTTGGAGCAGCTCGACACCCTGGCCGAAGAGCTTCAGCTGCCAAAAATTACCGGGCAGACCCCCATCCCAGAGCGTGAACGGCTCTATCAGGAGTTCCGTGAGGGCCACATTAAGGCACTCATCGTGAGCAAGGTGGCAAACTTTTCCATTGACCTTCCGGATGCCAATGTGGCGATCCAGATTAGCGGCAGCTTCGGCTCCCGCCAAGAAGAAGCTCAGCGTCTCGGGCGGATTCTGCGACCCAAGTCCGATGGCGGTACCGCGACCTTCTATACGTTGGTCGCCCGTGACACCTCTGAGCAAGACTTCGCCCAGAACCGGCAGCGCTTCCTGACCGAACAAGGATATGGCTACAGCATCCACAATGCTCGGGAATTTTTTAACGACGCAGCCAGCGACACTGCCAGCGACTAGGCGGCAAGCGATCGGTTCACACGATCGGAGCAGGAGTCGCTCAAAAAACTCCCAGAAAAGTTTCAGCTAATCATCAGATAATGGATACATGACTACTGGCCCAAAAATTCTGATTGTTGACGACGAGCCCAATATTCGGGACTTGCTCACGACGAGTCTGCGCTTCGCAGGCTTCACCATCCGATCTGTAGGAAATGGTGCCGCTGCAATCTCTGCAGTCATCGAAGAAGAACCAGATCTGATCATCCTTGACGTTATGCTGCCCGATATGAACGGCTTCAGCGTCACTAAGCGCCTCCGTGAGGCCGGCTACACCTCCCCCATCCTGTTCCTCACCGCCAAAGATGACACCGAAGACAAAATCACCGGTCTTACCGTTGGTGGCGACGACTATGTCACCAAGCCATTTAGCCTCGACGAAATTGTTGCCCGCATTAAAGCCATTCTTCGCCGCACCATGCAGGTTGATGAAGAAGCCCAGCTCGCTGTTGGTGAAATCTCGCTCGATCAGGACACCCACGAGGTGATGGTCAATGGCAATGAGGTCGACCTCAGCCCAACCGAATTCAAGCTGCTGCGTTATATGATGCTGAACCCCAACCGGGTGCTCTCAAAGGCACAGATTCTCGACCATGTTTGGGAGTATGACTTCCAGGGTGATGCCGGAATCGTCGAAAGCTACATCTCATATTTGCGCCGCAAGGTTGATCAGTTCACCACCGAACCGATGATTCAGACCAAGCGTGGATTTGGATATATGCTCAGGGTTAATAAATAATCCCGCAAGAGTACCTCGCTGGAGCTTCACGCTCCCAGCACTGAAAGGCCCTGAGTGCAGGCAATCGCAGACTGGTGGAATAGCATCTCGCTCCGCACCAAAGTTACCGGTGTGACCGTGCTGATGCTCACCCTTGGTCTGCTCATTTCCGGCATCGGAACTTCGGCACTGCTTCGAAACTATCTGGTTGACCAGGTTGATTCTCGTCTCAAAAATGCGTCCCAAGATTGGCAATCCATTTTGGGACCGGGAGCCAGCCCCGATAACGAGGACTGCGTGAGCTTCTCGGCAACCGAATATTTCTGGGCAATTTACACCGCCGATGGTGCCCTCTTCTGTGAGAACTGGGCGAACCGTCCGGCGGCAACCCGTCCAGCAATAGAGTCCCTCACATATGAAGAGACCGAAGCGCTTCGGGGCAGCATCTTTAGCGTAAATAGCTCGGTCGAAGGCACTGGCTGGCGACTCATCTCAGTGCCACTACAGAGCCAAATCGGAAACTCCACCTACTCTTTGGTCATCGG
>JBARYA010000048.1:0-8131 GCA_049647625.1 Microbacteriaceae bacterium
GCCTGCGCTTCAGCAGATTCCGGCGCAAAATCGAAAACGAGGGTTGAGAAACCGGTCAATCTGCGGCTCGCGCTACCCGCAACCTCACGGAGAGCGTTAATCGATACTTCTTCTCCGATACCGATAACACTGACCTGATGACCTCGAGTTTCTGACCAAAAGCTATTGAGCTCTTCTTTCGCTCCACTGAATTTGAGTGCCGAAAGAAGTAAAGCAAATTCTGAGTATTGTTCCTGAGGATCGACAAGGAACGGTTTGCCATCTACAGATTGTGCAAGAAGCACGAGAGCCTGATTTTCGGCGATTACTGGCGCATCAGATTTTTTTTGGAAAACGAGATCAAGAAGGTTCATGCTTCCAGCTTAGGTCTTCTCTCCAACACTTTGGCGGATAGCGAGCGCTCTTGGCGGTATTTTCGTTACTGGCGAAATATCTTTACAGACTATGAGGTTAAGATAGTAACATGCAGGGTTCCGCAGAGAATTTTTTTATGACCGGTCACGCTGATGCCGTTCCATCAGGTTTGCACCTTGTTGCAACCTTGACCGGTTTCACCGATGCCGGAAACACTGTTCAACAGCTGCGGGAACATTTACTCGACAATCTTGACCACGAAGTGATTGCCGTTTTCTCTGCCGATCGCTTCTATGATTATCGGGCTCGGCGTCCAATGATGGTTTTCGATGGTGATCATCTGACTGATTATCAAGAGCCTGAACTCAAACTCTATTTAATGCGTGATGAACTCGGGCATCCTTTTCTGCTCCTTGCCGGTTTCGAACCTGACTTTGCCTGGGAAGCGTTCACCAATGATGTCATTGAACTGATTGAACATTTCGAAGTGGCTTCAACAACCTGGCTTCAAGCTTTGCCAATGCCAGTGCCACATACGAGGCCCATTGGGGTTACTGTCAGCGGGAATAAGACAGAGCTCATTGATGCACTAAGCGTCTGGAAACCAAAAACCAAGGTTCCTGCCAACGTGTTACAGCTCCTTGAATTTCGACTCTATGAGGCGCAGCAAACTGTTACCGGATTCTCGCTACTTGTGCCGCACTATTTGGCGGACAACGCGTATCCGACCGCTGTGTTTTCTGCTCTGAATCGATTAAGCGCCGCTACCGGCCTGCTCTTGCCAACGGGAGAGTTGGGTAAACGTGAAGAAGATTTCTTTGAGCGACTCAATAATCAGCTAGAGATGAATTCTGAGTTGGTCTCGATGGTGAATACGCTCGAGGAGCGTTATGACCAGTATGCGAGTTCAAGCCAATTGCCGACACCGCTCGAAGAGCTGGGCGAGGATATGCCAACAGCCGATGATTTGGCCGAAGAGCTTGAACGCTTCTTGGCCAACCGTCAGGATCCACCAGAGCAATAGAGCTTAAAAGAACTCAGCTACCAAATAATTCTGGTGAGCTGTCCACTCAACCGCCAAAGCCGTTGCTGGACTTTGTCATTGCGGGCGTATTTTGGTAAGGCGTGAATGCTTGGAGCACCGAGCAATTGCTGGAAGCCATCTGGAGCAAAGAACTCCCCGCCTCGAACCGAAGGGTTGTCGAAAGCCTCAAAAATAACCTGAGCTCCCTGTGCAGCACTATGCCCAAGTTTTTTGAAGAGTGGATTGGTCGTAGCAGATTGGGTGTTGCCCTCTGAAAGAATATTGCCAGGGTGCGCGACAACTGAAAGTAAATCGTTGTTTCCGCGAAGACTTTGTTGGTGGAGCTCACTTGCATAGAAAAAATTCGCCAATTTACTGGTGCCAAAAGCTTTGAGTGGGGTGTAACCATGATCCTGGCGTAAATCATGAAAGCGAATATTGCCGTATTTTGCGAGCGGAGAGCTAACCGTGACAATCCGGGAGCCGCTGGGCATAATGCTACTCAGCAGGCCATTGAGGGCGAAGTGGCCGAGATGGTTAACACCCAAATGGGCTTCAAAGCGATCCGCTGTGAGCTCGCGCTGGGGGAGTAGTGTGAGCTGGGCATTGTTAATAATGCCGTCGATGCGGTCATAGCGCCCAATAGCCATAGCAGCGAATTCTCGCACCGAATAGAGCGAGCTTAAATCGATTTCTTGCACAGAAATATCTGCATCGGCGTATTGCGAGACGAGGGTCTTTCGGAGTGACCAGGCTGCGTCGGTATTTCGTGAAGCAAAAATAACAGAATAATTTTTAGCAATGAGCAATTCCGCGATTTTTGCACCAAGAACACCTGTGGCACCGGTAAGAAGTACCCGAGATTTCGCTGGAATTGTCACACTAGTGAGCCTACTATTAGCGTGTTGTTTTTTCGGTGCCGAATCGCAATAGCGAGATAATTCTTCAGAAGAGTTCTGAAATTCAATGCCGATGGAATAATCCCCAGCTGGGCTGGGTTATAATATTCAACGATGACCCTTCAGTCAAGAGGTATTTTTTATTCTTGACTTGACAAGGGTCTTAGTAATGTCAATTTCTATGTATGTAATCAATTGATCATTCAGATTTTGGATGTATTTAACGTGATTTATTACGAAATTGGCATGAATTGATGAGAAAAGGTGGAGTGAGTATGGCGAAGGCCAACAACACAGACGATCTGAAGACCGAAGCCCCGAAAACAACTTCCGCTGCCAAGGCAGCCACAAAGACGAGTGCTGCGAGCAAAGCGGCCCCAAAAACTACAGCTACTAAAGCGACAGCAACTAAAGCGACAGCTGCGAAGACAACAGCTACCAAGGCAGCTGCAGTGAAAGCGCCTGCTACCAAGGCAGCCGCAGCTAAGGCAAGCACAAAAGCGACAGCTGCGAAAAAGTCTGCAGTAGAGCCAGAAGAAACTTCTGGTACAGCCTCAACCAAGACCACAGCTCAAAAGCGTGCCGCTAGCAACCGCTCAAAGGCCAAAGAGTCGGCAAAAGATGCTGCTAAAGTCGCTGAAATCGATCCCGAAACCGGCGAAGAGATTGTTGACGAAGAAGCAGAAGAGCTTGAGGTCGAGGTTGAAGTAGCTGACGTCGATGATGAAGACGAAGAAATTGATGAGGATGTGCACACCGGTGCAATCCCAGTCATTATCGATGAGGATGATTTACCTTCAGCATCTGTAGGAATCATCGGAGCAACTGTCGACCCGGTCAAGGATTATCTCAAGCAAATCGGTAAAGTTCCTTTGCTGAATGCCGCTGAAGAGGTCGAGCTTGCTATGCGGGTTGAAGCAGGGCTTTTTGCAGAGGAAAAACTTGAGCTCAACGAGCAGAACAAGAGCGCAAAGAACGCCTTCACTAAGGAACAGATTCGTGAACTGAAGTGGGTTGTTCGCGATGGTCAACGTGCAAAGAGCCACCTTCTTGGTGCGAACCTTCGTCTTGTGGTCAGCTTAGCCAAGCGATACACCGGACGTGGAATGCAATTCCTTGATTTGATTCAGGAAGGCAACCTTGGACTTATTCGTGCGGTAGAAAAGTTCGACTATACCAAGGGCTTTAAGTTCTCGACCTACGCTACCTGGTGGATTCGTCAGGCGATTACCCGCGCGATGGCTGACCAGGCTCGAACCATCCGTATCCCGGTACACATGGTTGAAGTGATCAATAAACTTGCCCGAGTTCAACGTCAGATGCTGCAGGATCTCGGTCGCGAGCCAAACCCTGAAGAATTGGCCCGCGAGCTGGATATGACCCCTGAAAAGGTCGTAGAGGTCCAGAAATATGGTCGTGAACCTATCTCACTACATACCCCGTTGGGTGAAGATGGCGATAGCGAATTTGGCGACCTGATTGAGGATACCGAGGCCGTTGTGCCTGCAGATGCGGTGAGCTTCACCATGCTTCAGCAGCAGCTTGAACAACTCCTTGATACCCTCTCAGAGCGTGAAGCGGGTGTTATCAAGATGCGTTTTGGGCTGGGTGATGGCATTCCGAAAACGCTTGATCAGATTGGCGACACCTTCGGGGTAACCCGCGAGCGGATTCGTCAGATTGAGTCAAAGACGATGGCGAAGTTGCGCCATCCATCGCGCTCTCAGGCGCTCCGCGATTATCTCGAGTAAATCGACGCACGCACTAAGCGAATCATGTACAAATAAGAAAACCCCTGGAGGATCTCCGGGGGTTTTCTTCTGCACACTTTACAGTGTTGAAAATTAGTTCTTCTCGAGCAACTTCTGTGAATCATCTTGCCAGTGCTGTGCAAGAGACATCAGTTTTTCTTTGTGAGCATTCCCGTGGTGAGCGCAGAAGAGCAATTCACCAGTTGATAACACCACTCTGACATATGCCTGAGCGCCGCAGCTATCGCAACGGTCAAAAGCATTCAGCTCACGTTCGTTCATCGAATCGGTAGTAGCGATTCCGTCAGCAGTCATTGAGTTCATGATTCACCTCTCAAGTGTATGTTTTAGCAGACTACTACAGCCAACCATGAAATACGGGTTGATATTCCTGTTTCTCAGCTCAGTTCGCTGAGCGCTGAACCGATAGCAACTTTTGGGTGTCATAGCCTCGTTTGCCCAGCTCTCCGGGCTAGTCTGTAACTGGTTAAAAAATATCATCAGAAAGTTCTTGAACATCATGGCAGCATCCGAATATACAGCCAGGCATCTCTCTGTTCTGGAGGGTCTGGAGGCGGTACGCAAGCGTCCCGGTATGTATATTGGTTCGACCGATTCCCGTGGTCTGATGCACTGCCTCTGGGAGATTATAGACAACTCCGTTGATGAGGCACTGGGTGGTTTTGGAAACCGAATTGAACTCATCCTGCATGCCGATGACAGCGTTGAGGTAGTGGATTATGCCAGGGGTATTCCGGTGGATATTGAGCAAAAGACTGGCCTGAGCGGTGTAGAGGTTGTCTTCACCAAACTCCACGCCGGCGGCAAGTTCGGTGCCGGTTCTTATACCGCTACCGGTGGTCTGCACGGTGTGGGCGCCTCTGTGGTAAATGCTCTTTCGGAACGCCTCGATGTTGAAGTAAACCGCGACGGCAAGACCTACGCAATGTCGTTCCGACGCGGCGAACCTGGGATTTTTGCCGATCAGGGGGAACCGAGCCCGGATGCTCCATTTACCGCTTTTGAGCATTCCAGTGAGCTTCGCGTTATCGGCAAAGTAGCAAAAAATGTCACGGGTACTCGGATCCGTTATTGGGCCGACCGGCAAATTTTTGGCAAGGGCACACGATTCCTCAGAGAAGAACTCATCGGAAGACTGCGACAGACGGCATTTTTGGTGCCGGATCTGAGCCTCCAGGTCAAAGACCTCCGCGGCGATGAACCGGTTGTCGAAGAATTTCACTTCAAGGGTGGCTCAGCAGAGTTCGTAGAATTTCTTGCCCTGGATGCGCCCGTTACCGAGGTTTGGTCAATCGCGGGGAGCGGAAAATTTGTTGAAGAAGTTCCGGTACTTAACGATCTGGGACATATGGTCACAGCCGAGGTTGAGCGTGAGTGTTCTGTAGACATTTCACTCCGTTGGGGTGAAGGCTATGACACCGTACTTCGATCATTCGTAAACATTATTGCCACACCAAAGGGCGGTACTCACGTCCAAGGCTTTGAACAGTCATTGCTCAAGTTTCTGCGCTCAGAGGTTGAAGCCAATGCGCGACGTCTTAAAGTCGGCAGCGACAAGCTTGAAAAGGACGACGTTCTCGCTGGCCTCACAGTGGTTATTACCGTGCGCTTGGCTGAACCTCAATTCGAAGGACAGACCAAAGAAGTTCTGGGAACAGCCCCGGTTCGGAGCATTGTCGCTAAGGTACTGGCAGATGGTCTGAAAGCAAAGTTTGCTTCAACAAAGCGCGATGACAAGGCGCAGTCCGCGCTCCTGCTCGACAAAATTGTTGCCGAGATGAAGTCGCGCATTTCTGCTCGAACCTACAAAGAAACTCAGCGTCGAAAGAATGCTCTCGAATCTTCGTCTCTGCCAACGAAGTTGGTCGATTGTCGCAGCAGTGACGTCAAGAACTCTGAATTGTTTATCGTTGAGGGCGATTCCGCACTGGGCACCGCAAAGCTTGCTCGCAATAGTGAGTACCAGGCACTCTTACCTATCCGAGGGAAGATTCTTAACGTACAAAAGGCGTCTACCGCTGAGATGCTCAACAATACCGAATGCGCCTCAATTATTCAGGTACTGGGTGCAGGGAGTGGTCGAAGCTTCGAAATTGAACAGGCTCGCTACGGCAAAATCATTATCATGTCCGATGCAGATGTTGATGGAGCGCATATTCGTACCCTCCTCCTAACGCTCTTTTTCCGCTATATGCGGCCGATGGTTGAGGCTGGAAGGGTCTACGCAGCTGTTCCGCCACTGCACAGAGTCGTGGTCATGAACCCTGGCTCCAAGCCAAATGACACCCTGTATACCTATTCTGAAGCCGAATTGAACACGGTGTTGGCACAATTGCAGAAGCAGAATAAGCGCTATCAAGATCCAATCCAGCGCTACAAGGGTCTCGGTGAAATGGATGCTGATCAGCTTGCGGAAACGACTATGGACCGGAGCAAGCGTTCTTTGCGCCGCGTTTCGATTGCAGATCTGGAAAGTGCTGCACACGTTTTCGAATTACTCATGGGCAATGATGTGGCGCCACGTAAAGAGTTCATTATTCAGGGCTCAGCAAAACTGAGCCGTGAACGGATTGACGCCTAAATTTGTAGGAACAGCTCGGATCTCTACAGAGTTTGAACGCGTACATGAACCGTTTAAACAGGGATATCTGGCTTGGTTCAGTCTTCGTTGCTCGGAGAAAGTTCGACGGTTTCGGTTGAACTTGGCACTATTGCAGCTACCGAGAATCCAATCGCGTCAATCACCGCGTCGAGTCGAGTTCCTGAGGCATCGCGTTTGCTGATTTCAGCAGGCAGATCTTTCGGGGTACCTTGAGAATCGATCGCGTGTGCAGGGCTCGGACCTGCCCAAGCGAGTTGGAGGATGTCATCACCCTTCAGGAAACTCTGGCAACGAACTCCACCGGTATTACGGCCCTTGCTTGGGTAGTCGGCTAGCTTGCTGACTTTACCGCGACCAGGTTCAACACCGGCAAGAGTTTCATTACCTGTTGCTATGGTGACCACAACAGCAGCTTCAATTTCGTTGAGAACCGAGAATTGCAGTAACTGCGCTGAGTCAGCCAAATTCATCCCGGCGATTCCGCCACCGGCGCGTCCTTGTGCTCGCACTAAGCCGGCCGAATAATGGAGAAGTTGGGCGTCATCGCTGACAAAACAGAGTTCATCATTCTCATCAGCACTTGAGGCGCCGACAAGATGATCGCCGTCTTTCAGAGCAATGACCGTAAAATCATCCTGTTTGGCCCAGTCCTGTGGAATCCAACGCTTGACCACACCTGAGGCAGTAGCCATAGCAAGTGGGACCGTGCTGTTCTCGGCAATAATGGTGAGCACCTGCTCTTTGGGATTGCTCAGACCAATATATTCGCGGATACGAACACCTGCAGACAATTGGACAGAATTTGCGAGGACTTCAGGGGCTTCGCTCGGAGTGAAACGAATCAAACGCCCGAAGTTAGTGATTGCACCGAGGCTTCCCCTATTCGTAGTTTCGATCGCAGCCAGCAAAGCATCATGCTTGGAACGACGGCTCGGCGCAATGAGTTCGCCCTCGGCTTTGACCCGAATTAACTTGCCCGTGACGGAGAGCATTACAGTACAGGGGGAGTCTGAGAGCTTAGCCTGGGTCTTTCCAAGGTCTCGTGCAGTTGGGGTTTGAATTGATGCAACATTCGTCAGCAGAGTGCGGCGAGGGGTGCCATATCGTTCAGAGGTCTCGAGTAGTTCATCACTGACTAGAGTGCGTATGCGCTGCTCACTGCCAAGCAGGGTTTCAAGTTCAGCAATTTCTGCAAGCAATTGATCGCGTTCGGCTTCAAGTTCAATCCGGCTAAATTTTGTGAGGCGGCGGAGTCGGAGCTCGAGAATGTATTCCGCTTGGAGATCTGAGAGTTCAAAAATTTCACGTAAACGGGTTTTTGCAGACTCGGCCTCATCGCTGCTGCGGATGACCTGGATAACCTCATCAATATCGATAATGGCAATGAGGAGACCGAGCACCAAATGGAGTCGGTCTTTTCGTTTGTTCAGGCGGAAGGTCGAGCGACGAACAATAACTTCGATGCGATGTTTGAGATAGA
>JBARYA010000049.1:0-1706 GCA_049647625.1 Microbacteriaceae bacterium
ATGGTGATGAGCGCTCCGCTAGTCTGACTATTCAGCAAGACGGTATCAATCGTTTTTTGGACCACGGAGTGGAAGCGCAACATCATATTCCCGCTAATATTCGAACCCAGCGGGTATGCCTGAGCGGTGAATTTACCCAATTGGGTCGAGAATTGGGCAGCATTTTCTGTGTTCAAGCCTGCTGTTTCGAGGGGGTACCAGGCGATAAGTTTCGCACTCTTTCCGGCAAAACCTGACCAATACGCAGGGTCAAGATATCCGAGGGCGCTATGGTACTGCACTTTGTCGAAGTCATAAATGTACAGCGTATTGGTGCTATTTGGAGCAAATTTCCAATAGATGTCCTCCGGTTCCGCTTCGACGAAGGTGCCGACAAGTACTACCGGAGGCACCAGCTCATCGGTGCCAGCGTCAAGATCTCGAATCTCACCGATTGGCCAATCCATCCGTTCGGCAACGGTTTCGTGCAATAGCAGTTCCAACGGTTCTCGCAACTCAGGGTGTTCACCGATTCGTAGCTGAGCCTCTTGGATGCGCGTGAAAAAGCTTTCGTCGTTGATTCGGTATCCACCCGACATCGTAAAAGCTTGGAAATTTTCAAAGAAAAGCTCTTCGGTATTTTTCGGCATCCGACCCTCACGCAAAACAATGCGGGAGGAAAGATCGGGGTCGGCGGCAAAGCGAAGCTTGGTGCCCATAATGCCCATATCTTTTCGGGGCTGAAGTGGGTATTCATCCCCAAAGCTCAGACTGTCACCGGCGCCAAGAGCGCTGAGCAGGGTCTCTTCTGCGGTCTCCCGAGTGAGTTCCAAGAGACCTTTCACAGAGTGAAGCTGTGACTCAGCCATCTCTGGGCCCCATTGTGAATCCCAATTGGGGTACTGAGAATAGGGTGCAACACCTGGAGTACTCGACAAGAGCACCCGTTGTGCCGGGACTAATCCGGTATCGAGCGAATAGCGTAATTCGCGACTGAACATATCGTCGATAGCACGCGGAGCCAGAGTGGTCATAAACGCCAGGCAGAAAATGAGCAGGCCGATGAGCACCCCGGGCTGCCAATCGCTGGCCCAGAGACTGAGCAGCAATCGTCGTTTCCCGGCCGGCTTCAGCCTGCGGGGTTTGGTAGCCGCCTGCTTCTTGGACGCTTGCACCGGTGTAGATCCCGACAATGGAGCCTCTTTATTCATCGGGTTTCCTCCCGATACTCGGTATCGAGAGCCTGTTTTTTGGTCACCCGAGCATAGCGCCACAAAATCACCGAAAGGCCCAGAATAAGCGCCCCGAAGAATGCAGCGGCTGTCAGGTAATCAAATTCCAGACTGGCGATCAACCCATCCGGTCGGTTCAAAATAGTCGAGGCTGCCATTTCAGGAACCGTCAACCAAGCCGCAAAGAATCCGATCGCAACACCAAAAACCAAGGCCAGGACGGTCACGAGCTGCATTTCTCGGAGACGAATCCGTGCCTGATTCCGCGCATTAATTCCCAGTGCCCGAAGAACCGGAATCTCCGATCTGCGGGCTGACAAGAGCACTGTGGTGACGGCGATCAATGCGGTTAATGCCAGCACCAAAATACCGGCAGCACCAAACCATCCGATCACCACACTGGCGTAAATGAGCGGGTTGATTTGTGAACCAATCTGCAGCTCACTCTCCCGAATTTGCATATTCCAGGCACTCAACCAGCTCGGAACCGTCTCG
>JBARYA010000050.1:0-6565 GCA_049647625.1 Microbacteriaceae bacterium
GCATTTCGTAGCTCGCAGTAACCAAATGCGTGCCATCGCTTTGTCCGAGATCGGAAACAATCGAGATTGATTCGAGACTGTTCAAGCTGGCATGGCTCGCATATTGTTTTTCAGCATCGCTGAGTGAGACTCCTTGGTAGGCCGCTGCTTCTTGAGCGTTGCCGGCAGAGAGAGAGTTCAGGTAACTTTTGACCAGCCCGCTGGGGCTGTACGTCATGAGGTTGAGGATAAGAATCGTTCCACCGAAAGCAACTATGGCACCCAAAGCTGCAAGACCGTACCACTTGAGGATAGTGGTGCGTGGTTTTGGATTGTTGCTGCGGCGGGGCACATTTCTTCCGTGCTGAATTGATGACATACCCTTAGTTTATGGCCCTATCTGCGCTTGGGCCGCTTTCGCATTGCGCAGAAGATAAAATTTAAGGGTATCGCTTGTCAAAACTTTCCAGGGGAGTCACGCTCAGTCCAGAGCAGTCCGCAATTTATGATCAAATTGAGGGCACTTCTCAGCACATTTTTGTGACGGGTCGAGCGGGAACCGGTAAATCAACCCTGCTGACCCACTTTATGAGCAAGACCTCGAAACGTGTTGCAGTGGTTGCGCCGACCGGTGTTGCGGCACTGCTGGTTGGTGGTCAAACCATCCACTCATTCTTCCGGCTCCCGATTGGCATCATTGCTGACCATGCATTATTTCAACCGGAGGAGCTCAGGGCCGTCTTGCGCAGTTTAGACACCCTGGTCATTGATGAAGTTTCTATGGTGAATGCTGATGTGATGGATGCGATTAATCGCTCATTGAAGCGAGCGAAGCGCAGTTCGCTCCCGTTCGGTGGGGTGCAATTGCTGATGTTTGGTGATCCTTATCAACTGGCGCCGGTTCCTCCCAGAGGATCCAGCGAGAAGGCTTGGTTCGACGATAACTATTCTTCACAGTGGTTCTTTGATGCGAAGGTCTGGGAAGAAGTTGAACTGCTCTGTTATGAGTTGCGAGAAATCCACCGCCAATCCGATGATGCTTTTAAAGCGCTATTGAATGCCGTTCGACACGGACACGTTACGGCGTCACAGGCGAATGTGCTGAATACCGCTGGTGCCAGAGAGGTTCCAGAACCGAGTCCGATTGTTCTCGCCTCGACCAACGCAATCGTGGAGAAGATTAATCGCCGGGAGCTTGAGCTCCTTCCGGGCGATCCGGTATTGGCCGTGGCCGATATTGAGGGGAAGTTTGATGAGAAACATGCTCCGGCAGATGTTGAACTGAAACTCAAGGTTGGTGCCCAGGTGATGTTCCTCCGGAATGATCCCGATCAGCGCTGGGTCAATGGCACGCTCGGTATTGTGACCGCCATCGCGGGAAATGTGTACGTTGAGGTCGACGGTGAAGAGCATGAGGTGACTGCGACTTCTTGGGAGCGCATGGAGTACAACTACGAACCCAGCACAAAGGAGCTGAGCCGAGAGGTTGTTGGAGAGTTTGTGCAATTCCCTTTGCGCCTCGCTTGGGCGGTTACCATCCACAAATCTCAGGGCCAAAGCTACGATAGTGCGGTCATTGATCTTGGCCATGGTGCTTTTAGCCCGGGACAGAGCTATGTCGCACTGAGTCGGATTCGAAGCTTAGAGGGCCTCTATCTCAGCAGACCGCTTCGCCCGAGCGATGTGATTGTTGATGCTCGGGTCGCAGAGTTCATGGAAAGCGCACTCGGACGCGCCTAAGACCCTCCTTTGTGGTTCCAGTCACACAACGCAGCGTGCTTTGAACGAAGTTATACTCTAGAAACTTGCCTGAGATATTGATATACCAATATACTAGAAAGAGGTTTCGGATACCCGAACACGGATCTAAGGAGTAATTGAGTGTCACAGAACGACAATGGCTTGGTACCAGCGAAGGATTTGTTTTTCAAACTTCTTCAAAACGCTGGCGCACACAATATTTTTGGTAATCCTGGTACGACAGAGTTTCCCTTCATGGATGCACTGGCCGACCATCCAGGGATAAATTATCGTCTGGCAATACACGATGCAGTGGCAGTGGGAATGGCAGTTGGCTTCTCCCAAACAACAGGCGCACCAAGTGTGGTTAACCTTCACGCTACCCCGGGAATGACCAATGCCCTCGGAAATATTTACAACGCACACAAGTCAAAGGTGCCGGTAATCGTTACTGCTGGACAGGTAGATACCCACATTCACCTCACCGAGCCACCACTCTGGGGTCCGATGGTTGATATTGTGAAGCCAATTACCAAGTGGGCATATGAGGTCAAGCACGCAGAAGAGCTGGTTTCAGCAACACGTCGTGCATTGCATATTGCGCTCACGCCACCGTATGGTCCGGTCTTCTTGTCACTTCCTGCCGATGTGCTCGACGGACTTGTTCCCGATGAGGATGTGAGCTTCACTCCGTTAGAGATTAATGACTCACCGAATGATGACAGCGTTGCAAATATCCTTTCGCTCCTCGAAAACTCTCAGGCGCCAATGCTCGTCGTCGGTGATGGCTTAGCGCAGAGTAAGGAGCATGCCGCCGCAGTGGCCTTTGCCGAGCTCTTCGGCGCTCGCGTCGTCACAGAACGTATCGCTCCGACCGTGGCATTCCCTACCGGGCATCCTCAGTATTTTGGTTCCATCGGCTTTGATGGCCGAGCCATTGCCGAGACCTTTAACAAGCATGACTTAGTGATCATCGCTGGAGCCTCACGTTTGATCCCGATTGTTCCAGATCCTGAGCTCAAGATCCGTGCCGATTTGAAGGTGATTCAGATTGATCAGGATTCATGGGAGGTTGCTAAAGTGCTCCAGCCGAGTGTCGGGTTGATTGCCGATCCTGGCCGCGTCCTGAAACGGGTTGTAGAACTGGCAAAAAGCACTGAACCAAGCGCTGCGGCACAGGAACGTATCCTCAATCTTGCAATTGAGCATGCGGCAATTGTGGAGAAGCGCGCTGAGCGACGTGAGCGTGAGCAGGATGCAAAGCCCATTGCTGTCTCGAATGTGGTTACCCAATTGGCTGCCCATATCCGACCACAAGATATTGTCTTCGACGAATCCCTCACATCCACCCCGGTTCTTACCCAGTTCGCCGATTGGAATTCCGGCCAGTATTACGGAATCAAGGGAACCTGCTTAGGCTGGGGCCTCCCGGCTGCGCTTGGTGCCCAGATGGCTGCTGGCGATAGTGCGAGAATGGTTTCTTTCATTGGTGATGGGGCGATGATGTATGCTCCACAGACACTGTGGAGCGCAGCGCACTACAACATGCCTCTGGTGGTTATTGTGGTGAATAACCGCAGCTACAAGATCCTTAAAGAAGGTATGAAGTACTACCGTGAAGGTCAGGAGAAGCCATACTTCGCGATGGATTTGGAAAATCCTGCGATTGACTATGTGAAGCTCGCCGAAAGCATGGGTGTCACTGCTGAGCGCATTGAAAATCCTGAGGATGTTTCAGCTGCATTGCAGCGTGCCTTTGCAAGCACCGGTAAGCCGTATCTCCTCGAGATTCTTGTAGACCGCACGGTGAACTAGAACGCAAACACTGCGGCACGAATGTGCTCAATACTTCTGCTGCCCCGAATCATCGGGGCAGCAGAAGTTATTTAAAGGTACTTTTCTACCAAATACTCTGCAATGGCCAATGAAGCTGTCGCAGCTGGAGAAGGTGCATTTCGGATGTGCAAAATATTCTCTTGGGTATCGATTGCGAAATCATCGAGCAGTCTGCCCTGTCGATCCATCGCCTGAGCGCGGATTCCACGGGGTCCCTGATGGAGATCCGCGGTGGTAATTCCCGGTACGAAGGCACTGGCCCCTTCGGCAAAGGCGCCCTTACTGCTGCCAAAGAGTTCCGCCAGGATCATCTTGGAGTTCTTAGCAGCAAACTTCCAAAATGCCGGGTAGCTTGCTGTCGCGAAGCTATCGCGAATGTTGATGGGGAACTTGCCATAACCTTCCCGGTGGAAGCTGAGGAATGCATTTGGCCCGACGGTGGTCTGCCCGGACATGGTTCGGGTGAGGTGCACACCGAGAAATGGAAAGTTTGGATCTGGCACAGGATATATCAGGCCTTTAACAAGATCGTGTTTCTTCTCGTCTAGGACAAAGTAGTCACCAGAAAACGGCACGATTTTCGGCGTACCCTGGGATCCTGATTTTTTGGCTATACGATCAGACTGTAAGCCTGCGCAAGCAATCACACGATCGTATACCTCTTTGCCGGATGCTGTTTCAACAGTCACTTTTCCAGCACTGGGTGTGAGGGATGTCACTTTTGTATTGAAACGGAAGGAACCGCCACGATTTCTGACATCCTCAGCAATTGCTTCGCTGAGGAGACGGTAGTCGATAATTCCCGTTTTGGGGGAGTGAACTGCGCCGAGGCCGATTGCATGCGGTTCGATTTCTTGAATCTCTTCGGCGGACAGCAATCGAGCACCCGGTACCTGGTTTTCGATTGATCGCTCATAGATGTTTTGAAGCTGAGGGAGCTGTGCCTCAGTGCTGGCAATCACGAGCTTGCCGCAGCTTTCAAAAGCCACATTGTGTTCTGTAGCAAACTCTTCAAGGAGTCGGGCGCCGCGGTGGCAGAGCGTTGCCTTGAGGCTGCCCGGGGTGTAGTACAGTCCTGCATGAATAACACCACTATTATGGCCGGTCTGGTGGGTCGCTACGGCGTCTTCTTTTTCGTAGACGGTGACAGTACTTCCGGGCTCGCGAATCAAGATTTCCCGCGCCAGCGCAACCCCGAGGATTCCTGCGCCGATGATGGCAATGTTCTGTTTCCGGGGCGAAGACATTATTGAGACCTTTCGAAAGAAGTATACGAATGAGGTGTGTTCCAAATTTGCGTAAAATTCAGAATACCAATACGCTGATATACTACAGTACGATACCTTGAGTGATATAAAACGAGTTGATTGAGAGAGTGTGCCCGCTAAGCTGGGTCACATTAGCAAAATTCTCTTGTTTTTTTCACCACTCTCAATCACTCGAAGACGAGGAAGGCAACATTGAAGAAAACCATCAAAAACAAAGCACTAACTGCCGCAGCAGTTGCTGCTGGAGCAGCACTTCTTCTCGCAGGATGCAGCTCAACCACCCCTGAAACTGGAGAGACAACAGCACCAAGCTTTCCAACCAAAAATATCACTATCGTAATTCCATTCGATGCAGGCGGATCAACTGACCTCAGTGCCCGTACCCTGGCATCAGAAATGGAAAAGGGACTCGGCCAGAGCATTATTGCTGAGAACCGTTCCGGCGCATCCGGCTCAGTCGGCATGGAATACCTTGCAAAGGCTACCCCAGACGGATACACCATTGGCATCTTGACTGTTGAAGCTGCAATGCTTGGACACAAGGGCTTCAACATCGATCCAGCCAACTATGATGTCCTCGGACAGGTTGTTGCACAGACTGCTACCATCGCAGTACCAATGGATAGCCCATACAAGACTTTCGAAGACTTGATTGCTGCTGCAAAGGCAAATCCAGGCACCATCACTGTTGCAAACTCTGGCGCTGGTGGAAACTGGGAAGCAGTTACCTCAGGTTTGGGTAAAGCGGCAAATGTTGAGTTCAAGCCAATCCCATTTGAGGGTGGCGCAGCTGCAGTTACCGCAGCCATGGGCAACCAGGTTGATGCTGTAGTTGCTGGTATTTCTGAGGTTTCTCAGGCACACCTCGACAAGACCCTCCGTGTTCTTGCTGTTCTTGACACCAAGAAGGCTGATCGTCTTCCAGATGTACCTGCTGCTTCTGAGTTCGGTGTTGATATCTCTATGGGTAGCTGGCACATCATTGCAGCACCAAAGGGACTTCCAGCTGATGTGAAGGCTGCACTTGTAGAGGCTGTAAAGGCTGCACAGGGCACCGAATCATTCAGCAAGGTTATTCTGAACAGCGGCAACGTGCCGTTCTACCGCTCAGCAGATGAGGCAACCACCTTCATCGATTCAGAGTACAAGCGCTTCGCAGATTTCTTCGGTAAGTAAGGAACTCTGTGCAACACGCAAACACTGACGAATCAGTAGATGAGCCAGATGTTGTGGGAGATTCCGCCGGGGCAACCCGGCGGAATCTTATCCTCGGTATCTTCTGGATCGTCTTTGGCATCCTGACCTTCATTGGCGCTAGCGTCATTGAAATTTACCAGGGAACTCCATCCCAAGAGCTGGGGCCAAAATTCTGGCCGCAGATGATGGGTGCACTCTTTATTGTTGTTGGAATCATCCTGGTCATTCAGAGCCTTCGTGGCAAGGCAAAAGACCCTGAGATGGAACCTACAACTCGTTCTGGACTGATCGAAAGCGCAATAGTTGTTGCCATCCTCATTGTCCAAACCATTCTTTGGGGATACTTTGGATTCCTCATTCCATCAATCCTCGCCTTGATTGCAGTCCCACTCGCACTGGGTTCTCGCAAATACATCACTATTCTTCTGTTCTCTTTCGGAACCGCAGGATTGCTCTATGGGCTCTTCGCGTTACTACTTAGGATTCCCCTATGAACCCCGTTGTTGAAGGGCTCACCGCTCTCTTAGATCCATCACTCATTATTT
>JBARYA010000051.1:0-16367 GCA_049647625.1 Microbacteriaceae bacterium
TAGGAGAATTCCTACAGAATCTTCTTCTGCAATCGTAATACGCACCCCGGAGCCCAGGTTTCGAACCACCAGGTTCTTCTCCAAAAAGAGCGCCTCGAGCTCGCTTGAGCCGAAGCCATCCTGCTCCTGAGCTGGCAACCAAATAAAGTTGGAATATGAGTGCGGGATATCGAGCAGAGCATCCGGATCAATATGCTGAAGCTCTGCGAAGAAGTATTCTCGCAAGGTCAGCAGAAGCTCAACGCGTTCCCGAAGTTCGGCTGCAGCGTCCTGCTCCAAACTTGCCTCTGCAGCCTGAGCTGCCTGCTGGGTCAGGCTGAGCGGAACCGCAGTCATGGCGGCCAGAGCAAGCACATCTTTGTCTCCGATGGCGTAACCGATCCGGAGACCGGCCAGTCCATAAGCCTTCGAGAAGGTCCGGAGCACCACCAAGTTTGGCCAGCGTCCGAAATAGTCAGAACCATCCACCGCATCCGAATCGGTATTGAACTCGTAGTATGCCTCGTCTAAGAGGACAAGAAGATCACTTGGCACCTGCGCCATAAAGCTCTCGAAGTCGGCCCGTGAAATAACGGTTCCGGTTGGATTATTGGGCGTGCACAGAATAACAGCACGCGTCTTCGGGGTCAGAGCTGCGAGCATTGCCTCGAGATTATGCGAATGATCCGGATTGTTCGGTACCTCAATCGCTTTCCCACCCGCAATCAGGGTAATAATCGGATACGCCTCAAAAGATCGCCAAGAATAGACAACCTCGCCATCACGTGCTGTGGTCAAAATGAACTGGGTGAGCAGAGCCACTGAGCCTGCACCGAGCAGAATGTTCTCCTCGGCGACACCAAACTTCTCGGCTAGGAGCGCCTTGACCTGATATCGGCTGGCATCTGGATAGCGATTAAAGCTCTTCGCCTCGGCCACGGCCCGAAGCACACTGGGCAGGGGCGGATATGGATTTTCGTTTGAAGAAAGCTTGAAAGCACCCTCTGGCGCTGGGTTTCCTTGACGATACGCCGGAATTTCGAGAAGTTCAGCCCGGACTCGAATGGGGAAAGATCGTCTAGTCATAACTCAATTTTAGATGGCATAGTTAACTATGCGAAAAATACTCATTGGTCTCATCTTGAATGCCATCGCAATATGGCTGACCACAGAGCTGGTTCCCGGTATCGATGCGGTGATTTACGCCGAGGGCATCGGTCCACAGATCCTCACATTCCTCTTCATCGCACTGATTTTCAGTATTGTAAATACCTTCCTCGGTTTTATCCTCCGCGTACTGACATTCCCGCTCTATATTTTGACGCTCGGACTGTTCTCCATTATTGTCAACGCCATGCTGTTGTCAGTAACTGCTTGGGCAACCTCACTCTTTGGTTTCGGCCTCAGAATTGACACCTTCTTCTGGGCCGGAGTGATTGGTGCACTCGTTCTGAGCCTGATTAACTGGGTGTTGAATATGATCATGCGACCGGTCATGAAGAAATAGTTCCCCAACAGACCCCAATTTCCTCGGACACCTCATCGATACTCACGTAGATAAATTTTAGGAAACGAAATGATTTTCGGTACAGCTCGCGAAGACGCTGTGCATTTCCGTATCTGTTTTGTGTGTACCGGTAATATCTGCCGCTCCCCCATGGCTGAAGTCATTTTTCAACAATTGGCAAAGGATGCCGGCCTCTCACATCGGCTGGCCATCACTTCCGCCGGAACCGGTGATTGGCATGTGGGCGAACCGGCCGATCCCCGGACAGTCGAATCCTTACAAAAAGCCGGCCTGGATGGCAGCCGCCACCGAGCCAAACAATTTGAAACAAGCTGGTTCGATGACCTTGACCTCGTCATTGTTTTTGATCGTAGCCAAGAACGCGTCCTCAAACACTGGGCTGTGACCGAGGAGCGGCAACACAAGGTCAAGCTCCTGTTGAGCTTCGATGCCGAGTACTATCAAGATGGGGATGTTCCAGACCCATATTATTCCGAACCAGATTTTTTTGATGAGGTGCGGAATTCTATTGAACGCGCCTGCCGCAACCTTTTTCACCAGATCAAACCAGCACTACGCAAGGGAATTTCATGAGTCAACTTTCTGCCCAGCCTCTCAGTCCTCTTGACGGTCGTTACCAACCACAAGTCGCCGAGCTTTCTAACCTCCTCTCCGAGGCAGGATTAAACCGGGCTCGGATTCAGGTTGAAATTGAGTGGATCATTGCCCTGAGTGATGCAAAAATTTTTGGTACTGAACCGCTTGATGACGCGACAAAGACCCGCCTGCGTGCGATTATCAGCGCATTCGGCGATGAGCAGATTGCAGAATTGGCTCGAACTGAAGCCATTACGCGCCACGATGTAAAAGCGGTGGAGTATTTTATGCGTGATCGCCTGAGCGAGCTCGGTTTGGATCAGTTGCTTGAATTGACCCATTTCGCCTGCACCAGTGAGGACATCAATAACCTCAGCTATGCGCTCATTGTGCGCGATGCCGTAAACGAGGTTTGGCTTCCAGCGCTCCAGGATGTCGTGGACCGTCTCAAAGAACTCGCCCAGGAGTATCGCGATGCTCCAATGCTTTCTCGAACCCACGGGCAGCCAGCAACTCCGAGCACCATGGGCAAAGAGCTCGCCGTTTTCGTGCACCGACTTAATCGCCAAATTTCTCGCCTGAAGAACCAGGAATACCTAGGCAAGATCAATGGCGCAACCGGAACCTATGCAGCGCACTATGTGGCAGCACCCGATTTTGACTGGTTTGGATTTTCTGAAAAGTTTGTCTCCGGTCTCGGTCTGAGCTGGAATCCAATCACCACCCAGATTGAGTCTCATGATTGGCAAGTTGAGCTGTACTACAACATCAACCACGTCAATGGGATACTGCACAACCTGGCCACAGATATCTGGACTTATATTTCCCTGGGCTTCTTCCGCCAAATCCCTGTTGCCGGTGCTACCGGATCCTCAACCATGCCACACAAGGTAAACCCGATTCGTTTTGAGAACGCCGAATCAAACCTTGAACTCTCAACCGCAATTTTGACCTCTTTGGCACAAACTCTGGTTACCACCCGCATGCAACGAGACCTGACAGATTCAAGTTCACAGCGCAATATCGGTGTCGGTATTGGTCACTCACAACTAGCCCTGAATAATCTTCGCCGCGGTCTCGATGAGATTTCACTGGATCGAGACCTCCTCTTGCAGGATCTTGACCACAATTGGGAGGTCCTTGGGGAAGCCATCCAGACCGTTATCCGCGCCGAGGTTGCAGCTGGCACGAGTAATATTTCTGACCCCTATGCTCTGCTCAAAGAACTGACCCGGGGCAAGCGCATTGGACAGCGTGATCTGATTGACTTTGTCAATGCACTCGATATCAGTGACGAGGCTAAGGGTCGACTTGTTGCTCTGCGGCCAGAAAGCTACACCGGTATCGCTGAAAAGCTGGTCGACCGTATTTAGCTCGGAGACTGAAGGCCCCGACTCAAAAACTTTAGCTTCACAAAGCTATTTTTGCGGACGATTCCGATTTTTCGGAGTAATCGCAAAGAGCAGCATTGAGAGCAGAATCAGCGCTACGACAAAGAAGAGACCAAAGAATATCAACGCCAAGATGATGTCTTTGGTGCTAAACCACACGGTCAGACCGGTAAAGAGCGCCAATAGCAATGCCATAACGAGGAGCTCAGCAGGTCGCAATCGTTCGGCCCGTGACGGTTTCGTCATTTAATTGCCATTCCCTTCAGCTGCAGTATCGAGTTCTGGATTTCTGAGCGAATATGCTCCAATGAATAGAAATACCCCGATCACAATCAAATATACCCCGAAAACTCCGATGCCGAAGAGGGAGCCGGTTACCGTTCCGGCATAATCGGGTGCTGCGGAACCGCCCGGTACGAGATAATCTTTCCGATAGTTTGGATCAATCAGCAACATGCCGAGTGCTAGGAAGCAGCTCATTGCACCGGCGAAAAGCCAATCACGATGTTCAGCAAACTTTCCTTTTTTGGCGAAGCCCAGGTACAGCTCCGCAAAGCCGGTTATTGCAGCCCAGATGGTAACCAAGAGTAGGAAAGTTGAAATCGTTTCGCTCTGGATAAAGATAAGTCCCACTGCACCCGCAGCAATATTCGTGACCGCAATAATGAGGCTCGCGTTTTTCACGGCCCGATCCTGCACCTTCGGGAACCAGAGCAGTATTGCGAGACCGTAGAGCACCGTATAGCTGCCGAAAACAATGAGGGCGAGCGCTATTGAAGTGATCGAGAAGCTGAAGGTGATGAACAACCCGCCAAGAAGGGCGAGAATCGCTCGTGAGCCACTGAGGAGCCACGTGGTGGCTACCGGCACTGCTTGGAACGCAGCACGATGTTGTGAAGTGTTTTGAGCCACCAAAATTTTTGCCTTATCTGCCAGTGTGTTGTCTTGTGAGAGCGATGAACACAGCCAATCTTATCGCCTGAAGCTTGGAACGATAAGAGAAGTCAGTGCAGAATGTTATTGCTCAGGGGCCATGTCGACGAAGCGAGAATAATGCCCGTGGAATCCAACCACAACGGTATCGGTAGGACCATTACGGTGTTTGGCCACAATCAGGTCGGCTTCACCGGCGCGAGGATTTTCTTTTTCATACGCACTCTCACGGTGCAGCAGAATGACCATATCGGCATCCTGCTCAAGCGAACCAGATTCACGAAGATCCGAAAGCGCCGGCTTCTTATCGCCGCGCTGTTCAGGGTTACGGTTGAGCTGCGAGAGCGCAATAACCGGAACCTGTAACTCCTTTGCCAGCAGTTTCAGTGCACGAGAGAACTCACTGACCTCTTGTTGTCGGCTTTCGACCCGCTTGCCGCTGGTCATCAACTGTAGATAGTCGATAATGACCATCTTGAGATTGTGTTGTTGCTTCAAGCGGCGGCATTTTGCCCGGATTTCAACCAGGGTCAGGTTTGCGCTGTCGTCGATAAAAAGCGGAGCATCATTGATACGCCCACGGGTGCTGGCAATGCTGGTCCAGTCCCGACTATCAATGGTTCCCTTGCGCATGTGCTGAAGGAGCACGGATGCTTCAGCAGAAAGCAAACGCATCGCAATTTCGCTGCGGCCCATTTCAAGCGAGAAGAACACCGTGGCCATATTGTTTTTGATTGCTGCGGCCCGAGCAAAGTCCAGCGCCAGTGTCGACTTACCGAGAGCAGGTCGAGCGGCAATCAAGATAAGCTGCCCCGGATGGAGACCATTGGTCAATGCATCGAGCTGGGCGAAGCCGGTGGGTACCCCGGTCATGCCGCCATCGTTGCCTCGAGCAGCTTCAATTTCATCAACTGCGGTGCTGACGGCTTCGTTAAGCGGGATAATATCTTCGCTACCCTTGCCGCCGGTTACGGCAAAAATTTCGGCTTGGGCATTATTGACCAGATCAAGCGCTTCGCCCTGAGCCCCATAACCCCATTGCACAATCTTTGTTCCCGCCTCGACCAGACGACGGAGAATTGCGCGTTCGGCGACAATCTGAGCGTAATAACCAGCATTCGCAGCGGTAGGGACGGTGCCAATAACAGAGTGGAGATATTCTGGACCACCGGCACGGCTGAGAGCACCCGCCTTGGTGAGCTCATCGGTGACGGCAATCGCATCGGTGGGCTCGCCCCGTGAATAGAGGCTCAGGATGGCGTCGTAGATAATCTCGTGCTTCGGCTGATAAAAATCAGGACCGCGAACAACATCGATAACATCGGCAACCGCATCACTGGAAAGCATCATTGCACCCAGTGTGCTTTGTTCAGCAATCAGGTCATTTGGTGGTGTGCGCTCCCCGCGGAATTCACCAGCCTCAGGAACAAAGTTTTGTGAATCAGTTTTGGAGTTTGCGTAGGGAAGATCCGTAATGGACATTTCTTCTCCTTTCGCGAATGTTAACTGTTCAGATCCCGGTCAATCATCCCATGACACTACGACACTGGAGTGCGTTTCAGATGATTTTTCACTTCGGGGAACGAACATGCCCTAGCTTAGGGCTGTTTTTGTAACTTGCGTAGTCGAACAAAAATCACCCTGTGGATAACTCTGTGGGTAAGTGTTGAAACACGCCAGTAAAGCTGTGTGAAAAAATGTGGATAACTTGTGGATAGATTTTTCTGAAAAAGAAATATTCCTTGTAAACACTGGGATGCAACCACTTTCACCATGTGAGTAACAACTTGTTTAGAGTTCTAGTTGAAGGTTGAAGGAATAGGCTCAGGCTGTGTACAAGCTGCCTTGACATCACGAAATATACCCGATAAAGAGGCCGGCCAAAACGACAACGAGCAGCTCAAGGCTGTATATGCCGTGTGAACTACCAGAAAATTAGCACAAAAAAGTGTGCTGCCGGATTTTCATCCAGCAGCACACTCGAGAGAACCTCTCAGGTCACGGCGCAATTAGCGCTTTGCGACCACCTGAAGCTTGATGGTAGCCACAACATCGTCGTGAAGACGAACGCTAGCCTCATGAGCACCCAGAGCCTTAATCGGATTGGTGAGTTCAATTTTGCGCTTATCAAGTTCACCAACACCAGCAGCTGAAACAGCCGCAACGATATCGCTGGTCTTGACAGAACCGAAGAGACGGCCTTCAGCACCGCTACGAACCTCCAGGCGAACCTGGGCCTGTTCGATCTTCTGCTTCAATGCCTGTGCATCTTCGAGGGTTGCCAGCACACGAGCTGCGCGCGCTGCGCGAATCTGCTCAATCTGCTTCTCAGCACCGCGAGAATAGCTCATCGCGAAACCCTGTGGGATCAAGAAGTTACGTGCGTAACCATCTTTAACCTCAACAACATCGCCTGGTGCGCCCAGACCGGTGACCTCGTGGGTCAGAATCAACTTTGCCATTCGAGGTTACCTCCCTGCACCGGCATATGGGAGTAGGGCCATCTCGCGAGCATTCTTGATTGCTTTCGCAATCAGACGCTGCTCCTGAACCGAAACTCCGGTGATACGGCGTGAACGAATCTTGCCGCGATCTGAAATGAATTTACGCAAAGTCGCAACATCCTTGTAGTCAATAATGCCTACGCGAATTGCCTTGACTGGGGCCTGTGGTTTGGCTCCCTTTGCGCCACGGATCGGCTTACGACGATCAGTATTGCTTTTACCTGCCATGATTAATCCTTAAAATATGTGTGAAACGTTAAAACGGTGCTTCGTCGCTATAGTTCGCGCCGGGTGCGCCCCAGTTCTCTGCAGCAGGCTTCGTGTCCGAAGCCCAAGAGTTGGTCTGAGGAGCATTGCTGGATGACCCAGAACCCCAAGCATCTTCGACAGCATCTGGACGGCCCTGAGACGCGGAACGGGAAACCTGAGCTTTTGCATAACGCAAGCTCGGGCCAATCTCGTCTACCTCGAGTTCGATAGCGGTACGCTTCTCTCCCTCTTTGGTCTCATAACTGCGCTGCTTGAGCTTGCCGGTTGCAACGACGCGCATACCCTTAGAAAGGGTTGCGGCAACGTTCTCGGCAAATTCGCGCCAGACACTAGCACGCAAGAAGAGTGCCTCGCCATCTTTCCACTCATTGCTCGCCCGATCAAAAGTCCGAGGAGTCGAAGCAATGGTGAAGTTTGCTACGGCAAGACCATTAGCGGTGAATCGCAATTCCGGATCGGCGGTAAGGTTACCGACGACGGTGATTACGGTATCAGCCATGGTTACACTGCCTTCTTAGCGGCGGCCTTTGCGGCCTTGACAGCTTCTTCAGCGTTGAACTTCTCAACGCGGAAACGTGCCTCTTCAGCACGCAGGATCTTGGTACGAAGCACAGCTTCGCTCAGCTTCAGCTGACGATCAAGTTCCTGAGCAGTTTCGGCGGTTGATTCGAAATTGACAACGGCATAGATGCCTTCGGTCTTCTTCTGAATCTCAAACGCCATCCGGCGCTTGCCCCAGTGATCAACATTGGTAACGGTGCCACCATCGTTGCGAATCACATCGAGGAACTTTTCCAAACTAGCGGAAACAGTGCGCTCATCAATCTCAGGATCGATAATGACCATTAGTTCGTATTCGTGCGTCACTAACCCACCTCCTTCGGTCTAAAGTCGGTTACGGTATTTCCGTAACAGGAGGGTTCATACACGATGATTGTCTTCAGCGGATGTTCGACGAACGCCACAAAGAGCAATCAACCTTGCAATTCTAGACGATTAAGCGAAATTTTCATAGCCCAGGAGAGTTCGGAGCTTTGGGATACGGCAATCAGTCTTGAGAAGACCACCATTGCAGCAGTTTTTCGCCCGCCACCTCTTCACCGAGTACTCCCTCGTCGAGTCGAAGCTCGAGCAAAAATTTGTACGCCAATCCGACCTCTGGCCCTGGGGCAAGATTCAATAGGGCCATAATTTGTTGACCATCAAGTTCAGGTCGGAGCGCAGAAATCTTTTCCTCGGCCTCAAGTTCAGCAATCCTGCGCTCAAGATCGTCATAGGCAGCGGCTAGGCGGCGTACCTTTCGCGCATTCTGCGAGGTCACATCCGAGCGGGTCAGAATATGTAAGCGCTCAAGCAGCTCTCCGGCATCCCGAACATAGCGTCGAACTGCTGAATCGGTCCAAGATTTTTCGGTATAGCCAAAGAATCTCAAGTGTAGGGCCACCAATTCTGCGGTCTGCTCGATGTGCTGTTTTTCGAACCGCAACTCTTTGAGACGCTTGCGGGCGAGCTTGGCGCCAACAAAGTCATGGTGGTAGAAGGTGACCCTGCCATCAGACTCCAATTTTCTGGTCGACGGCTTGCCAATATCGTGCAAAAGCGCGGCCAAGCGGAGCACCAAATCGGGGCGAGGCTCAAAGCCCCGAGAACCCTCAAGTTCGATGGCCTGTTCCAAAACGGTCAGACTGTGCTGGTAGACATCCTTGTGCTGACCATGCTCATCGCTTTCCAATTTCAAACCGGGAAGTTCCGGAATGAACTCGGCCGCCAAGCCGGTCTCCACCAAAAATTCCAGTCCGGCTCTTGGGTTTGGAGTCAGGAGCAATTTCGAAAATTCATCACGGATGCGCTCAGCCGAAACCACAGCCAAGCGGGGTGCAAGTTTGCTGGCAGCCTGCTTCGTCTCCGCAGAGACGGCAAAACCCAATTGTGAGGTGAACCGGGCGGCGCGGAGCATCCGCAGTGGATCATCCGAAAATGATTCCTCGGCATCAATCGGTGTGCGCAAGATCCCGGCCATCAGATCTTCAATACCGGTACCAGAATCGACCAGGCTCAGTTCAGGAAGACGAAGGGCCAGAGCATTAATGGTGAAATCACGGCGGCGCAAATCTTCTTCAATATGTGTTCCAAACGCCACTTCTGGTTTTCTACTGGACTCGTGATAGCGATCGGCGCGGTAGGTGGTAATTTCAACCGTCTCACCCTTGACAACACCGCCTATGGTGCCAAACTCCCGCCCAATCTCCCAATAGGTTGAAGCAATTGGTTTCAGAACGGCAATAATCTCATCCGGGGTTGCCGAGGTCGTAAAGTCGAGATCGAACGAATCCTTCTCAAGGAAAGCATCCCGAACCGGTCCGCCAACCAGCGCAAGCTCATGGTCGGCGGAGGCAAAGGCCGCTGCAACCGCTGAGACGGTTGGGGTTTGCGCCAAACGAGTGAGGCGCTCCAGTGCTGAGACGACATTTACCATTGCACTTAAGCTTCGCACATGTGCCGAACATCTGAAAAACAGTCAATGCGTTTAGGATGTTCTTAATATGAAGTCACCGGTATCAAGGCGCAAAACTGCTCTGGCGAGAACGCTCTTGGGGATGCTCGTTATGACCGTCACCCTGGGAATGACGCCGACGGCGCTCCTTGGGCATTCCACTCTGCGCACTGAAATTCCTACTCTTCCTGCGGAAGACGCACCCGTACCGGGCACTACCGCGAGCCAAAATGTGCAACTCGCGCTGGTGATTCCTCTGAGTGTTCCCCCTGCTGAAAACGGACCAATACCCGCGACCGAGCTGCGGAATCTCATCGCTCCGGGTGGATATTTGGGACGCCTGCTCGATCTGGCCGAACGTACAGGTCTCAGCATCGCGGTCGACCCCTACCTAGTTCATTCCCTATTGCTTGCAGATACCCCGGCGACACAGGCGTTCCTCCTGCGACTCAAGCAGAGCTCAAACGATGCCTTTTTTATGAGCTATGCGAATACCCCTGTGGCCTATCTTGAAGGCTTTTCGGACTACCCGGATATTTTGGGCGGGAATATCCCCCAGCTGAAAACCTTCCAGGCTGGCGATTCTTTACTTGACGATTCGCTCTTTTTCCTGCTCGATCAAAGTCTCTGGAGCCCAGATAGCGTGTTGAACCCGGCGATCTTTGCAAACATCCCGGCAAATATTGGCCGCCTCCTGCTCTCGGAAAAGCAAATGAACGTGCATTCCGAAACCGCTGAGGATCCGGAGGGAGTCGGGACATATCTCCCTGCACTTCGTCAGGACGGCCGAATCGCCTTCTTCACCAATGAATCCCTCGGTACAACACTCAAGGCATATCTTGATTCGCCCCGTGAGAGCAATTATTTTGCTCTGCTTCAAGCCTTAAGGCCAGACCCTGATGGATCTGCAAACAGTCTGGTGGTCACCGCACCATTCTCTGAAGAGCTTCCCGATTTGCTCGATCGATTGGCAGCGGAGCCGAGTATTCGCCTGGTGAGTCTGGATGCTGTGCCCGTGCAGGATGGTAATTATCTCGACGCGGCAAATACTGAAGGCATCGACCTTCAGCTCAATGCCGAGCTGGTCTCAGATACCGCGAGTGTGCTGAGGGCCGATCGCGAAGCAGCCGCCTTTCTCAGTGCACTGAATAGTCCCGACATTGCCAGCGCACAATACCGACTCCTTGCCCTGCAATCCTTGAGCCAGAACTATTCCGATGTTGAACGCACAGCTGCACTGCTCAATTATTCTTCCCAGGTTACCGAGCTCAAAAAAAGCATCAGTTTGGAACCGGGGAGTGACATTACCCTGATTACCCCGGAATCACATTTCTGGGTAAGCGTGAACAATGCCCTGGTGAGCCCGGCAAAAGTTACCATTCGTTTTCATGCCAGCAATAACCGCCTAGTGATACCGACCAGTGTCGATGTCGAGGTCGATGGAAATTCTAAGCAGGCCGTGACCGTGCCCATATCTGCACTGGCAAATGGTCAAGTTACCCTGCAATTTACTCTGTTCTCTGAAACCGGTGTGCAGATCGGACAAACCCGTGAGCTACAGGTGCAAATTCAAGCAGAAGTCGAACTGCTCGCGATCATTTTGTTCAGCATCCTGGTCGTCGGATTTTTGGCAGCCGGCATTGTGCGGAGCTTGTCTAAGCGGAAAAAACAAGAAACTGTAGCCTCCGGTTCAGACCAGGCAGCAGAAAACGAAAGTGGCAAAGAGGGTAATGAGTAAGTTCTGGGGCTCACGATGAGCGATATGGAACCAGCCGGCCAGGCAGAGCCGAACGAACCAGAGGCCAGAAAAAACTGGGCAAAAGCCAGCGCCGTGATGGCTGCCGGAACCGTTGTTTCACGTGTGCTCGGCTTCCTCAAGGCTATGCTGCTCACCGCAACAATCGGCGTAACCATGTCCGGAGCAGCCGATGCTTTTGCTCTCGCAAACAAGCTTCCGAACAATATCTACGCGATTATTATTGGCGGGCTCTTGAATGCGGTCTTGGTGCCGCAGATTGTCCGAGCGGGACTCCACAAGGATGGCGGCCAACGGTTTATTAACCGCCTCTTGACCCTCTTCATCACCGTTTTCGGCGCGATGACCGTCCTCGCGACCCTGGCATCCCCGTTCCTCGTGCTGCTTTATGCCGGATCCAGTGCCTCACTTACCGGCGATACCATCGCCCTAGCGACCTCGTTCGCCTATTGGTGTATGCCGCAAATTTTCTTCTACGCCCTCTACACCGTATTGGGTGAAGTCTTAAACGCTCGCAACTACTTTGGTCCCTATATGTGGACGCCGGTACTCAATAACCTGATTGGGATCGCAGGACTGGTTGCATTCTTGGTAATTTTTGGCCCGATGGGTCCTGAGCACGCAAGCGTAACGGATTGGACCGCTAGCCAAATCACCCTTCTGGGCGGTTCGGCAACAATCGGGGTAGCTGCTCAGGCGATTCTGCTGTTCTTCTTTTGGAAAAAAGTTGGTTTGGGGCTGAAGCTCGATTTCCATTGGCGGGGCACCGGATTCCGCCGTGTTGGCAAGGCCTATAGCTGGACCTTTGGGTCGCTCCTGGTCATGCAGGGAGCCGGCCTGATCTCAACACAGATTGCCTTCTATGCATCCGGTGCTGGCGCCTCTGTTGCCGCACTTGATACCGCCTGGCTGGTGGTGATGCTCCCGCACTCCATTGCCGTCGTCTCAATCACCACCACGTTCTTCACCCGGATTTCTGAGGATGCTGCCAAAGAGAACTGGGACCGACTCAAAGAGAATCTCACCCTAGTCACCCGAGTTGTTGGCCTGCTTTCGGTCATTTCTTCGCTCTATTTGATTGTTGTCGCACTCCCATTTGGTGTGCTCTTCACCGGAGGCTTTGAGCAGGGCATCCAATTTGGTGAAGTCATTATGGGTTACGCCGCTGGTCTCATCTTCTACAGCTTTGTCTATGTGTTGCAGCGCACATTTTTCGCGCTCGAAGATACCAAAACACCCTTTATGTATAACCTGATCTACGTCGCCTGGTACTTAATCGGCGTATTTGCCTGTCTCCTCCTCCCCCTTGAGCGAATCGCGATCGGTATTGCGGTGGTCACCTCGGTCGGCATGCTCATACAATCGGTTGCTGCCTCACTCATGCTGCGGCGCAAAATTCGCATCCTAGATTTCAAACCCGTGGTAATCAGCTACCTGCGCTATATCGCACTCGGGGCTGTCTCCGCAGTGCTGGGCTTAGCAACTTTCTTGCTCTTTGGCGGCAGCGGCCCTGGAAGCTACCCGATGAGTGGCCGGCTGGAGGCCCTTCTGGTTTGCGCTGTTGTTGGTGTGGTCATGCTCGGGAGCTACCTCGTCTTGTTGAAGCTTTCGAAGAGTTCCGACTTGCGGCTTATTCTGGCCTCCATCAGGCGATAGAAGCAACTCAAAGGCCATTCATTGATGAAGGTGGAATAAACTAGGAACGATTTGCGTTCTAGCTGCTAGAGAAAAGAATTGAGAGAGTACCCATGATTCATGAAGTCATCATTATTGGTAGTGGTCCAGCAGGATTTACCGCTGGTATCTATGCTGCTCGAGCGAACCTCAAACCTCTCCTTCTGGCGAGCTCCGTCGAAGTCGGTGGAGAGTTGATGAACACCACCGATGTTGAAAACTTCCCCGGTTTCCCCGATGGCATTATGGGTCCTGATTTGATGAGCAAAATGCAGGAACAGGCAGAGAAATTTGGTACTGAAGTTCTATACGAGGACGCTATGGAACTTGATTTACGCGGCGACATTAAGAAAGTTACCGTTACTGGCGGAAAAACCTATGAAGCAAAGACCGTGATTTACGCAACCGGTTCAGCAAATCGTAAACTTAACCTTCCAAACGAGACGAAGCTTTCTGGGCACGGTATTTCTTGGTGTGCAACCTGCGATGGTTTTTTCTTCCGCGAGCGCACCATCGCTGTTGTCGGTGGTGGAGATTCCGCGATGGAAGAAGCCACCTTCCTTACCCGTTTCGCCAGCAAGGTCTATGTTATTCACCGACGTGAAGAGCTTCGTGCCTCCCAGATCATGCAGGATCGTGCCCGTGCAAACGAAAAGATTGAGTTCATTTACAATGCTGAAATTGCCGAACTTCATGGTGAGGCTGCGCTCACTGGAGTAACGCTTCGCGACACGGTGAATGGAAACTTGCGCGAACTCCCGCTTGAGGGACTTTTTGTAGCCATTGGTAATGATCCTCGTGTTCACCTCGTTCATGGGCAACTCGACATCTCTGATGAGGGAACCATCGTGGTCCAGGGACGCAGTGCAAAAACGAACCTTCCCGGTGTCTTCGCTGCAGGGGATGTCACGGATCCAAGCTACCGACAAGCAATCACCGCTGCTGCAAGTGGAACCGTAGCCGCAATAGATGCCGAACATTACCTCGCAGCACAGGCCGATTCTTCAAAGATTGCGGCCGATGCGGAACTCTCGGCTTAGCCAGAACATACGATTTTTCAACCGAAAACTGAAGGAAATATGATGAGCACAATTATTGTCAATGAAAGTAACTTTGAGGCAGTGGTCCTCAACTCAAGTAAACCGGTAATCGTTGATTTCTGGGCTGAATGGTGCGGTCCATGCCGAATGATTACCCCAATTCTTGAAGAAATTGCTGCCGAATACGGTGACAAGATTACCGTTGCAAAGCTGAACGTCGACGAGAACCCAAATCTCTCAATGAAGTACCAGATCACCTCTATTCCAGCACTGAAGGTTTTCACCGCTGGTGAGGTAGCAAAAACCGTTATTGGGGCGCAACCCAAAGCAAATTATCTGAGTGATTTCGCAGAATTCATTCAGTAATTTTTTCGGACACTTCGTTCGAGGACTTCACTAAAGGGGTCTCATGTTCATCATGAGGCCCTTTTTGCCACTGAAGAAGCAACAGAACACAGCTTTTAAGCTTATTCTGGTAAGAGTTCTTTTTAGTTTGGATAATCAATGACAACAACACCTCAAAACAGCACAAACTTTGACCCCTGGTTTGCAAATTATGCGGATAGAACCGCACAGTTGAGCGCCTCAGAGGTTCGAGCGTTGTTTGCGGTGGCTTCTCGCCCCGAGGTGGTCTCCCTAGCCGGTGGTATGCCCTATGTCAGCGCTCTGCCCCAGGAGCTCATCCAAGAAACAATGCAGCGGGTCATTGCCGAACACGGTGCTGCTGCCCTGCAATATGGTGGCGGCAATGGCATCCTGCCACTCAGAGAACAAATTCTCGAAGTCATGGAGCTCGAGGGAATTCAGGCGAGCGCTGATAACGTCGTGGTCACAACCGGATCTCAGCAGGCACTCGACCTAGTCTCGAAGTTGTTCTTGAATCCAGGGGATGTCATTCTGGCAGAGAGCCCCAGCTATGTCGGTGCGCTCGGTGTGTTCAAATCGTATCAAGCAGATGTTCGTCACGTCCTGATGGACAATGATGGTCTCATACCAGCCGCACTCATTGCCGAAATTGCCAAGGTACGCGCCGAAGGCAAAGCAATAAAATTCTTATACCTGATCCCAAACTTCCATAACCCGGCAGGAATCACCCTCAGTTGGGAGCGCCGGGTCGAGATTCTCGAAATCGCGCGCACAAACCACATCCTAATTCTTGAAGACAACCCCTATGGGCAGCTCTACTTTGAGGGAGCCCCACCCCGTTCGCTTCGATCTTTGGATAGTGAAAATGTAATCTATCTGGGCTCGTTCTCTAAGACTTTTGCACCCGGTTTCCGCACCGGTTGGGCTTTAGCTCCACACGCCATCCGAGAGAAGCTTATTCTGGCTTCAGAAGCAGCGATTCTTTCTCCGAGTAATTTTGCGCAGTATTCAATTAGCGAATTCTTGGCAAATTCCGATTGGCGCCAGCAGATTCAGACCTTCCGCGGTGTGTATCACGAGCGTAAAAATGCCACAATTGCAGCCCTAGAACAGTATTTGCCGAGGCTATCTTGGACCAACCCGAATGGTGGGTTCTATATTTGGCTCACTCTTCCAGAACAGCTAGACTCTAAGGCCATGCTCCCCCGGGCCGTCAAAGAACTGGTGGCATACACTCCGGGAACCGCTTTCTTCGCAAATGGCGAAGGCACTGGAAATATTCGTCTTTGCTATAGTTACCCCACTCCCGAGCGCATTCATGAGGGTGTCCGTCGTCTGGCCACTGTTATCAATAATGAGCTCGAACTTGTGAATACTTTCCATACTGCTACTACACCGATCCGTCAGCTCCATCCCGAAGATCGAGTGACTTCCCCTCCACCAAATATTGGATAGGCAACACCGTAAATGAACACTGTTATCCGCACTGTCGCTGTACTTGCTGGCGGTATTTCTCACGAACGCGATGTTTCTTTACGCTCAGGGCGGCGGGTCGCTGATTCCCTGAAGCAGCAGGGAATTGCCGTCGAGTTGATTGACCCCGATCATAATCTCTTTGAGAAACTGAGCTCGGGTGCTTTTGATGTCGTCTGGCCAGTTCTGCACGGAGCAGCCGGTGAAGATGGAACCCTCAGTGATCTCTTAGAGCTGATGGACATTCCCTCTGTCGGCTCTCTTTCCTCGGGAGCCAGACTTGCCTGGGACAAGCCCACCGCGAAAGCCCTGCTCAGCGCCCAAGGGATTCACACCCCTGAAGCAGTCACCATTTCACAAGAAACATTTCGGGACTATGGGGC
>JBARYA010000052.1:0-5774 GCA_049647625.1 Microbacteriaceae bacterium
AGCGACATCAGAATCAGCAAATATCTTTTGCAAAGCTCCGTTATGAGGCAGGAAGAGCCAACAACTGGAAGTCAGAGCAAAAACACAACTTTTAGGTTGTACACTGGTAATGTTCGATAAACAAATAGTCAGGGGATGGAAATGCTTTCCATGAAGAAGAATCCAGAGCGTAGACGTCGGTCTACTTTTCTTGCCAAAAACGACTACAATTTCAGGCGAAGCTTAATTTTGGCTCGAGAGGAGCGGGGATTGAGCCAGAAGGATGTTGGAGATAAACTCGGCATCTCTCAGCAAGCCGTGGCTAAATTTGAGAGCATGGAAGCGGATCCAAAACTATCAACAATACGCCAATATGCTAACGCTGTTCAGGCCCTATACATACATACTGTTGTTTTAGATACTGGACAGTTCACGCTTGAAGATGATCTTCTTGCTACATATAGACTCTTCTATTCTTCGGTTTCAGAAGATGATAGAGAGACATACTTGGTATCTCCACCTACCAGGGCCTCTTTCGCGATTGCGGCGTAAAGGGAACCATTGAATATTCAAGAACTGGTACAAGCGGTCGATATCGAAAATATTATATTTCACGAAGAACGTGCTAGAAGAATTGTGCGTGAAGATGAAGAAAATGATTTGTTATCATTTCCCATCCGAAAAGACATGATTGCAATTTCTATTGAAAACCAATCGTTGCGTTTTAGATTCAAGTCAATCCTTGGAGAGAAGACTGTTGAATTTGTTTCCGATTGTGAAATTGTTTACTCGTCAAAAGAACAATTCCCAAAACTTGAGAATGAAGTCCTTCAAGAATTTGCAAGCCGTGTAGCTTTTATGGCAGTTTTCCCCTTCATACGCGCTTCATTAATGATGTCTGCCGCCAGAATTGGAGCCGACATTCCTGTAATTGGCATTGTTAGGCAAGGTCAATTTCAGCAGGGTGACCCCCTGAGCCAAGACGATATTAGAAACGAGTTCTTGGATAAGAAACCAGAAACCTGATTACACGACCTTCACGTGCTTCTGGCTCCGACGAAATTCTTTTATGGTTGGCCTTAACGCTTTGTTATTGATAACCAGTATGCCGTGATGGGTTCGTTCTTTGTGCTGATTATTTTTTCTTCATCCAACCATTTGTCGAAGGTCAGGTAGATAAGGTTATCTAAGACTGCAAGCATCAATTTCCTGACCAAATTATGTCTGCTGTGCGTCTTTGGGTGGAAAGATCAACGCTCTTAATTGATTTGCTGCTTGACAGACTGTTTTGGATGCGTTTGCCGTTTGGTGTGTTCCGTTCGCTTGTGCGGTTTTTCAGACTGTGTTTAAGAACATTCTTCGGGTCAACCCCTTAGTTGAAGCAATAATTTCTCTATCGTACATTTGACCCATTCTGCTACCTAATAGGTTGCATCCAACAGGAAAAGTCTGGAAGGAAGTAGGGCGTAACTAAAACATTTATGAGAAGAGCTAAGCGTGGGAGTATATCGAGCGCAAAGATTCCCCCATATGTAATCCGTTTTACTCTTTTATTTGTAGGCCAGTAATGATTTCAATCACACGAGGCCCCAAAAATCTCTAAAAATTGCGCCGCAATTTTTAGATCAGGATTTTAGGGAGCGGTTCGTGCATTTGATTGAGAGTGCAGTTCCCACTTATAACTCAGCTCCTTTCCGGCTCGAATCGCTTTCGTGATAGTTCTGCCTCCGACTCTGTGCTAGCCAGATGGTTGTATCCCGCTAGACTATTCCGGTGGAATATTTTTACGGCATACTTTTCTTTTTGGTCTTGGTGGGCATCATCATTGGTGGCAGTGTTTTGGGTCGCATTGCTCGACAGAAGGCCGCCGATTTGGGCGCTGGGCGTCTTGCCTCCCGCCAGCAACTCGGTCGCGAGCAATCAAAACCGGGCCATATTTCACTGAATGACACAGTAACGGTGGGATTGCCTTACCAAACTGTCCAGGAAGCCCTGACCAAGACGAAGCTATTGAAGTTGCAAGAGGATGGATCTTGGACTCAGCAGAGTGCATTTTCAAAAGATTATCCTTTTACGGTTCAGCTCAGAGACCTGGGTGCTGAAACACAGCTCTTTGTGTCTCAGCATTTATCGAAACAGGGCGTCCTTGATGGGGATATTTATTGGGCCGCGACGACCAGCGCAGTCCATAAACTCGCTCAAAAAACTGGTGCGCACTTCGCGTATCAGCCCTATAACGGCATGCAGACTGAAACCCTAGACAAAGGCGTTTTGCGGCACTTTCACCTTGCCTAAACATCAGGATCTGGAGCGATCTGTGTTCACTCTTGCCAGAGGCTCAGTGGTTCCCAAGATGCCATCCATCTCAGCTTCTTGCTAGAATTTCTGCATGCACCCTCCCCTCGACCCATTCGCGCTCTCTGCATGGGGGTCTTGGTGGCGCTCACTCATCGACGGAGTGCTAAGTGGTGAACATGAGACTTTCGCGATCTGAATTTTCTGGCACCAGCCCTCAAAGCAAAGCGACATTGAGGGGCAATTCAAAACCTGAGAGATCTCAGATTATTTTTGATCTCGTTTTAGCCATTGGGTTCCTGTTCCTAGCTGTTTTGTCCAACGGAGTATTCACCCCGCAATTGTTTTCCATCGTGATTCTCGGTGGGGCAATCAGCATCCGTAGGATAAGTCCGGCGCTTTCGTTGAGTCTGGCCTGGCTTGCGGCAGTTTTGCAGATGCTTTTTGGCGCGATCCCCTCATTCCCCGAGTTTGGGATATTAATGGTGCTTTACGCCTCTACTGCCTATGGCACCCGGGGGACTCGACGAGCAAGTGGAGTTTCGGCACTAATAGGAACGATTCTCGCCTCAGCGTATCTTTCAGGCCCAAGCCTGGGTATTCCATTATGGGATTATCTTGGTGCGCAGGGGCCGGAATACTCCTTCCCTGATTTTCGTCAAATTCTGGTGACGACCGTGACTGTTCTCTCGGCTTTGCTTGCAACATTGTTGGCGGGGCTATTGCGCAGAAGTGTCTTGCTGCGTTATGAGCAGAATCGCGCCAGAGAGCTCGCAGAGATTGAGGTCCTCGCCGAACAAGAACGCACCCGTATCGCTCGTGATATGCACGATGTTGTCGCGCACAGTCTGACAGTTATGGTTGCTCAAGCCGATGGCGCCCGCTACCTGGTGGATCAGGATCAGGCTCAGACGAAGGCCGCACTCGAAGTTATTGCCTCGACCGCGAGGGAAGCTTTGGCCCAGGTTCGAGTGTTGTTGGCAGAATTACGCCATCGACAGGATCCGGGACCCCAGCCAGAGCTCGATCAGTTGCATGCCCTTTTTGAACAGTTTCGGGTTTCAGGTCTGGTCTTGCTCGGTACCGATGAATTCCAACAAGCGATGAGGCTCAAGAGTGACCAACAACGTGCACTGTACAGAATTCTTCAGGAAGCCCTGACCAATGCTTTACGGCACGGGATACTTGACCAGCCTGTTCATCTGACTTGTCGGGAAGTTGATTCGCAACTCGAAATATCAATTCGTAATAGTATTGCTCACCAAATCCCACAAGCAAGTTATGGTCATGGCTTAATCGGTATGACCGAGCGGGCCGCACTGGTTGGTGCTCAGCTGAAGTCATCGGCTCATAATGGCATTTTTGAGGTTCATCTAGTTTTCCCAGAAGAAAAAGGCAGAGAATGACGACAGCCAAGATTCGTGTATTAATCGTGGATGATCAGGCATTGTTCCGGTCTGGAATACGTATGCTGTTGAGTTCACAGTCAGATATGGACTGTGTCGGAGAAGCTGCCGACGGAATCCAAGCCCAGGAAATGGTGCGCTTGGTGAACCCAGATGTTGTGTTGATGGACGTTCGTATGCCGGTCCAAGATGGAATTACTGCCACTGAAGCAATTCTCCTTGAGAATCCTGACTCTGAACATCAGCGACCAAGAATTATTGTGCTCACCACTTTTGAACTCGATGAAGCCGCTGCAAAGGCACTGCGAGCAGGGGCAAGTGGTTTCTTGCTCAAGGATGCCGAGCCAGAATTCTTGCTTGCCGCGATTCGTAGTGTTCACGCTGGAAACTCAGTGGTTGCCTCAAAACAGACCGCACAATTGCTCCAACACCATGTGAACCTTCCTGAGCCGGTTCCGGAACGCTTTCAGGAGTTGACAGAGCGTGAAACTGAGATCTTTCAGTGGGCTGCTCAGGGACTGAGTAACACCGAAATTGCTGAGCGAGCATTCCTCAGCGAAGCTACCGTGAAAACACATATGAGCAGGATCTTGAGCAAATTACAGCTCAGGGATCGGGTGCAACTCGTCGTTTTTGCCTATCAATACGGACTTGTTGTGTAGTCAATGAACTTGTGTATTCCACAGAATTTTTCGAAATCTGTGGTCGGTGGGGTTTCCTGAAACCTCAAATGTAATCCTTCCGATGTATAGCTGTTCATTCTGTGGGCTGACGATTCTGAGCTGTGCTTTTTCTAGGCTTGAACCATGACAGAACACGTACAAAACATTGCACCGGTCGCTCGGGTTGAGCGGGTCAGTAAATCGTATGGCCAAGGCCTTGGCAGGGTGGAAGCCCTCAAGAATGTTTCGGTAGAGCTGCGGCGCGGCGAGTTTACTGCAATCATGGGTCCAAGCGGTTCGGGTAAATCGACACTGATGCACATTATGGCCGGTCTTGATTCGGTGACAGACGGCGAAGTGTGGGTTGGTGAGACAAACATTACCCATCTTGATGATTCCGCACTGACCGTATTGCGGAGGCGGCACATTGGATTCATTTTTCAATCATTCAATCTTGTCCCCGTGCTTTCGGTACTTGATAACGTTTTCTTGCCTTTTGAACTCGATAATCGTCGGGTCAAGCCGAGTGAACGCTCGCGGATAGAGCAGCTGATTGTGTCATTGGGGCTAGAAGAAAGAATGACACATCGCCCACATGAGCTCTCTGGGGGGCAACAGCAGCGGGTGGCAATAGCCCGCGCCTTGGCCTTGCAGCCGGAGCTGATATTTGCTGATGAACCAACCGGTAATCTTGATTCTCGAACCAGCCGCGAAGTACTCACACTGCTTCGGGCAGCGAGCCAAGAATACGGCCAGAGTATTGTCATGGTCACACACGATCCGAATGCTGCCAGTTATGCCGATAGGATTCTTTTTCTTGCCGATGGCCAGATTGTTCGTGATGTGCCCCGGGCATCCGCAGAAGAAATCAGCGGAATGATGCTGGATCTGGAGGAGACCGTATGAGCAGGCTGAGGCTTTTCGAGCATATTTCTAGCCTGATTATCGTTACTCTCACCAGTGCTTTCGCAACTGCTTTGATTGTGGCTGTCGGGGTCGTTGAAACGATAATGTACGGTAATGGATTATCTGAAATTGGCATGGCAGTCGGGATGCTCAATGTGCTTTCATTTCTTTTCCTCGGCATTGCCATCTACGTTTCAGGCGTAGTGATTACCAATGCTTTTGCCACCTTGATCGCCGGACGCAGAAAAGAAATTGCCCTGCTGAGACTAATCGGATCTACCTCGCAACAACAGCGGTTCGGCATCCTTCGAGAAGGAACTGCAATCGGGGTAATCGGTGCCATCCTTGGATACCTCATCGGAAGCGTTGGAATGTTCATAGCGCTTGAGATTGCCGTGTCACTGGGGCAAATCCAAAAACTGGACTATCAGACATTTGGTCTTGCAGCGTTGCTTCCTTTGCTCATTATTGTTCTGGTTACCTGCCTTGCTTCTTGGCTGGGTTCACGGAAAGTGCTGATCGTTAC
>JBARYA010000053.1:0-1988 GCA_049647625.1 Microbacteriaceae bacterium
ATGCAACAACGGGTGTCTTTGGTACGATCCCTCATTACCAGCCCCTCTGTCATGTTGATGGACGAACCGTTCTCGGCGCTTGATGCGTTGACCAGAACGGAACTTTCCTCAGAGCTTCAACGAGTCCAACTTGAAGAAGCCGCGACGATTGTTTTCGTTACTCACTCGATTGAAGAGGCTGTTTTACTCGCTGATCGGGTTGTGGTGCTTTCACCACGACCCGGTCGGCTGTACAAAACCATCGAGGTCAATATTCCACGTCCGCGCACGCTGGGCCTGAATGAAAACTCAGAAAAAGTTTCGGCAATCTCTGCTGAACTTCACGAAATCTTGATGAGCAAGGAGGTGGCATAATGTCTTCGACTCCGACCATCGCCAACCACATCGTCATCCCCACTCCGAAAACAAAACGGAACTTCTTAACCGGCCGAGTGATGACCGTTTCCCTGCCAATCATTGCCACAGCGGTTCTGCTCGGAATTTGGGAACTCGTCGTCGTCCTGATGAAGGTTCCGGCCTTTCTCGTGCCGGCACCGAGTCAAATTTGGGGCGCCTACCTTGAGTTTCAGGGCTTCCTTTGGCAAAATACCCTCGTCACGCTGAATGAGACCCTGCTCGGCTTTGCGCTTTCAATTGCCGTTGCTGTGCCCATCGGCATCATTATTGCCTCATCCAAATTTATTGAAGCCACGGTTTACCCGATGCTTCTCACCATCAATGCGGTACCAAAGGTCGCCATCGCGCCACTTTTGGTGATCTGGATGGGTTTTGGTATTTTGCCAAAAGTTGTCATGGTATTCCTGCTCTGCTTCTTCCCCATCGTCATTTCGACCGCAACCGGTTTGCGCTCGACCGCGACAGAGCTCATCGAATTGAGCAAGTCTATGGGTGCCTCGACCTTCACCACCTTTATGAAGATTCGGATGCCCTGGGCCACCCAGCAAATCTTCGTTGGCCTCAAGGTTGCCATCTCATTGGCAGTAATTGGTGCTGTTATCAGTGAGTTCGTCGGGGCTTCAGAAGGCCTTGGATACATCATTGTCCAATCTGGGGCCAACGCAAATACCGCCCTTGCCTTCGCTTCGATGGCACTGCTTGGTCTGATCAGCATCGTGCTGTTCTATATTTTGGTCTACCTCGAAAAACTGCTGATTCCTTGGGCGGAGGATACCGAATGAGCGCGCAACGAAACGCCACCGAGACTTTCCTCCCCACCTCGGCGAGCGCCAAGCGCACTCTCGCAGAACAGGCACTCTCAGCACTCTATGAGCGCATTATGTCTGGCGAATTCCCTCCAGGCTACCCGCTCAGATTGCACGAACTTGCCGCTGAGCTCGAGATGAGCCCCTCACCGGTACGCGAAGGTCTTCGCCGGCTGGAAAATATGGGACTCGTGGTGATTCAAGCACATAAGGGTGCGACCGTGCGTCCGGTTTCAATCGAAGATTTCGAAGACACCTATCGCACCAGACTCGCAATCGAGGCTCTTGCCATCGAATTGGCTGCAGAGCGCTTTAGCGAAAATGATTTCCTGGCCGCTCGTAAAGCGCTCGATGACTATCGACGTTTTGAGCTTGAGGGACAGCGGCTCGAAGCGCGAAAAGCGCACACCCGTTTCCATTTCAGCCTGTACCGTGCCAGCAGATCGACCTGGTTATTGCACGCAATCGAGCCGGTTTGGGAGAATAGCGAGCGTTACCGCTTCACCACTGAAGCCGATACCTCACACCGTGAGCAAAGCGATGACGAACACGAGGCAATTTTGCAGGCCTGCGCCGAGCACAATGTCGCTGGAGCCGTACAAGCTCTCCACAATCACCTGCAGCACGCCTCCGATCGGATGCGCATCTCGCTACTCCCAAAATTGCAGTACGGTCAGGGAGATACTGAGCATTCGATGGATGCGCTAGCCGCTCACCTCAATGAAAAACTTGAGGAACAGTAATGGTTCGCGCACATTTTGACGCACAGGGTGAAGTTCTGCTTGC